>CALKWT010000293.1 GCA_938003885.1 uncultured Balneolaceae bacterium | reverse complement strand
GGCTCGTCATCGGCAACGTGATAGAGGCCTTGCTCCACCTCCCCTTCGATCAGCTCCCGAAGAATAAAACAGAGATTTTCGATCGAGACAAAGGAACGTTTGTTGTTGAATGCTTTTACAGGGTAGGGAATTCCGGACTTCACCAGTTGATAGAGGAGATTCAGATTCCCTTTATTTCCCGGGCCGTGAATCATGCTCGGCCGCAGGATGTAATAGAGCTTATCGGGAGAGGCGTTGGATTTGATATAGGTTTCTGCCTTGTACTTCGATTTACCATAAGGTGTAAAAGGCTGCGGGACGTAGTGTTCGTCCAGTTCCACCTCCGGGCTCTCTGTAAGGACATGGATCGTGCTCAGAAAGATAAATTTCCGGGCTCTCTTGTCTTCTTTGAACCTTCTGTAGAGGGCGCAGGTGGCATCGTAATTGGCTCTAAAATAAGTGGCGTCGTTGTTCTTATCATGCACATCATGAACTTTGCCGGCCAGGTGAATATAGGCGTCGTAGGAGTCCCCGCGGGTGTAAACCTCCTCGTTGGAAAGGATGGTGAGATCCTCCGATTCCAAGTGCCGCAGATCATCCGCATTTCTGGAAGTACCGGTCACATGATAGCCGCCATGCTTCCGCAGATATTCCAGAAGATTACTACCGACAAAGCCTCGTATTCCTGTTATCAAAAGGCGGATTTTCTTACTCTCTGGGTGCATTTCTATTTGTTGTTCTGTGTCTGTTGACGGCTCCGGGTGGCCAATACCTGCTGATAAACACTCACCGTCGTTTTGTACATCTGATCAAATGTGAGATAATCTTCATAATACTTTCTGGCAGCTTCCCCCATCCGCTGCCGGAGATGAGCGTCTGATACCAGATTTTCAATACGGTTTCGGAGGGTGGTCACATCCCCCTGCCGGATGATGAAACCGTTCACGCCTTCGGTAATCGCCTCCCCGGCCCCACCCACATCCGAGACAACCACGGGCAGCCCGGCCCTCATCGCTTCGATGGTGGATCGCGGAAAGCCTTCCCAATTTGAGACCAGTGCAAAGAGTTGCCCTTTAGCCAGGATCTGATCCACATCGTCGCGGCTTCCCCAGAAGGTGAACTTCTCCTCTGCCTTCAGCTCCTCTACCAGAGCTTTTATACTTTCCTCCAGGGGGCCATCCCCAATAAAGTGGACATGAATCGAATCCAGGTCATGGATCGCTCTCACAAGCTCCTCATGATTTTTTTGCTTGTCGAAACGGGCTACCTTCACAATATTCACTACCCCATTCATTTTCGGATCCGCACGCAGGGAGTCCGGTATGTCGGGCATACCGTTGTGGATCGTCATGATTTTGTCGGGCGATACCCCCAGCATTTTTTTCCCGAGCTGCCGGTCAAAATCTGACACCGTGATAAAGAAATCGGTCATCGGCGATACCGACTTTTCCAGGGTTCTGAAAATACGCCTGGATTTTTTGGTTTTTCCTGATGTGAAGGCCCAGCCGTGAGCCGTAAATATCACGGGAATACCGAGCGTCCGGGCAGCGATTCTGCCCAGAAATCCAGCCTTGGAAGAGTGAGTGGAGACCAGGTCGGGTTGAATTTTTTTCAACTGTCTGCGGATAGAGATCAACGCTTGCAGATCGTTCATCATTGAAATGTTGCGGCAGAGCTTCGGCACCGCATGTACCTCTATTCCATGGCTGGTAAAGTGTTCCAGTACCGGTCCCCTGCCCCCGATCAGTACGGTGACCCGGTGCCCGTCCTGACCCAGCCTGTACGCCATATCCCTCACGTGAATGTGAGAACCCCCGATGGTATCGGACCGGGTAACAATGAAGACTATATTCAATTTGGTATCTATAGCAATCAGTAAATATTTGTTTCTTATAACTGTTTTATGACAATCTTCGGTCAACCAGTACACAGCGTGCTAATTTATCATTATTAGGCCTCATTTTAAAACATTAACCGGGAATAGTTCCTGGCGGGGCAGGTGTACCGGTTATAAAAAAAACAGATCTCTCCTATTTTTTATCCTAACGAAAAGCATGTAACTTTTAACTGGTACCGACTGGTTCTGAGAGATTTTCTCCGGAGGATATCAGAAAGTACCCTGATGATGCCACAGAAGTTCTGGCGCATGATCAACTCGTTCTTTCTGAATCTTCAGGCCACCCTCCAGGGCCGGGCCGATCTCCTGACCGGAGATTGCTTAAACGCACAGCGCGTAAATTGACTCATTCATCTCAACCACGTTCCCGTAACAAACAGTTATGATTTCTGATATTGTTTGTGAAATAGAGACTATTCAAAAAATTAATCAGGGTGACGAAAGCGCATTCGAACAGCTCTTTCATCTCTACTACGATCGGCTCTGCATGTTCTCAGCAGGATATGTCGGTTCTTCAGACCAGGCGCGCGACATTGTACAGGAAGTATTTATCGCCCTCTGGGAAAACAGACAGACACTCACGATTGAGACCTCATTGAAATCTTACCTGTTTCAGGCCGTCAGGAACCGTTCGACCAATGCCCTGATCAAAGACAACCGGATCCGTACATTAAAGGAGAGGCTACAATTTCAGGTTGATCAAAAAAGCGATTTCATACTGAACGATGTCGGTTTCGAGGAGACTCCTGTTCTGAGGGGTGAAAAAAGAGCCGCACCCGGCCTGGAAAAAATCTGGCTGCACGTCTCTCAGCTGCCTGAGAAGCGAAAAGCTGTCTTTACACTGCACCGGAAGCATGGGTTGAGTTACCAGGAAATTGCGATGGTGATGGGGATTACACGGAAGACCGTAGAAAATCAGATGGGAAGGGCACTTAAATATCTGCGTTCGGTTCTCTCGGCAGATCAGTTTGTGTAACCGTAACAGATGGGCTAAAAACAGAAAGGGACCCATTTTTGGGCCCCTCTCCTTTTACACATGCCTTGATTGCACTACACGAATCCAAGTATAAAGATATCCGGATTACTTTGCAAATCTCAGATATGGTATCGCTTGAATCCTTCTATTGAGTCATATTCGGCAAGGCCAAGCTGGTCGTATCTGCGGGCGTTGCCCATGGTTCGCTCATCGGCAACCATCCAGAACTCCCCGCTTACGCCGCCCGGAAATTTGGGCTGATCCTTCTGGGAGACATGCTTGAAAATCGTACGCCGTTTCTTGAGCCGTTCACCCGGGCTAAGAGGAACAGCCATATCGATATCGCAGATCTCCGTCTCCTGCCAGATCCCGCTGTAAAGCCAGACATAGCACTCCTTCATCCAGTCACGGTCAGCACACTGATCCAGGGCCTGTTTGATGGCGTCCCAGCAGATTCTGTAGGTTCCGTGCGGGTCGGAAAGGTCTCCTGCAGCATAGATCTGATGCGGTTTGATTTTCTCCATGATATCCACATTCAGCTGAATATCCTGCTCCGTGAGTGCACTCTTCTTAACCCGGCCGGTTTCATAAAAAGGCATCTCCAGGAAATGGATATTCTCCAGCGGCACACCGCTGTAGAGGGCAGCTGAATTGGCTTCCGCTTTCCGGATATCTGTTTTCAGTTTTAGCAGGGCTTCCGAATCGGTATCTCCCGGCCTTTTTTCCAGCAGGTCTTTCTTTATCTGCTCATAGAGGGTGAGCGACTTGCCGTTGCTCTTCTCCGCCTCCAGATACCCGGAGAGCAGGTCTGCATAGCGCAACGCCTCATCATCATAGACCGAGATATTCCCGGAGGTCTGATAGGCGATGTGCACCTCATGGCCATGCTTGACAAGCCTCATTAGCGTACCACCCATCGAGATGACATCGTCAGCCGGATGCGGCGAGAAGATCAGGATCCTTTTAGGAAACGGCTTCGCCCTTTCAGGCCGGTTGCTGTCGTCTGCATTGGGCTTTCCGCCCGGCCAGCCGGTGATGGTGTGCTGTACATCGTTAAATACCCGGATGTTTACATCATAAGCCGACCCAAAATCTGTCAGAATTCCGCTCAGGCCGTTTTCATTGTAATCGACATCCGTCAGTTTCAGAATAGGTTTGTTCAACCGGAGGCTCAACCAGGTCACCGCTTTCCGGATCGTCTTATCGTCCCAGGTACACGGGCCTACCAGCCAGGGCGCTTTCAAACGGGTCAGTTCGGCTGCCGCCGGTTCGTCCAGAATCACCTTCAGATTTTCATGCTCCTGAAGATAGGTAGCCGGCACCTGATCGGAGATCTCCCCTTCCAGGGTTCTTCGGATGATGGAGGCTTTCCCTGCACCCCACGCCATCAGATAGATCTTCCGGGCGCTCATGATCGTGCCCACACCCATGGTGATCGCCTGCCGGGGTACATGCTCCTCCCCGTAAAAAGTAGGCGCTGCGTCGGAACGGGTCATATCGTCCAGGGTGATCAGCCGCGTTCTGGTTTTCCGCAGGGAGCCCGGTTCATTAAATCCGATATGTCCGGTCCGTCCGATTCCAAGCAGCTGCACATCCAGTCCGCCCGACTGTTCAATCTTCTGTTCATACTCCCGGCAATAGTCGAAAATTTCATCTTTTGCGATCGTTCCGTCGGGTATGTGAACATTTTCAGGAAGTATATCAATATGATCAAAAAGCACCTCATGCATAAAGCGGACGTAACTCTGAAGTTCATCCGGCTGCATAGGGTAATACTCATCCAGATTAAATGTAATGACTCTCTTAAAGCTGAGCCCCTCCTCTTTGTGAAGCCGGACCAATTCGCTGTAAATCTGAAGTGGTGTGGATCCTGTCGCAAGGCCCAGCACCGTAGTCTGTCCCGTCTGGTTGCGGGCATCTATCAGATTGGCAATTTCCTGGGCAACGATCCGAGAGCCGGTAGCGGCATCAGGATAGATATCCGCATCCATCTTCTCGAATATCTTCAAAGCTCGTTCATTGTACAATGCTGACATTAAATCATCAAATATTAAATTTAGGTTTCTATTCCTGTTAAAGGAAACAACAATCCAAATGGGAGTCAACCTAATTATTTGAAAATAGCTGTTGCATCCTGCGAAAAAAGGTTGTTATATCAAACTCTTCATGAATATGACATCATGAACCCGGGGGGCGGAATGGGCAGACGTCTGCGCTTCAAGTGCGTATCTCCTCACGGAAGTGGAGGATCAAGGCCTCGACCGGGTACTGAACATTGGGAAGCAGTCATACCCTGTCATTTTGAGATGGCGATCGGGGCGATGGAGCGTATGATGGAACGGCGTGCTGGATCACTGACGCCGATGGTCATGAAGATAATGATGAATGCTTTCATTCACTCCAGCAGCTTTTAGCTGATCGTCTTTTCAAATTCTTCATTTGAATAGGGGAAGGCTTTCTGTCAGCTGTCTATGCAGATAGTGCACTTTATAATTCAACCGGAGCTATGATACAACGATTTACGGACTCTTCCAGAATTGGCCTCTACCTCGGACTCTTTCTATTTATCCTGCTATGGATCCTTCCCGCCCCTGAAGGGTTAAGCGATGCAGCCTGGAAAACGGCAGCCGTTGCAACCCTGATGGCAATTTGGTGGATTTCAGAAGCGCTACCCATTGCTGCTACCGCACTTATACCCATTGTCTTGTTTCCCTTTCTTCAGGTTGGCACCATCGGTGAAGCAACCGCACCCTACGCCAATCCTCTTATCTTTCTCTTTATGGGTGGTTTTATCATTGCCCTCGCAATGCAGCGCTGGAACCTTCACAAACGCATCGCCCTGAACATTGTTAGTATTGTCGGTGTTAAACCCTCCTCCATTATCATCGGGTTTATCATCGCCTCTGCATTTTTAAGTATGTGGGTGAGCAATACCGCCACTGCACTCATGATGCTTCCAATTGCCATTTCTGTGCTTCAATTTGCAGAATCGCGCCGGGACAATGGCCCGGCACCGGTCACCAATTTTGAAATTGTTCTGGTTCTTACGATCGCCTATGCCTGTAACATTGGGGGGATCGGTACACTGATCGGGACCCCGCCCAATGCCCTGATGGCCGCATTTATACTCGAAAATTACGGTGTTGAGATCAGCTTTGCACAATGGATGCTGGTGGGTGTTCCGCTGGTTCTGATCATGCTCCCAATCATGTATCTGCTCTTGAGTCGCTTTATCTTTCCGATCCGGATCAAAGAACTTCCCGGCGGTCGTGAAGTGATTTTAAAACAGCTTCGTGAGTTGGGCAGCATGTCGCGGCCTGAATTTCGCGTAGCGATCGTTTTCGCATCCACTGCCCTCCTTTGGATTACCCGGCCACTGCTTGTACCTTTTTTCCCCGGCCTGTCGGATGCGGGCATTGCCATCACCGCGGGTATTGTCCTCTTTATCATTCCCAATGGTGATAAAAAGGGTGGAAAGCTACTTTTGTGGAGCACCCTGAAAGACCTTCCCTGGGGTATTTTAATCCTGTTTGGCGGCGGGCTCAGCCTGGCCTCGGCTATCAGCAGTTCAGGCCTGGCAGCGTGGATTGGCAAGGGAGTCAGCGGACTCGGGGCTCTGCCCATCCTGCTGCTGATACTGGTGGTGATCCTCGTCGTCATCTTCCTTACTGAGATCACCAGCAATACCGCTACAGCGGCGGCATTTCTTCCGATCCTGGCCTCTTCTGCCATTGGAATCGGACAGGATCCGATGCTTTTTGTCATACCGGCTACCATCGCCGCAAGTTGTGCGTTTATGCTGCCGGTGGCCACTCCGCCAAACGCCATTATATACGGTAGCGGCAAGGTAACGATCCCCCAGATGGCCAAAGCGGGTATCTGGCTTAATATCATCGTATCGATGCTGCTGATCCTGGCCGTCTACACCCTTTTTATCTATGTGTTTGGGATTGAAATTGGAGTTCTCCCTGAATGGGCACAATAAGAGCTATCTCACCCAGAGATGGCCAGACAACCTGGTATTGCAGAGGGGACGTCCAGGTGGAACTTCTACTTCAATTCAAGAATTAAGGAGCAGGTACACCCTGTTCACTTCAGAGCTGATCATCTGACGCATCGGGCATCCTGCCCATCCTTATATGGGATCTGCCGGGGCTGTCGCTGCCGTTATCCAACAGCGACAACCCGGAAGCAGTTTGAACAAATGGGGCCATCTGAACGGCTATCTTACACAACTCAGCCCGCTGAGGTCACCACGCTGTATAAGCCTGTCTATGGTATAGGGTACATTAAAGGCATGTGTCCAGCCAAAGATTCGCATCCCGCCCGAAAAGGTCCAGATCGGATTGCGTCCACGAAATGAAGGGCCTTCGCCGGCCGACGGAAGATTGCTCACCTCTTCCAGGGCATCGGCCAGTTCACGCTGGGTTTCAAATTCCCACAGCGGCCGGTCGAGTTCATCCACCAGCAGATGGCGGGACCGCTCACACGCTTCAATGAAGAAGAAATCCTCTCCGGTCAGGTCATAACCTACCAAAAGCGGATGGATACTCGACAGGTACGATTCCATATCATGATCGACCGGAGCCACGTTGTAGAGGCTGCGGGCATTGTCGATCAGGGCCTGTTCTACATCTGGCCGGTCGAACATCTGCAGATATTTTGACAGACCGTGCGATATGTAGTTTTGAGAGTACCCATACCGATCGATCGCGATGCGTCCGCCCTGCTTTCGCTGCAGGTCCAGCATCCGGTCCACACGGTCGTTCAATTCATCGAGGTAGATCCGGTCTTTTGTGGCATCGTACAGCTCTGCAAGACTCCAGACCGAGAGATAGAGCCGGCGTCCGGTCAGCCCGTGGCCACCAAACACCCTTCGTACGTAGTAATCGCCGGTTAACCTGGCCACATCCAGCCCTCGGTGATATCCGTCCAGGTAGTACGACGCCAGCCAGCCCTGGACCCAGACATGTGCAGACAGTTTTGAAATCCACTGCTGAGATGCGTGGCGCCGACCGATCCCGACATAGGGAGAGATCTCCGCCTGCATCTCATGTTCAAACCAGTCTAGTGAAGCGTTGGTGTCGCCGCGATACCAGCGCGGTCGTGGCCAATGGGTGTTATCTACATCCATCGAATGGCGGCTCATAGCGCGGGCCATTCTGTAGATATCGGGATCACCCGATCTCATAAAGTTGAGCCACCACTGGTAGTCCATTGCCGGTTCATTATTGGCCCACTGAACCCAGTTATAGTCGAAGAAGTAGTTCATGACATCGCCATATTCAAAGACACCGTACCACGGCTCCCACTTCTGGTTAAAGAGCATCCATTGCAGCTTATACTGAACGCTTCGCTCCAGATCCTGGAAGTCGTGATCGGTACCTGCGAATGATCCGTACACCCCGGAATTGCTGTACCATTCGCCCCCCGCATGGGCAACCGGCGGATTCAGTATGTGGTTGACTGTTTTTTGGATCGATGCTGCATCTTCATCTCCTTGATGGAAGTTAAGTACCATCTCAGTCGTCTTGGTAATGCCTCGTGCAAAATTGCCGACCATGCCCCCATCGGGATTGGTGGAGGCCCGCTCAAAGCTCATCGGCTCTTCATTGGGCGACCAGGTGTAGGCGTGCAACCGGTTATTCTGCAGGTCGACGGCCAGTTCATTGGGAAACTCCTCAATCATATTCCTAAGGCCGATACTTACTCCCCTCTGATCGTCGGATAGGGAGATCCACCCCTCTGCCCGTTCGGCTTCGTAGTGGTTTTCGGGGAGCTCCACTTTGGCAACAAACCCAACTATCCGTTCATCCGGGCTCGAGTTTTCTACAGGTGGCAGACGTTTAGGATCGGGGCCGTACTGGAAAACAGAAATCGTACTACCAGATTCAATAGCCGATTCAATATAGCTGACGGAACCCTCTTCCCACCACTTTCCGTCCCGAAGAGCTGTTTTAAATTGTTTATCTCCATCAAGATGGTACTGAAGGCCAAAGCCCATGCCGGCAATCCTGTCATTTGGCCGGGTCAGGCCTTCATCGAGAGAACGCCCCGCCTCAGATAGAATCCTTTCAGTCTGTGTGGCGATCTCGGGATGCTGATATCCGTTTAACGGATCACTCTGATCGGGGATTCCGGTATAGGTGATGGTATGAAGCACACGTACAAATGGTTTGCCTGCATAGGCATGGATGTACGTGACAAAGGGTGAGTTCTCATGCTCCTCTCGTTCATATTCGTACTCACCTTCTATGCGAAGGATGGCATGCATCGGACCGGATCCTTTCTCGTCAAATCAAACTGTTTCTTCATATGTTTTTACACCGTTTATTGTATGTCTAGGATTTTTATA
>CALKWT010000292.1 GCA_938003885.1 uncultured Balneolaceae bacterium | reverse complement strand
TGAAACTAATGTCGGAAGAATTGGGCTTAGGTTATTTAATGGTTTAAATTATATTAAATCATACTTACGTCTTTGACATTTACTATTAAATGATCTATCCTTTTCTTCGAATTTTAAGCTCATAACCAAAACATAACGCGGAGTAATCGTATGACTTCATCTTTAGCTCTCTTTTTCTTACAAGCTGGGGCTGATGCTGGCTTTTTTAATTTAATTGTAAATTATTTTAACCAAGGTGGCCCATGGATGTGGCCCGTACTGGTTACATTTATTTTAGGCCTTGCAATTTTTCTGGAAAGGATTATTACACTGAACCTGGCAGACATCAATACAAGAAAGTTTGTTGTCAACGTACAGAACGCTCTGCAGGAAGGGGGGATTCCCGCTGCTCAGGAGTTGTGTGCAAAAACCAGAGGACCGGTAGCATCTGTATTTCAGGCAGGTCTTACACGGGCTGACGAGGGTATTGATGCAGCTGAACAAGCGATCACAACCTATGGCTCTATAGAAATGAGTTTTCTTGAAAGAGGCTTGGTCTGGCTCTCACTTTTCATTGTTATTTCACCGCTTCTTGGCTTCCTTGGAACGGTTGTAGGTATGATTGAGGCATTTGATGCTATTGAATCAGCCGGTGATATTTCACCAAGTCTTGTGGCAAGTGGTATTAAAATCGCTCTTTTAACCACAGCAGCAGGTCTGATTTCAGGGGTAATTCTTCAGGTAGGATATAACTATTGTGTATCCAAGATTGACCGGATTATCAACGAGATGGAAGAAAGCTCTATCACACTTATTGACTCTATCGTACTTTTTAAAGAAGGAAGACCTATTATTGCCGATGCAGATAATGAGTCAAGCGCTAATAATTAATCGCAATAACAATATTTTAACCCTAAATGGAGTTACAAAATGGCAGATAGTATTGGAATTGGGATTGGAATAGCGTTAATCGGCTTGGGTATTGTGGGAATGATATTCTCCGGTATTCGGTCCATGATTAATGGAAAATCAGAGTTGAAACGCATAGCAGTCATGTTGGTTCCTGTGATTATATTCGCCATCTCCTATTTCAGTATGGGAGATATAAATCGAGCTGGAATTGCAACATTGACAAGCATGATTTTATTGATGGTTTTGTCGATTTTCATTTCAGGTACACGCGGAACCTTTAAGATTTAAAAGGTATGCTAGAAAAGAAAAAACGAAGCTCTTCGGTTGAGATCAACTCTTCACCCATGGCGGATATAGCTTTTTTGCTGCTTATATTCTTCCTTGTGGTGACTACGATTGATATCGATACCGGAATAGGACTGGTCTTACCTCCTATTCCAGATGATGTTACCCCACCACCCCCTGTACATGAGAGGAATCTTATGAATATTCTGGTAAACTCTCAGGGTATGGTGCTAATTAATGAACAGCCTGCAGCTGTCAGCACAGTACGGGAACAGGTGAGGGAGTTTGTTGACAATCAGGGTGTTAACCCTGAACTGTCGGACAGCCCGGATGATGCGATCATTTCCATCAAAACGGATAGAATGACACCTTACAACATCTATATAGATATGTTGGATGAAGTCATGGGTGCCTATGCTGAATTACGTGATGCTGCATCTCTTCAGCAATTTGGTGTGCCATTCGGCGCTCTGAGCCAGGGAAGCGAACAGCGGGAATTGATTCAGGAAATGTATCCCAAGAAAATTTCAATCGCAGAACCAGATGAGGGATAGGTGTAATGGCTAAATTTAAAAAGAAACAAGCGAATACAGAGCAAAATATCCCGACATCTGCAATGCCGGATGTAGTGTTCATGCTCATTATCTTCTTCATGGTAACAACGGTTATGCGTGAAGTCGAACTCCAGGTTCAAATTGAATATGCAGAGGCGGAAAATATCGAAAAGATTGAGCGTAAGCGTCTGGTGAGTTATGTCTACATCGGGCCTGAGCGTTTGCCGGGCGGTGGACTTGGGGATACGAAAGTTCAGATAGATGATTCGATTATCGATGATATAAACGCGATAAGGCAGATCATGTATGACAAACTACTGGAACAACCTGAATTAATCGTCTCATTAAGAGTTGATGAAAATTCGGAGTTTGGAATTATAACGGACGTCCAGCAGGAGCTCAGACATGCGAATACTTTGCGTATTAACTACTCTACCCGGCGTGAGTTGTAGGTAGAGATCCAGCGACGTTTATCTCCGTAAAATCATGTAAGGCATTTGTTTAACTCTAGACAAATGCCTTTTTTTTTACCTTCTCATTTTACTGGTTTGGCCTGCCTGCTTTACGTTCATCTCGGAAACAGAAGATGATGATGATGCGCTCTAATAATCTCTCTCACCTTTCCTTCAGAAATTCATAAGATATTCTTCTGACGTTTCTAAGTTGATCAAGTTGCTTCAACTCTGAGTAAATTAAGCGAAAGTGTCGTAAATTTAAGTGAATCCCAAACAGAGGGATTTACCAATAGTCATTCAATATGAAATTGGATACCCATGGAGTTTAAAACAATAGAAGACATTGGATTTAAGGCGTTCATAGATAGAATACAAAACTATTCAGGTGTCTCACAAAAATCTACTGTGAATGGCATGGGGGATGATGCTGCAGTAATCAGCAATCCCGGATCGGAGTTTTACACTATCCTTTCATCTGAAATCTTCCTGGAAGGTGTACATTTTGATCTTACATATCATCCATTTAAACACCTTGGGTATAAGATCGTTACTGCAGCTGTAAGCGATGTTTATGCAATGAATGGAATTCCTGAACAGCTTCTAATCAATATAGCACTCCCTAATGCCTATTCGGTTCAGATGATGGAGCAGCTTTTTGAAGGAGTTGAAAGTGCATGCAGAGATTATGACATCGAACTTGTAGGAGGGGATACCACGGCCTCACACCAGATACTATCACTCTCTGTAACTGCAATTGGCAAAGCGCATATGGATCATCTGACGTATCGTAGAGGAGCTCGTCACGAAGATTTAATTTGTGTTACGGGGGATCTCGGAGGGGCGATTGCTGGTTTGAGAATCCTGATGCGTGAAAAAAAAGAGTGGCAGAGTAGTCAGGGAAGCCAATTTCAGCCCGATCTTGCAAACTATGAATATGTAATAAAAAGACAGCTTGTTCCGGCGGCCAAAACTAATTTGATCGAAATTTTCCATAAAGAGAATCTTAAGCCGACGTCAATGATTGATGTCACACAAGGACTGGTACCGGATCTGATCTCACTCGCCTCCGCATCCGGACTGGGTTCGGAGATCTATCTTCCAGCCATTCCCATTGCATTGGAAACACGAAGAGTAGCTGATGAGATGAAAGAAGATGTGGATAAATATGCTTTTTATGGCGGGGAGGATTATGAAATGTTTTTTACAATTGGAGAAAGTGAGATTCCTGCTCTTGAAGATAAATTCAAAGATTTTTCCGTTATCGGAAGAATGACCAACGAGTATAAGAAGCTCAAAATCAATACCGGGGAAGATAAGACAATTGAAATCGATATAGAGTAAATAAAAGCAGACCTATAACGTTACTCTTAATCAACCAGAGATTATTGTACAGACGCTATTCGATGGATGCGCCTAAGGCGGTACAGAAGTGTAATAAGTTATTTATTTCCCGACGTTACTTTTCATTCAAACTTTGATAAAAGTTTCGTTATATTTAATGCTATTTTCCTATTTAAATAATTAAGATGTCAGACCGATCACATCAGAATAAAAAAAAGCCTGATAACCACAATAAGCCTAAAGAAACAAAGAAAGCACCCAAATTTCCTATCTGGATCTATTTGGTACTCTTTTTAATGCTTATAGGGTTTAATCTCTATTTTGTACCCGGTGAAAGTGCAGAAAGGATAAAATACAGTGAGTTTCTCAACTATGTTCAAGAGGGATATGTTGAAGAAGTAACGATAATAAATAGTGTAGAAATCAGAGGGGAGTATTCCGAAAAGGCGATAGAAGATGGTATTATTGAGCGCCCCGCTGAAACAGAGAATCGCTGGGGTGTTGTTGAAGGGCCGGGTTCTTCTTTTTCTACCACGATGCTCGAAGGGGATGAGATCAGAGCCCTGTTTGATGAATATGGTGTTGTCTATGATGTCCGGATAGAGGAGGACTGGTTCAGCGGAATATTTATTTGGCTGATACCTATCATACTAATCATTGCTTTCTGGATATTTATTTTCAGAAGAATGAACCCCGGTCAGCAAGTTCTGAACATCGGAAAGAACAAAGCTGCCCTATATGATAAACAGACTGAAAATAAAGTCTCTTTTAAAGATGTAGCGGGGCTTCAGGAAGCAAAAGCTGAAGTTGAAGAGGTCGTGGAGTTTCTCAGCAATCCTCATAAGTTCACAAAACTGGGAGGAATACTACCGAAAGGGGTCCTCTTGGTGGGGCCTCCCGGTACAGGTAAAACACTCCTGGCTAAAGCCACAGCAGGAGAAGCAGATGTACCTTTCTTTTCACTAAGCGGATCTGACTTTGTCGAGATGTTCGTAGGTGTGGGTGCTGCCCGCGTGAGAGACCTGTTTAAGCAGGCAAAGGAAAAGGCTCCCTGTATCATCTTTATTGATGAGATCGATTCTATAGGCCGTACCAGAGGCCGGGGAATGGCGATGAGCTCCAATGATGAAAGGGAAAACACCTTGAATCAGCTTTTAAGTGAGATGGATGGATTCAACTCCGATGATGGAGTCATCATTATGGCGGCCACAAACCGGCCCGATATTTTGGACAGCGCCTTGTTGCGGCCGGGCCGATTTGACAGACAGATTTTAATCGACAAACCTGACCTGCAGGGACGCGTAGAGGTTCTTGAGGTTCACGTACGGAAGTTGAAGCTATCTGATAATATCGATCTGAAGGTATTGGCCTCTCAAACTCCCGGATTTGCGGGTGCAGAACTGGCCAACCTGTGTAATGAAGCTGCTCTCTTTGCAGCCAGAAGGGATAAGGATGCCGTTGAGATGGTGGACTTTCAGGATGCCATTGAACGTGTGGTTGCCGGACTCGAGAAAAAGAACAAACTCATCAATCCGATGGAAAGAAAAATTGTGGCCTATCATGAGGCAGGCCATGCTATCGTTGGATGGATGCTGAAATATACCGACCCGGTGCTTAAAGTGAGTATTGTCCCAAGAGGTTTTGCGGCGCTTGGATATACTCTGCAAACCCCGCTCGAAGATCGTTTTCTGATGACCACAGAAGAGCTTAATGATAAAATTTGCGCACTTTTGGGTGGCAGGGTAGCAGAAGAAATTATCTTTGGAAGGATCTCTACAGGTGCACAAAATGACCTGGAACGGATCACCAATATGGCCTTTGCCATGGTTGCTGAATATGGAATGAGTGAAGAGCTGGGCTACCTCTCATTAAAAGACTCTACTAGTCCGGAAAACAGTTACGGTTTCAATAAAAAATATTCTGAACATACAGCCCAGGTCATTGATCAGGCGGTCCAGAATATTGTGAGAACAAACTATGAAAGAACTGTTGAGCTGCTAAAGAAACACAAAGATAAACTTGTGGAGATGGCTGAGACGTTGCTGGAAAAAGAGGTCCTGAATCACTACGATCTGCGGGAGATGTTAGGAGACAGGCCCAACAACGGCCATTACCCGGATGGATTGTTTATTGATGAAGAGCTGGAAGAGAAGGGTGAGGCATCTGAAGGAGATAAGAAAGAGTCTCAGGGGAGGGATCAGAAGGATCCCGGGGAACCTTCTTCAGCACAGAACGGGAATACGAACAGCCCCGATGAAGTTTCCTCGCAAGAGAAAGATTCCAGTATAGAACAGAGTTAAACAGGGGAGCCGGTTTTACTGGAATGCCGGTATACTGTTTAACGGGATTTTTGGCAAGTCAGAAATTGCAAAAATATCTGATGAATTCGGAGCAGATCGTTGTTGGTTTGGTGAATGTCTTCCTTCAGAAAGGAAGCAAATATGCTTAAAATTCAAATGAATAATGAGAAAGCAAAGGCCATTAGAGGACAGTGGTTTACGTAACTAGAAAATCTCATTTTAACGCCTCTCACAGGCTCCACAATCCAACCAAGTCTGATGAGTGGAATGCCAGGGTGTTTGGAAAGTGCAACAATCCAAACTGGCATGGCCACAACT
The DNA here is from genome assembly GCA_938003885.1 of uncultured Balneolaceae bacterium. GTDB lineage: Bacteria > Bacteroidota > Rhodothermia > Balneolales > Balneolaceae > Rhodohalobacter. Next base: position 6,035 of record CALKWT010000292.1, on the reverse strand, counting down.
ATACTTTAGAAGTAACAGTAGCCGGGCAACCTGACCCCGAAACCGGTTACGTGATCGATCTGGGTACATTAAAAAAGATTATCAAAGAGAAGATTCTCAACCCCTGCGATCATAAGAATCTGAATCTGGAAGTCCCTTTCTTAGAAGGCCTGAACCCTACAACCGAAAACCTTGCCAGAGCTTTTTATTATGAACTGGAAGAAGCTGTGAATAGTTCCGCCTCCGAGTCCTCCTTTCTCTACTCCGTAAGAGTGCTGGAAACAGCAAGGAATAGTGCCGAATACTGCCCTGAGAGACAGAAATAATTTTAAAACTTGTCATACCCAGAGATGATTTCAACGACTATCAGACGATTCTATGATCCTACATTTACAGTAACTTCGGAATACAGGAGAAGCCTGCCTGACATGCAAAATGGCCCTGCATCCATGATAGAAGGTGCCAATGTCCCTATTCAACAAGTAGGTATTTCAGGTTTTAAACTGCCCCTGCGTTTTGAACTGGAGACAGGAGAAATAACAACCCTGGAAAGCGCGATCGAGGGATATGTCGGACTGCAGGCTGGAAAGAAGGGAATCAATATGAGCCGGATTATCAGAACCTTCTACAGATTTAAAGAGGATACTTTCACCCCGGCTAAGCTGGAAGAGATTCTTCATGCCTACAAACAGGACCTGGAGAGTCATTCCGCTTTTTTAAAAATATCTTTTAACTACCCGATGGAGCAGCAGAGCCTGCGTTCAGGTTTATCAGGATATCAGTACTATCGTGTTTCTTTCGAAGGAAGGGTGGATGAAGTGGATAACTTTGCGATGTTCATGCATCTCGACTTTGAGTACAGCAGTGCATGCCCCTGTTCTTATGAATTGGCTGAACATGCGAGAGCCACAAGAGAAATTGTTGCCATACCTCATAGTCAACGAAGCGTGGCCAACATTACCGTTCAGCTGAAAAGAGAGATGCCACTACATGAGCTCATCCAATCTATCCGGGATTCACTGAAAACAGAGACCCAGGTCATGGTGAAAAGAGAAGATGAACAGGCCTTTGCCGAACTGAACGGAGCGTATCAGAAGTTCGTGGAGGATGCCGCACGACTGATCTATGAGAAGCTGAATAAGGATGAGCGTATTTATGACTTTCTGGTGCGCTGTGCACATCTGGAGAGTCTGCACAGCCACGATGCAGTAAGCAGAATATGCAAAGGTGTGCCAGGAGGACTCCGATAGCCGCACTCTACTCTTCGAAATACTTTCGTTCTCTCTCGAAGTCTTCTTCAGAGATGAGCCCCTGCTGCCAGAGGCCGGTGAGATAATTCATTTTATCGATCACCCCCGGCTTTGCCTCAGGTTTTTGAACCTTGGCTTTTCTGGCTGCTTCCAGCTCACTCCTCAGGGTTTCTGCAGCGGTCTGGATGATTTCAGAAATAGACCCCGGGTCTTTAACACCCTCCAGTTTTAAGGTGCGGTGATCGGTCCTGACCATTAAAGTGCCAATGTTAAACCATTTGTCACCAAATTTTTGCACAATATCCACTGTTTCGACATTGGCCAGATCCACTGCGGCTGTCAGGCCGGGGGTGATGGTGGTAATAGACCGGTCAGAAAGCTGATATTCGGTACGGGATCTCTTTTTATAAACGGTAAAAAGCAGATAGAGCCCATAACCAAACAGAGGGATCAGAAGGATCCCAGCTAATATTTTCCAAAAGTAGTGAGGAAGTTCGGGCCGTAAAGTGAAGACTCGGTCAGGCATATCGGGAAGTTTTTTTCCAAATAATATCATTCATCAGTTGTACGGCCGCCCGCACAACCTGCGTACAGCGATAGTAACAAGTTAATAAATTTAGCGGGAGGGCGTTTCTTTTTTATTTCACAAACTGTTCATAAAAAAGCAGTTCTTTATTCTTATATTAAAAGACTATCTCAATCCAAAAGGAGTTCAGAATTTGAAACCCTGGAAATACATTGTTGCCATCTGGATGACCGTGGTTATTACGGCAGGTTTTCTTATCCGAATACCGGATATTGCAATTCTGGAACAATCTGCCAGAAACCTGTTTCTTCATGTACCCATGTGGTTTACTATGATGGTCATGTTCCTGTTCTCATTCTATTACAGCATCCGCTACTTGAATGACGAAACTCTGTTATGGGACACCAAAGCTGAAACAGCAACTGCTGTAGGCCTTCTGTTCGGAATTTGCGGGCTTTTGACGGGATCCCTGTGGGCCCGGTTTACCTGGGGAGCCTGGTGGACATTCTCCGAACCGAGAATGAATTTATCTGCCCTCTCCATGCTGATTTTTGTGGCGTATTTTATTCTGAGAACCGCATTCAATGATCCGGATAAAAGAGCCAAAATCTCTGCAATTTATAACATATTCGGAGTGACCACACTCCCATTTTTACTTTATATTATACCCAGGCAGTTGCCAAGCCTGCATCCCGGTGCTGAAGGGAATCCGGCGTTCAGCGAGATAACCGCTCCTGAGCTCCGATATATTTTCTATCCGGCTATCGTCGGTTTTATAGGCCTTGCATTCTGGATTAAGGATATTGTACAGAGGTATAAGGCCCTGAAAGTTGTAACTACTGATAACTTATGAATAGTTCATTAGCACAAGATACCGCGTCATCCGCCGTTGACACGCTGACTCAAAGTTACTCCGGTAAATGGGAAGGCGTGGAAGGTGTAGAACAAACTTCTCAGTTTATACAGTTTATGGCCTCATATGACCTTATATTTGTCGTGCTGGGAGTGAGCCTGATCATCTGGTTTGTCCTGCTCTTCTACATTATTAAAGTAGATAAAAACGTAACCAAACTTGAACAAACAATTCATACTACCAATGAATCCTAAACTTATTCTCGGGGTGGTAGCCATTGTTGGTTTTACCTCTTTACTAATGTACAATTTTGGTAACAGCATCAGTACCTACGTGAATTTTGAGGAAGCAGTTGACCGAACATCGGCGCATGTTATCGGTACCTGGGATAACTCTCTCGATTACGGATTCTCCAGAGAGACCATGCGGTTTACCTTTCATATGAAGGATGAAGATGGAAATGTTCGAAAGGTGGTCTATCCGCGCCCGAAACCAAATAACTTTGAACAGGCAACGCAACTCGTCGTTATCGGACAGATGAGAAACAATACGTTCCATGCCGATGAAATGCTTATGAAATGCCCTTCCAAATATAACGATACCGACCAGCTTGAATTTGTAAATGCCAAAGAAGGTTAATTATCTGTAGTTTTATGATTGCACAAATCGGTAGTTTGCTGCTTAATGTTGCGTTTATACTGATATTTGTCATTCTGTTGTTTTATGCAGTTTCCTCGTATAAGGGCAACAATCGACTCGAAAAGGCTGCCGGATGGCTGTGGGGAATCAAGGGGATCCTGATCCTGGGTACCTCTGTTGCCTTGATCTACCTGATCATGACACATCAGTTTCAGTACTATTATGTCTGGAACTATACCAGCCTGGATCTGGAAACCCAGTATCTTTTCTCTGCTTTCTATGGCGGCCAAGAGGGTAGTTTTCTACTCTGGACACTCTTTTCCACCCTGGTTGGCTTCGGGCTGATCGCATGGACCCGAAAGCCTTACAAAGCGCCTGTCATGTTCGTCATGGCATTGACACAACTCTTCCTGCTCTCCATGATTGTGGGATGGGATCTGGGAATGTTTAAAATTGGGGCTTCTCCGTTCCGGACAATCGCACAGGAGATGCCGAATGCCCCCTTCATTCAGGCGAATCCCAATTTCACACCAGCCGATGGCTCTGGGCTGAATGACCTTTTGAAAAGTCCATGGATGATGATTCATCCGCCTATTATTTTCCTTGGCTTCTCCCTCATGACAGTTCCGTTCGCCTTTGCGATAGCCTCTCTGTGGACCCGGAAATACCACGAATGGATACGGCCTGCACTTCCCTGGACCCTCGGTGCAAACCTCTGTCTGCTGACTGCCATATTTCTTGGCGGATACTGGGCCTACGAGACGCTCTCTTTCGGAGGATACTGGGCCTGGGACCCTGTGGAGAACGCATCGCTTGTGCCCTGGTTGGTCGGTACGGCCGGAATTCATGCCATGATCATCCAGAGGAAAAGCCAGAGAGCTCATAAAGCGGCACTCTTTTTCGCCATCCTGGCATATATATTCATCATCTACCAGGTGTTCCTGACCCGTTCGGGTGTGCTTGCTGATCAATCAGTCCACAGTTTCGTAGATCTGGGCCTGTACAATCAGCTGCTGATTTTTATCTTGGTCATTGCAGGAATGGGGATCGGATTCTACCTCTACAGATATCGGGATCTGCCTACTCCGGAAACAGAATCCAAGATTCTGAGCAAGGAATTTTTCACATTTACAGGAGCGATACTGCTCTTCATTCTCGGCCTGGTCATTATTATCGGTACCAGCTCACCGATTCTGGGTAAGCTCTTTGTTCCCAACCCGACACCTCCCGAGATTAGTTTCTACAACAGCTGGAGCATGCCTCTGGCTATCATCATCGCATTGGCAACGGTCATCGGCCAGTATCTGTTTTGGGAAAAACATGACTGGGAAAGTCTTGCCGGGTCTCTGGTGATGCCTCTGATCCTGACCTCTATCGTAACCATTCTCTCGATCGTTCTGGGAGATGTCCGGGACCTCTATTACATGATCTATCTATTTGCAGGGTGGTTTGCCGTGATAGGGAACGGAACGGCCCTGATCAAACTGATCAGGAAGAATCCGGCATTGACGGGGGGTGCTGTCACTCACATCGGATTTGGTGTATTGCTCATTGGAATTCTGGCATCTTCGGTCTATACAGAACCCCTGCTTGATGAGCTGGTCAGGAATCATAATCAGCGTGTGATGGCGGGAGAAGTATTTGATGAGGAGGGATTCCCTGTGACACAGGGTATTGAGCTGTTTCAGCTGGAGATCAACAAACCGAGTCTGATCAACGATAAATATATGGTCACGTACGAGGGTTATGAACTTTCCGACTCTCCCCGGCTTGGCCAGCAGACCTACACTTTGAAATTCGAACCTGTTGATGGAAGCCCGGCTTTCTACATGTATCCGATCGTTTATCCTATGCTGACAACGCTTGGGCCGGATAATATCGAATGGTCGGTAGAACCCCATGTGCGTTCCGGACTTTTGAGTGATATCTATCTCTACGTTTCAGGGAGCCAGTATGTGGAGAGACAGAATGAAAACTATCTTAAACGCAATCGGGCGGCCGGCCTGCAACCGGTATCGGATAGCGAAGAGGGAGCGGAGGATGAAATTCAAAAGATTGAGCTCAAGAGCGGTGAATCTGTTCAGTCGGGGCCCTTTACCATCTCTTTTAAAAACTTTGTGCCTGCAAGTGCCGAGTCCGTACCTGAGAATACCCAGATCGGTATTCGCGCGCTGCTCAACATAGAGCATGAACCCAGCGGCACAATATATGAAGTAGAACCGCTGTTCGCCGTATATACGGAGAATGGGGAGAGCTTTACCTACTCACCGCCCCTGCATGTGGAGCAGTGGAATTTTGATGTTCAGTTTACAAGTATCATACCTGATGCGGATGCCATTGAAATCTCAATTGCGGGCCTGGATGAGGATTTCGAAGAGGAGTGGATCGTCGTGGTCGCCGAGCAAAAGCCATTTGTCTCTGTTGTATGGCTGGGTACATTCATGCTGATGGCGGGATTCAGTATTTCGATCATGCGTCACTGGAAACGAGAGAAAAGAGCCTCTGACAAATATAAGTTGGAGAACGCTAAAGCGGAGTCCTGATTCGGGCTAAAGCTTGAGAGCCAAACCGATTCAATCTTCTTGAGCCCTCTATAAAGCCGGTTTCAGGAGGTCAGCTGCGCTGTCGCCTCTTTCTCTTTTTCAGCAGAAGCTCCACTCATGATAACGGGGTTCTTCGGGGGAGGGTATCTCTTATCCCTCCTCCTTTTTCTTCAACTCGCCACGCTCTTTATCATACCATCTGTAGAAGCAGGATCGCCTGAACTTGCCTGCTGAATTTCGCGTAT
>CALKWT010000291.1 GCA_938003885.1 uncultured Balneolaceae bacterium | reverse complement strand
TTCGATTAATGGGCCACCGCTGGAATCACAAGCGGGTATATCGAGTCTATACGGCCCTGAAGCTCAATATTCGTCGAAGAGCGAAAAAGAGATTGCCGGCACGGGCCAAGCAGCAGTTGTTCCAGCCGGAGGATGCCAATCAGGTATGGAGCCTGGATTTTATGCACGACAGTCTGTGGGATGGACGGGGTTTTCGCATGCTTAATGTAATGGATGATTACAACCGCCAGGTTCTCTGGATCGAAACCGACACCAGCCTGCCGGCTTTGCGTGTAATTCGCGTACTGGACCAGCTCAAAGAAAGCCGTGGACTGCCGCAGATGATCCGGGTGGATAATGGCCCTGAATTTATCTCCAGAAAACTCGACAACTGGTGCAAAGATAATCAGGTAACCCTGGCTTTTATACAACCGGGTAAACCCACACAAAACGCATATATCGAACGACTCAATGGGAGCATACGATCCGAATTATTGAATGCCTATATCTTTAAAACACTTGATGAGGTACGAGAAAAAACCCAACAATGGAAACACGATTATAACCACAAACGACCACACAAATCGTTGGGTTACAAAACACCCATTGAACTTGTAACTTAACCGAAACTCTCTACTTTTGAGTGGACCGAAAAATGGGGAAGCTTACATTCACTCCTGGGAGCCATCTTGTTAACAGCTTACTGGGGCGGAGCTGTGGCAACACACCTGCGCCTGGACAACCCGCTATTTTCCCATCTGCTATTTCCTGTTTACCTGGGAATCCTGGCGTGGGGCGTACTCTGGCTAAGGGATCAAAATATTCGGAACTTCCTACCATTCAGAAGGCTTACTGAAGAAGAACGGAGGCACCTCCTATGAAAACGAAAACTCAACAGTTACTGGAAGAGTTTAACAAGGCGTTTGCCCGAAACAATATGGACTTTATCCTCTCGAACGTCACAGACCATATCACGTGGACTGCTGTTGGTGACTTTACTGTGAAAGGAAGAACTGCGTTTCAGGAAACTTTGAAACGGATGGCAGGAGACGAACCCTATGAACTCACCATTCATAGAGTAATTACACACGGCAAAGATGCAGCTGTTCACGGCGTGATGAACTCCAGGGAGGGAAAACAATATGCATTTTGTGACGTATATGAATTAAGCGGGTTTAAGAACCCTAAAATCACTGCAATGACTTCTTTCGTAATCCCTATATCCCATGGGTAGTAAAATAAATAAAAATATAAAACCACTTATCCTCATTGCTCTTGTTTTCTTCATCCCATTACGAAATATTACTGCACAGACGTCAGAACCCCGGAATAATATGAGTATTGGTTTTCAGATCAATCAATATCAAGACGATTTTGGAATTGGGATAAATGCAACGAGCCCCTTTTTTATTTATCAAAAAGTAGCTGTACGTCTTCGAAGCAACCTGATGTTTAATGAGCATCTGAAAAATCAGGAGGCCACCTGGACGCCCTATCTGAATGCAACAGTGGGCTTACTGGGGGAAGCAGGGTGGATTGGTGATTCCATCAAACTCTACAGCGAAGGGGGAGTTATCGGTCTCTTTCCTTCAGAGACATTCTCATCTGAATCGTTCGAATTTGGTGGATACGGACTATTTGGATTTGAGTTTTACATGGCACCCCGTAACAATTTTTTCATCGAAATCGGTGGCGTGGGTACCGGAGCCCGGGCAAATAAGATGATTAATAAACCAATCTATTCGAACGGGCTCCTGATCTCAGCTGGTTTCAGAGTACACCTTTAGTAGATTTAGAACTGTTCACTCCATCACGGTGCCGGTGTGATAACAACCTTTCGGAACTCAACAGGCCCGTGATCACCCTGAAGCATAATGGGTCCCGGCTGTTCTTCATTGCTGTCTAATGCACCACCCGTTATTCCTTTTATAGGCCTATTGCTTATTACTTCAACACCGTTAAGAGTCACTGTTATCATACGGCCAACCAACTTGATATCCATGATTTGCCATTCACCAGCCTGTTTGGCAGCATTTTCACTGGGAGGAATAAATCCATAAACCCCGCCGATTGTTCGCTCATCAGGCTCCATCCCATATTGGTCTGCAATCTGAATTTCATATCGGCCTCTTAAATAGATGCCGCTGTTACTTCCTTCAGGGTATCTGAACTCTACATGCAATTTGAAATCCTCAAATGATTCTTTCGAAATCAAATTTCCACCTGCTTCGCTATTCACCAGAATACCGTTCGCCATTGTGAAATTATTATTTTCAGGAAGATTCCATTTTGTCAGATTTTGGTCCAGAAGGCTTACAGGTTCAGCCCACATAGGAGAATCCTTTCTTACCAGAGAGGGAGCTCGTTTCCCTTCCCAGTTTATCACTTCGCTGCCACGCAGTGTCGTGCCCGTTAATTTTTCGCCCTCAAGTCTGAATCTAAAATTCAAATCATCATCTCCGCTCTCCCATTGAGGTGGAATGGTGAATGAAAACTGTTGATCCGCTTCGGAGAATTTTATGTGTGAGATCGGCCTTGCACTTCCTAAACTGCCCACATATTGACCCGTTAAAGCTATTCTCCCGGACTGTTTAATTTCCAGCCACCCGGGTGAGCTGCCTTCGTCGGTTTGGAATGTCAGATTCCATTTCCCTATAACTGCTGATTGGTCTACCGGTGATTGTGCCTTTAGATCTGAAAGAGCCATAGCAAAAATAATAAACGTTAGAAAAAATACCTTCATACTATTTATATCCATCCTTTTTTGTTCGATTATAGGGTATTTTGGATTCTTTTCCTAAATGGAACAATCACGTAATATGAAAAAGACACCCCTCACAACATTGCATACTTGATCAGACGGAATATGTACAGATCAATCCGGCAAGGCAAAAGCCACATAACTATCTCCGCTCTCTGCACCAAGTTTGGTACCCCCGCTGGGCAATACAATGTACTGCTTCCCGTCAGCCTCATAGGTACTGGGAGTGGCAAAAGCAGCAGCCGGAAGCTGAGTTTCCCATAGTAAATCGCCATTGGTTTTGTCATAGGCCCGAAACTTGCCATCTTTGGTTCCGGCGATAAACAGTAAACCGCTTGCCGTTACTACCGGGCCACCGTAGCTTTCCGCTCCGGTTTGGGGTATCCCCTGCTCCGTAAGATCGGGATATTCACCATACTTTATTTTCCAGACGAATTCTCCGGTATTCAGATCGATGGCACTGAGTGTGCCCCAGGGAGGGCTGATTCCCGGAAGCCCATTACTATCCAGAAACTTGGTATAGCCGGATATACTATAGGTGACCTCCGGTATAGATGAATCAAATGGCTCATCGTTTATCCCTGATTCATCCTCCCCGTCCCTGAACAGATACTCAACCACGGCTTGCATCTCTTCATCCGATATATAGTTGAACGCCGGCATCATTCCTTGTCCGCCCGAAACTACCCTTGTTACTTCTTCCGGCGTCGTATGGCCGGACAGGTTTATCAATGATGGAAATCCGCTGGCGGGATTTCCGCCAAGACCAGAACCATGGCATGCGGCACAATGGAGTGTATAGACACGTGCACCAGGGCTTAGTCCAGCAAGCTCTTCCTCTGTGGTAGCCGGGTTCAAGGCAATATGCCAGGCCATTTCATTACTGTTTATGTAGATGATACCTTCGGGATCAGTGGCAGCACCTCCCCATTCAGCTCCTCCGTCAAGTCCGGGAAAGACGATGGTACCCTGTTCGCTAAGCGGGGTAAATGGTCCTTCAGACCGGCTGTTACGAAATATTTCCACTAACTCTTTCCGATTTTCAGCATAGGGACTGATATCATTTTCCGTCAAATATTGGCGGGCGTAAGGTTTTGGTTTGGTGGGAAAGGGTTGGGTTGGCCAGGCTATCTCGCCCGGAACATCAGAGGCCGGCACCGGACGATCCTCAATCGGGAATAGTGGTTCACCGGTCACTCTGTCGAATACAAAAACATACCCCTGCTTGGTAATCTGTGCCACGGCATCAATCTGTTTTCCATTGCGGTTAAGGGTAATCAGGTTGGGAGGAGCCGGCAGATCCCGATCGAGAATGTCTCGCCGCACGATCTGATAGTGCCAGATGCGTTCACCAGTTTTTGCATCCAGTGCCAACAGAGTATTTGCAAATAAATTTTGTCCCATACGGTTAGCTCCGTAAAAATCAAAAGCGGCCGAACCAGTCGGCACATAGACGATACCCCGGTTGCGGTCTATAGCCATGCCGGCCCAATTATTGGCCCCGCCGATATCCTTATTTTTATAGGCTTCTTGCGGCCAGGTATCATACCCATGCTCTCCTGGATGCGGGATGGTATGAAAAACCCACTCCAGTGCGCCTGTCTTTATGTTAAAGGCCTGAACATGACCCGGAGCCGCATCATGCCCTTCCGAAACACGCAAGGGCATGATGATCAAATCATTATAAACGGTACCCGGGGAAGTGGAACCCACAAATCTATCGTCGGCTGTCTCTCCCAGACCGGCCTTCAGATTTGTACGGCCATCAACACCGAAAGAAAGAATAAGCTCTCCCGTTCGCGCATCAACAGCATACAACCATTCTCCATTGGTATATAGAATTCTTTTGTCATCGCCATCTTCCCAATTTACCACACCCCTGCTGATGCTTAAACTTCTTTCATCTTCCGGGATCTCCCGGCGCCAATACTCCTCTCCTGTTGCTGCATTAAGGGCAAATGGCTGTGCATCCGCTGTCATCGCATATAGTGTGCCATCGATAATAATCGGGTTGGTCTGCATTTCTCCAAAGACCCCGGTATGATATTCCCAGGCCATTTCCAGTTTATGAACATTCTCAGGGGTGATCTGGGTTAACATGGAATATTGGCTGCGCTCTGGCCCACCCTGATATTCTTGCCAATTCGCACTCGCCCGGGTAGCTGAAGAAGGGCGTTCAGCCAAATTCCAATATAGTATAAAAGCTGCTGATATAAGTACAATGACAAGTAATGGTAGAGCAGAAGGTTTCATTGAACCCTTTTATAATGCACATCCGACAACCCCTTCAACAAACCAGCACTATATTCAGGTGTAATGTCTCTTTGAGGGGAGGCGAGCATTTCATATCCTACCCGGAACTTTTTTATACTGGCTGAACGGAGCAGCGGGGGATAGAAGTGCATATGAAAATGCCATTCCGGATGCTCCTTACCATCGGTCGGAGCAGGATGAAAACCCGCAGAATAGGGAAATGAGATTTCAAACAGATTATCGTATTTCGTAGTTATTGTTCGAATGATCGCGGCGAGTGAGTCCTTCTCAGATTCATTCATATCCGTAAACCTTCCAAAAGAACGCTTACTAATCAGAAGCGTCTCAAACGGCCAAAAAGCCCAAAAAGGTACCAGTACTACAAAATCATCATTCTCGGCTACGATCCTCTCATTGAGGGAGAGTTCCAGTTTCAGATAGTCCGAAAGCAGTGTATTGCCTGTTTGCCGATAGTGATTTTCAAATTGAATCCCCTCTTTCGCAGGCTCATCAGGTATGGTTTCCTGCGCCCATATTTGCCCGTGAGGATGCGGGTTGCTGCAACCCATGATCTCCCCTTTATTTTCAAAGATCTGAACATAATTTACATAAGGCCTTTTGCCCAGCTTCTCATACTCACTCACCCATAGATCGACAATGTTTCGAAGCTGCGGGAGGGACAGTTCCGGAAGGGTGAGATCGTGTCGCGGTGAAAAGCAGATCACTTTGCAAACCCCTTTCTCACCTCTGGCTACCAGCAGATTCTGTTGATTAAATTCAATGGAGGGTGTATCCTCCGTCAAGGCTGAAAAATCGTTGGTAAACGAGTGGGTCGACTGATATTCAGGATTTCTATCCCCCCCTGCCCTCTCATTGCCCGGACAGAGATAACAACCCGGATCATATTCAGGTCGGGTCTCCTCAGGGTGATCTTCCCTTTTCCCCTGCCAGGGCCGCTTGGTTCTGTGCGGACTCACCTGAACCCATTCACCGGTTAGTATGTTTAACCTTCGATGTGAGTGCTGTGTCAGATTCAGTGCCATGGTTGATCTATAGTTTGATTCGTTTTGTACCGTCGCTGATTGCAGCCCTGTAGACCGGGAGGCTATTCCCTGTTTTTTCACGGTATTCTTTTTTTATCTTGGAAGAAAAATAGTCCACAGCATCTTTGTGAACAAGGCTGATGGTACAGCCGCCAAAACCGCCTCCCATCATGCGTGAGCCATAGACGCCCTCAATGGTATCTGCGATATCAACCAACAGGTCCAGCTCTTCACTGCTGACTTCGTACAGATCCCTCAAACCGGCATGGGATTCAAACATTTTTCGTCCGAAAAGATTAAAATCATTGTTGACAAGTGCATCACCCGCCTCCCTGACCCGTTCGTTCTCTTCCAAAACAAATTTGCTACGGTTATACACCACCAGATCCAGCTCTTTTTTGTGTATTTCCAACAAGGCGATCTCCACATCTCTCAGGCTTTTGATTGCCGGATCATATTGCTGTAAAACTTTTACACCCTGTTCACACTGCTGGCGACGGATGTTGTATTCAGATGTGGCCAGCTCCCTGCGAACTTTCGTGTCGCACAGCAAGATTTCGATATCCCGATTTCGAAAAGGGAATAGCTCATATTCCAATGAACGGCAATCAAGTTTTATCACATGCCCCCTTTTTCCATGGATACTGGCAAATTGATCCATGATGCCACACTGCACACCCACAAAATCGTTTTCGGCTTTCTGGCTCAATAGGGTCATCTCCATTTTAGAGAGGTTCAGTTCAAAGAGTTCCGACAGACCGAGAGCCACTCCTCCCTCCAGGGCTGCAGATGAGGAGAGGCCCGCTCCTATGGGTATATCTCCCCCAAAAACACAATCAAATCCTCCTATTTTATAGTCATTGAGCTGCAGCTGATCAGCCACCCCTAAAATGTAATTGGCCCAGTGTAATGGGCTTTTCTTCTGACGGGGTGCATAATCTACCTCAAAGCTTTCTTCCATATCAACCGAGAAGAGCCGGATTTTGTCGAGGTTGTTTTTGGCCATCGCCAGGACGATCTTCTTGTCTATCGCTGCCGGCATGACAAACCCTCCGTTGTAGTCTGTATGCTCCCCGATCAGGTTGACTCTGCCGGGTGCGTGGATTTCGATATACTCTTTCTGAAAACGGTTTTTAAATTCCAGACGAATGCGTTCTGATATCTGATTCATAAACTCCTGAAGAAATCACCATATTTAAAATAATCTGACCTGATCACCAGAAAATTGCATACAGCACAGCAACGATAATGAGTACTGAGTAGGATCCGATATTAAAAGCGGGACTCGTTCTGAACGTATCTGAAGTGGTTTGGATCGCTTTGGGATCCTCGTGATGGGGATTGGTTGTCAAACTCACCCCGACAATAATGACGATGGTCAGGATGAGGGTATAGAACATCTGATCCAGGAATGGAAGGCCCAACGGTGCCAGTTTCAAAATAAGTGCTATCGGAAGAGAAGCCAAAACCCCATATATTGCCCCTTTGGTTGTTGTTTTATTCCAAAACAGACCCATGATAAAAACAGCAAGTATACCCGGACTGACCAGCCCCGTATACTCTTGGATATATTGGAATACCTGGGGCACAGAACTCAGCTGGGGTGCAACCAAAACAGCTACGATCAGTGCAACAGCCGCGACGATACGACCGGTATTGACCGTCTGCTTATCGGTAGCGTTTTTGTTGAAATAAGGGACGTAAATATCCATCGTAAAGATCGTTGCCACAGAGTTGACCATCGATGCCAGGGAAGAGATGATGGCCGCAGCCAACGCCGCAGTTACCAGCCCAAGGAGTCCGGGAGAGAGAAAGACCTTCATCAGCCACGGGTAAGCGTTGTCGTAAACGATGCCTCCATCCGGGGTATTGAATATGGCCTCCATACCCGGAATGAATGCCGTGCCTTCAGGTTGTGTATAGAGTACATAGACGATGATTCCGGGGATCACAACGATCAAAGGTATAATCAGCTTTAAAGATGCTGCAAAAATAATCCCTTTTTGTGCTTCATCCAGAGATTTTGCAGCCAGTGCACGTTGAATAATATATTGATTGAATCCCCAGTAATAGAGGTTTGCCACCCACATCCCCCCTATCAATACAGAGATTCCGGGAAGATTCATAAACTCGGGATTGGAACGGTCCAGAATCATATGAAATTTATCTTCAGCTGAGGTATACAGGTGCGAAAGACCATTCAGAACTCCTCCGTCAGGTGTCAGATAGTTGAGGGCAATTATTGTGGTGACCAGACCCCCGATAATCAGCAGTGCAACCTGAATGACATCCGTCCACGCCACCGCCGAGAGGCCGCCGTAGAGGGAGTATGCTGCTGCAATTAGAGCCAGACCGATCATGGAGTAAAGCAGGTAGCTGTTATCTCCGGTTCCTATAATGGTATCAAGGGCTTTCCCCCCCAGATATAATACCGTCGTAAGATTCACAAAGACAAAGAGAGCAATCCAGAAGATGGCCAGTATGGATTTGAGCGTGGTATTGAACCTTTTCTCAACAAACTCGGGAATGGTATAGAGCTCTTTTTCAATGAAAACCGGCAATAGATATTTTCCAACAAGCAGCAAAGTAACCGCAGCCATCCATTCATAGGAGGCGATGGCCAGACCCACTGCAAAACCGGAACCTGACATCCCAATAATCTGTTCAGCCGAGATATTGGCTGCGATCAGTGAAGCACCTATTGCCCACCACGGCAGGGTTTTACCAGCCAAAAAATAGTCTTCAGCACTCTTTTGATACCCTTTTTTATCCCTGGAAACCCAAAGGCCGATACCGATGATAAATACACAGTAAAGAAAAAAGACAACGAAATCGAGAAAAGAAAAAGTCATAGCAAAGAAAGATGATGGCACGACGGCAAGGGGTAATGATTTCCACCTCTGACGGAACCACTAAGGATAGTCCGGATGTCAGCTTCACGGAACCGTACTACAAGAAGGCTTGGCGTGAAACCGCTGTCTGTCTGATGTTTCGGTTATCATTCTGAAGTCACGGAGTTGTAAGTATACCCAATTAAATATAAAGTTTACATTGGCTTTTGGGCAATGACTGAAGACTTCAGACAGGCAGCACTCCCTGCCATGAGTCGGTATTTGCTGTTCATCGATACCAACAGATACCGCTTCCCGGCAGACAAGTTGATTATAAACCTAAGAAAGGTACTTATTTATGAAGTTTCTCAAGGTCGACTCCCCTGTCTGCCTGAAGTTCGAAACGGCCTATCTGAATGCAGACCTTATCCACTCTCCGGGTGTAACCCGGTTCTGATAATTAAGCCCCAAAAATCTGGCAACTGTCGAGGCAACCTGGTTCTGGTAGAGCTGGCCTTCTTCGCTGACTTCACCCAGATGAGGTGTATCAGGGCCGATAACAGCGATCCATATCTCCTCAGCCCCTTCAATATTGCTTCCGTGACTACGCCAGGTGTCGATAGGTTCCGTTCCCCTGCCGTGATCCGTGGTGATTACAAAGGTAGTTTTGTTCCGGTATGCCGGATGTTTCTGAACGAAGTCCCAAAGATCGGAAATGAACTGATCCGTCTGTCTGGCTGATTTAATATACGCTTCATAGTTCCCGTCGTGAGCAAAGTCGTCGGTTTCACCATAACCGATATAAAGCAGGTTTGGTTGATACTTTATGGCGTACTCCAAAGCGAAATAGTGAGTAAATGCATCCAACCTTACACCACCCCACGGGCCGGGAATTTCAAAGAGCAGCTGATTCAACAGTTTTTCCCTTTCGGTCAGATTTTGGTGTTCAACCGGTTCAAAAGCAGCATTTACCGGAATCCCGCTCCGTTCGCTGTTGATGATATATGGAAAGACATCCCATGAGGCAAAGGCTGCCACACTGCCACGATATGCAGGCTGTTCATTTACAAACTCAAGAACTGTCTTGTTTGCATTCCAGATTTTTGCGTTGCTGTCAACGTTATCATCTGCAAAACCTGTCAGGATCTCATTATATCCCGGATAGGAGAAGTTTCTGCCGTTGGTGACATCCACCCGGTTATTCAGATCCCGGTTGCCGTAAAGCTGGCCTTCTCCCACGATCGTAGACCAGAAGAAAGGCATAAGCTTCTCTCTTCTTTCTTCCGCACTGTCCGCCCAGAACTGCTCACGGAGTGCGTCAGAATTACGAACATAGTCCTCATGAACCATCAACTTCTCATCAATCCCCCCATATAATTCCTGCCATCGGAGGCCATCCAGTGTAATGAAGAAAACATTTTCTGTTACACGATCCTGGGCATCCACCTTAAGGGAACCCAGTACAGAAAAAAGTAGAACCAGTACTATGATTTTTCGCATAATATTCCTATTAAATTAGACGATATTTGTGCAGTCCATAATAGCAAAAAAGTTGATACAGAGAAATTAAATTAGACGTCACAAATTTCAATACTCTGCTTTAATGCTGCCAGCGGATCACTCCAGGTGGGGACAAATTCCTGCCCTACAAATCCTTTATAACCTGTTTCAACAATCGCCTCCATGATAGCAGGATAATAGAGCTCCTGTGTATCATCAATCTCATTTCTGCCAGGAACACCGCCGGTATGATAGTGCGAAAAGTATTCATGGTAGTCCCGGATGGTCTGGATGATATCCCCTTCCATCACCTGCATGTGATAGATGTCGTAGAGCAGCTTAAAATGATCTGAATCGATTCTGTCGCACAGCTCCACACCCCAGGCTGTTTTATCGCAGAAATAGTCTGGATGATTCACCTTGCTGTTGAGTAATTCCATGGTCAGAATCACATCATACTCTTCTGCTATCTCAATGATCGGTTTGATTCCTTCAACACAGTTTCTGAGGCCTGTCTCATCATCCATCCCGTTTCGGTTGCCTGAGAAACAGATCACTTTGTCATATCCTGCTTCAGCCACTTTTGGAATCGACTCTTTGAAACTCTGTATCAGCCGTTCGTGCAGTTCAGGATTACTGAACCCGTTTTCTATTCCTATATCACCGTAACGTGGCATCGCACAAGTGAGTCCATACTCTTTTAGTACGGGCCACTCATCAGGCCCTACGATTTCAACAGACTGGATTCCCATCTCAACGGAGGCCTCACAAAGTTTTTCAAGGGAGACGCTTCCATAAGGCCATCTGCAGACTGAGTGCTGCACGCGTCCCTTCAATTTAGCGTCTGTTTTAGTTTTCTCAGGTGAATCTCCTTGCCACACACTCCCTGAAATCCCTAAAAGCGCCGGGGTACCAGCAAGTGTTCCAATTTTAGCCAAAGCATTTCTACGTGAAATCTTCATAGTGTCGTTTTAAATTAAATGTCTGGAAAAATGTAATCTTTATTAAAAAAGCCCTGTAAAACCAGGATTTACGGGTGATTTCATGCCAGAGAATAAATAAAGCCGCACCTGACGAATCCGGCTGGAGCTTTATATTTTTACAGTAGGCAGGAAACCGGGTAAAAGTACCGTTCTAAAGACCGTCTGTTAAATAAAAATTTTTCTTGTAATTGCCAATTGGATTGTCATGATTAAATTTTGCACATGCTGCCTCCATTCAGGGATTTTCATACACATAAAGAAACGTCATCATAGGATCTTAGCTAATGGAAAGCAGAGGAGAGTGTTTGAGCAATCCCTGTCATTCGGCGGGTTCGTCCTACTCTGGTGAGCAGGAATTTGTGTGAGTAAGGTGGGTTAAACACTTTCATATGAAAGATGAACTATAAACCGGTTCCCTTGGTAAAAACAACCTATGGCACATCGAATTACCTATCTGTACGCTGCCGGATGGAGTGTATCAATTGCTGAATTTGTTCATTGCCCGGATAGATCTCTTCCAGCTTCAAAGCCTGCTCTAACGCTTGCCCAAACTTTTCCTGCTGCATATAGAGGGTGATCAAGCCGTAGCGGAAATCACCATTTGCCGGTTCAAACCCGATGGCTTCAAGATAGGCGGACTCCGCACGAGCTGGCTGGTCAAGAGTTTGGTAGGCAATGGCCATGTTATAACGGACTCGACTATTTCCAGGCATTTTAAGAGCCGCTTCTTCAAAATATTCTACCGCCTCATCCAGTCTGTCCTCTTCAGCCAATAGAAGGCCCAGAGAATAAAAAGCCTGCCCAAAATCCGGCTCCTGAATGGTGACCGTTCGCAGTAATTCTTCCGCTTCCCTATTCTCTCCGCGGCTGTTTAAGAGATAGGCCAAATTGATTCGCGCCGGATTAAAATAGGGATCCCTTTCCAGGGCAGCACGGTAAGCAAGAACAGCCTTCTCCGTCTCTCCTTGCTGTTCAAAGTGCTGTCCACGGTTCATCTCCCCCTGAGGGAAATAGCGATTAATTTCCAGGCTTGTCAAATATTCCTGCATAGCATTCAGGAAATGATCCCGATAGGGCTGTTCAAAGTTTTCATCTGAAAAAGAGGCCAGACTTCTGAATGCAAACAGACGAACAGAGCGAAATTTATCGGAAAGTGCATCTGTTAGAAGCAGCCGCCGCAGTTCAGGCTCAAGTTTTTCAGCAGCTTTCACAGCGCTGGTTCGTATCATTTCCGAATCCGAACGAAGGGCTTGCTGAATTGCATCATTACTTCGATTATTTTGAAATTGTCCTGCGTACCAGACGGCTGTCGCACGTATAATATCGGGCTGGGTTTCATCCCCTATCAAATCATTCAAAATTGTCTGAGCCCCTGTTTCCCCAGCTTCAACTTTTAGAAGAACCTCAGAAAAATGAGGTGCCCTCTCCTCTCCATACCAGTTCACGATCGCATCGGCAGCCCATTCCGGGGTTTGATCGGTATGACAGCTGTTGCATGAATTGGGCGTGCCGTACTCCACACTCTGGTCGGGACGAGGCACACGGAAGCTGTGATCTTTCCGGTAATCATTCCCCATGTAGGTCCTTCCGTCCATGTGACAGCTGATACATTGAGATGATTCGGTATTTGGCTCATGAAAATGGTGTTCAGAAGTATTGTACTGCGGCTCATGGCAGGTCATGCAGAGTTTGTTATCAACCAGCGACTCCTTCAATTGCAGAGAGTGTGGGTTGTGGCAGTCTGAACACTGCACACCTTCTGCAAACATTTTACTCTGCAGAAATGATCCATAAACATAGACTTCATCACGGATCTGGCCGTCGGCAAAATAGTAGTCGGGGTGAATCAGTTGCGGATCGAAATGGTCGAAATAGGGGGCGCCAGGTATATAGCTGTCGGTCAGCTTCTGACGCAATGAGTGGCAAGGCGCACAGGTATTGATCTCTTCCATCTGAGATGCAAAGCGCCCGTTCAGAAGATCCTCACGGATACGCTCGCGTGAGGCATCAGCACCTTCAGCACTGTTCATAAAGTCCACATGCTGCTGGCCGGGGCCGTGACACGCTTCGCAACTGACATTAAGCAGAGACCAGGTTGTATGAAATGAGTCGGCTTCAGCAATGTAGTTCTGCTGTAAATTGGTAGAGTGACAGTCGGCGCACATGGTATTCCAGTTCATCGATCCGCCGGTCCAGTGCATCCAGTCATCCGTCTTGTAACTCTCATCCGGCTGAAGAGTAAACCACTTGTTTTCCTCTGTGTCCCAGGCAATATGCAGAGCCTGCATCTTCCCCTTCTCTGTTCCGATCAGATACTGTTGCAGGGGTTCCCATCCAAACGTGTAGCTGATTTCATACACTTGAGGTTCCTCATCAGCAGAATGAATTTCCACAAAATAAACTCCTTCATTCTTAAAAAAACGGTATCGCTGATCTTTATAGCTGAAGGTCGTATTAGAAAAATCGCCCAGCACCGACTCGTCATCGGCTTCAGCAATGGCATAAGCATGGTGAGATTCACTCCACTCGTTCCACTCAGCGGTGTGGCAGGATTGACACGTTTTATCCCCTGCAAATACCGGATGAGATGATCCGCTCAAGCTGATAGCCTGATCCCGGTCCCCCGAACTGCAACTAAATGCAATACAGAATAGAAGAAAGAAAGCGCAAACGAGAAGACACCTGAAGAGGGACATGCAACTATTTTTTCAGAGAAAGTTCCAGGCTTTTCCAATAATCAAAGCCCGGCAAGTACCGGTAACCTAAAGCGTATGAGCAGAAAGGGTGCTAATCACGGATCCCCGTTCCGGCACATCGTTGATTTAAAAAATATCACATGCAGAGGTCAGCCTGGCATGTGACTGAGAGATATAAAACAGGATCTGTTATGTATCAAACTCTGCCAACAACCTCGTTTATCACTTAAAACAACAATCCGGCAGGAGCTTAGGGGAAATCCTCCGCTCCTGCCTTATCAACTTAAAAGCTGATTTTCCATATTCAGATCGCCTCAACTGTAGGAGCCTTACTGAATTCGTCTTCACACCTACTCGGTGGCAATCATATCAAAATGGATGGTCACATCCTCACCAGTTACAAGGGCACCGAACATGGCAGTGGGTGCGTCGATTCCGTAATCGTTCATATTAAGAGGATAAGAACCGGTGAACTGATAGGATCCATTATCCAGCCGCGTGCCTTCCACTTCCATTTCAATCGTATTTGTAACACCTGCAAGGGTCAGATCTCCAGTCGTTTGATAAACCACACGATCTCCGGAGGAGCTTCCCACCTCCATGCTGTTCAATACATAGGTGATTTCCGGATGTTGTGTCGCTTTTAATGCATTTCTCATCAAGCGATCCATAATGCTGCTCTTTCCGCCGGCCATATTCTGCACGGGAATCGTCAACTCTACAGTTTCTGCCACCGGTGCGTCACCATTATTATTCATGGTAACCTGGCCTTCAAATGACTGAGCCGTCACGGTCCAGTTATCCCGGTTCGAGGTTCCATCTACAGTTATTGAACTTTCAGGAGAAAAAGAAAGAGTCTGGGTAGCTGCCTGTGCATTCGCAATCACAGGTGCAATCAACAAGAGAATCAGAAGAAGTGAGGATAGTACGTTAATTTTTTTCATCATGGCATTATTCAATTCAAGTTTATTATACCCCATGCTTCTGAAGGCCTGCATGACTACCCGACAGGGAGTGAAGTCCGATCGATTAGCAAGGGGAACCAGGTTAACCCGGGTTATCAGCCCGCACACCATGACTCTGAGAGATTTGGTGTGCGGTTTAGTATCACTATAACGCCGGTTTTTCAATTTTCACATAAAGAAAGTTTCAAAACTGGCAGCTCAAACCCGGGAGCTACCGGCAATTAGATGATATACTCATCCGGATCGATGGAGACAGGCTTCTTTTCATAAAGTGCCTCATTTGCTTTAACGGCAATCAGTGTGGAGTTGAATCCTTCTCTATAACCTGCCATCGCAGGGAACGGTCCGAAGATATTATTGTCAATAAATGAATCGAGTGAATAATAGAGCGGACTTTCCACATTCGGATCATCCTCATGGGCTTCTCCGTCCTGTGCATCTAGCTGGGTTGCATTGGCTACAAGGGCAATTCCGATCTCCCGGAAGAAACGATCCTTTCGGGCATAAACTTCCCAGCCCAGCATCGGTGCATCGACCTCTTTAAACATCCAGGCTTTCTTATCTCTCAAAAGTATGGTGCTGTCACTGCCGTAAAACATATCGTAACGATCGTCAAAAGAGGTGGCAAGGCTTGCAGAACTAATCATATTGACGCCGCTGGGGAATTCGATTACTGCCTGAACAGTGTCGTGAACATCCCTTCCGTCGTTCCACAGCCTGATCTGGCCAAATCCGTGAATCAGCGAAGGACGCTCATTCAGATACCAGGAAGCCAGGTCAATCTGATGGAGTCCCACTTCACCTACCAGTCCGACAGAAGTCTCCCTGTTCAGGCGCCAGTTAAGTGCTGCGGCTCTGTCTGAAGTAGCCGATGTTCTTCTCCAGCTGGTTTTGTTATGCCACTGGGAACGCATGTAGGTCGGCTGGCCGGTTGCACCACTCCGGATAAATTGAAAAACATCCCTGTGCTGAGGATTGATCCGGTACTGCAGGCCCACCTGAAAAATTTGATTGGTGGCTGCCTGGGCAGCATCTGCAATAGCTCTGGCATCCTCGATCGTGGTTGCCATCGGGGATTCGCAATAAACATGTTTACCCGCTTCGAGAGCGTCGATCACAATATCCTTGTGAAGGTGTGAAGGAGTGGCCACAATGATAGCCGGGATCTCCGGATCAGCCAGCATATCCTGGTAATTCTCAAAGGTCTTTACACCCTGATGAGATCGTCCGGCCCGTGTCAGCATGATCGGAAAATTATCCGAAATACCGGCAATCCGCACCTTTTCATTTCTTTCCAGTGTTGAGGCAATTTCACGGCCCCATTCACCATACCCGATGATCCCGACAGGAACAATATCTTCTTCACTGACCTGGATCTGCTTAGAGGCTGCGGCCTCTTCCATTGCCTTACCTTTCACCCTTTCACCTCCCATTAAAGAAGCAAACGGAGCAAACGACAGGGATTTCAGAAAATCTTTCCGGTTAATGGATGATGAATCTCCAGAATTACGTTTTGACATAAAAAACTCTTTTTAAGGTTTGATAGATTTTGATACCCGGATCAAAACTTGTGATTTAATGATAATTAGAAATATAGGAATTGGATGACAGGATTTCACCGTTAGCCAATACAATATAATAGTCAGTTATGGCCTGTTTTTCATCTGCAAAAGCAGCCGCCTCCGAATGCATAACGAGCATCGCAGTAGAATATGCGTCCGCTGTGGTGGCATTATCTGTTATACAGGCCGCCAACAAGGCAGATTCCACCGGCTTCCCTGACCTGGGGTCTATAACGTGTCCCACCGTTTTTCCATTGTCCTCGGCGGTTTTCCCCCAGATTGCGGAGACAGACAGAGACTGATTGTCGAGGGCGAATACCCTGGTGGGGGTCTTTTGAAACTCCTTTTTAAAAAGGGAAACTACTTCAGGCAATTCAACTGCTACTTTCCACTCGTTATGTTCACCAGGTGGTTTTCCCCAGGCAACTACGCTGCTCGTGCCCCCATGTACCAAAGCATGCTCAACACCAAGTTCTTTCAACAACAGTGCAACCTGATCCAGGGCATATCCTTTCCCGAGACTTCCGGGATCGATCTGCATTCCCGGTGTTTCATAACGCACTGAACCATCAGACTCATCAAGAATAACGCGGGACATCCCTGTTAAATTTTTCGCCTCTTCAATTTTTTTGTGGTCAGGCGGGGTGTCTGAATTGCGAATCAGGCCCCAGGCACGCATCAGGGGAGCGATCGTAGGGTCAAATGTACTGTTTGTCTCTTTAGAGAGCAGGGAAGCT
>CALKWT010000290.1 GCA_938003885.1 uncultured Balneolaceae bacterium | reverse complement strand
GATGGAAGCAGGGGACCACGAAGGTACGTTCAGGCTGCTGGCGGGTATGCGTCACAAAATAGTTTTATACAGGTCCTCGGTTCGGAAGAGGGGAAAAAGGTTTCTGCCGTGGAGGTGGTATGGTTCACAGGGGAGAAGATCAGTTATCCTATCGATTCCGATATACCAGAGCATACACTTACTCTCGGGGAGGAGTAGAACAGCTCTGCAGGCCCTGTTGACAGGGCACGCTGCCGCATATGGACTTTTCTGCCGCTGCCTGCTCTTGTTGAGGCTTTGCAGGAGTGGGAAGTTTCAAAAAGTAGCTATCTTCGACTTAAAGGAAGCTGGAGAACTTCCCCGATGTGAAACTCCGATCTATTCCCTGCTTGCAAGCCAGGGAAACTACTTCTACCTTTCGGGTATGGATTTATTTGAAGCTCATATCTCAGACGAAAATCCCCCCGATAACGGCTATGAGAATCAGCCGCTTGCGACACGGATGCGACCAGCTACGCTGGATGAATGTGTGGGACAGGAACATCTGATCGGGGAAGGAAAGATTTTACATAGAATGATTACGAGTGGGGTTATCGGGTCGATGATTTTTTACGGCCCGCCCAGCTCGGGTAAAACCACACTGGCCCATGTGATCTCAAGAGAAATTGATGCCTATTTTGACGTGATCAATGCTGTCCTGGATGGTATTAAAGAACTGAAGAAAATTGTCTCCCGGGCGGATCACCGGAAGAAAGTGAATGGTAGGAAGACAGTACTCTTCGTGGATGAAATACACCGGTGGAATAAAGCGCAGCAAGATGCACTGCTACCTCACCTGGAGTCCGGAGTTTTGACGCTCATCGGGGCCACCACCGAGAACCCTTTCTACTCACTGGTCAATCCTCTATTGTCAAGGTCACAGCTGTTTGAACTCTATCCTCTGACGGTAGAGAATGTGAAACAGATGCTGGAACGGGCGATTGCCGACGAGAAGCGGGGTCTTGGGTATCTCGATCTGGTTGTCAAAGAGGATGCATTGAATCATTTTTCCGAATATGCGGGGGGCGACATCCGAAATGCCATGAATGCACTGGAAATGGCTGCACTTTCCACTCCGAAGAATCGTGACGGATCGGTCACCATCACAAAGGAGATTGCCATGGAATCGATACAGAAGCGCAGGGTCCTCTATAACCGTACCGGGGACGAACATTATCACTATGCATCTGCCTTTATTAAATCGATGAGAGGATCCGATCCGGATGCGGCCCTCTACTGGATGAATGCGATGCTGGAAGGAGGCGAGGATCCCAACTTTATCTTTAGAAGAATGGCGATATTTGCATCAGAGGATATTGGCATGGCCGATCCGTACGCATTGACGGTGGTTCAGGCAGCCCATGAATCGTTCATTAAAAGCGGGATGCCCGAAGGATTTTATTTTCTCTCTCACGCCTGTCTGTTTCTTTCTCTGAGTGCCAAAAGCAACAGTACCAAAGCGATCTTCGAAGTCAACCATGAGATAAAAAAGAATGGGGTTCAACCGGTACCCCCGCATCTCAAAGATAAGACGGCAAACAAGGTTTCGTCCTCCTATCTCGGTATTGAAAATGCTTCCGATGATTATAAATACCCCCATGACTACAACTCCCACTGGGTGGAACAGCAATATCTGCCCGATGGCCTGAAGAGCAGGAGATGGTATGAAGGCGGCAGTGAAGGCAGAGAGCCTAGAATGATCGAGAGACTGAACTCTATCAAAAAGAGTTCAGGTCACAGGTAGAGAGAGTGGGGATGGAGTGAGACAGTCCGCAAGACTCACGTTGCCTTCTATTTGAATTCGACCAAAAACTGAACCCTCTGCGTCTAGGGAAACTTCCCACTCCGAAATGCGATGCTCGAGGTCCTTCCACGGAACCTTCAATATATGGGGGGAACATCTGTCTGCTTCAACCCGGACCATCCGTTAAGAGTCATCGCATTTTACAGAGACGTACTAATTGAGTCTCAGCATATAGCCAACACCATGGAGGGTGACCAGGTATCTCGGGTCATCCGGATTAAGCTCAATTTTAGCTCTCAGCTTGGAGATATGAACATCAACCGTACGGGTATTCGTACTATATTCATATCGCCAAACATTTTGTAGCAGATCATCTCTGGAAATGGGCTTGTTGGAATTCGATAGAAGGTATTCAATAATTTCGACCTCTCTGGTGGAGAGCTCTTCCGTCACATCCCCCGGTTTATAAACTTTGGATTCCTTCAGGTCGATTTTTACCTCTCCGAGTTTCAGGATCTCGGCAGGGCCTGTTTTTGAGTAGGCGTTTGCTCTTCGAAGACGTGCCTTGATTCGTGCCAGAAGCTCCTTGACTCCAAAGGGTTTGGTAATATAATCGTCTGCTCCAATATTTAATCCAGTGACCTTATCGATCTCCTGATCCCTGGCTGTAAGCATGATAATAGGAAACGTATACCTCAGATCACGAATCTTCTTACAGATATCGTACCCACTCACATTCGGCAGCATGAGGTCCAGTATCATCAGGTCAGGCTCAAATTCCTTCACTTTATCCAAAGCATCATTCCCGTCAGATACGACTTCAACTTCGTAGTTTTCCGCTTCCAAAGTATCTTTTAAAGTGAACACCAGGCTGGGTTCATCTTCTACAATTAATATCTTTTTGGGATTATCCTTCATGGTGTTCCAGATTTGTTATTTTATGAATTCTCTTATCGGATGTTCGGGATTTTTCAGTTGTGGTTCCGTTTCCGCCTGCATGAAAGAGTGCCGGAAATTCAATCGTAAAAATTGCTCCCTTCCCGGGTTCACTATTCACAGTAATTTTACCCCCATTCAATCCTACCATATTCTTTACGATAGAGAGACCCAGGCCATGGCCTTTGGTCTGCGCTGTCATTGAGTTCTCTACCCTATAAAACTTGTTGAAAATGTTCTTCTGCGCTTTCTTGGGAATGCCCTGGCCTTTGTCAGCAACGGATACTTCCACCTGATTTTTTCCGGCAGTCACACGAATATCAATCTCTTTCTCTTCGCCGCTGTATTTGATGCTGTTTTCGATGAGGTTCCCGAGGATGATATCAAAATGATCCCTGTCAACCATAATAAATGGCAGATTCTCCTTATAATAGATTGTACGTTTCATCCCTTTACTTTAATTGGAGTCACGGTGGTTTGCTAGGTACTGTTCGGTATGCAGGTCGGGTTTATAGGGAGCCTGCTTGGCAAGCTCTTTGGTGGAGGAGTCAGCCCTGGCGACATCCAGCAGTTTGTCTATCATTTTCGTAAGACGGACAGCTTCATTATAGATATGCTCACCGTAACTTTTTAACCGTGTACCCTCGGTCACTCTGCCGTCATAGATATTTTCCCCGGCTGCCTGCATGACAGCCAGAGGAGTTTTAAGTTCATGAGTTACGTTGGCAAGGAATCCGGCTTGCTGCTGGGCAAAGTCCCGCTCTTTCTGGGCATTTATAAACATAAAAACCAGTGCACCAAACAGAACGAACACGGCAATCCCAAGTACCAGCAAATTTCTGTTGAGGGATGCACTTGTAGCTGCGGAAGCAGGGGAGTCGATGAAGGATGCCTGAAGGATCCAGTTGTCCAGAAGATCCGGGAAACGTTGCCGGATATCGACCTTATCCCGGGAATATTCTATTTCATCATTATTGGAGAGCAGATTTTCACCAAGAATCCAATTCCTGACCCAGACGACCATTCCGGCCTGGGAAGCATCCCCGAACTCCTCTTCCAGCATCGGGCGGAGGACTCCTTCCAGCAGGTAATCCTGATTGATGACAAAAGCCAGATGTCCTAGGACGGTATCATTGTCGGGATTGATCAGGGCCAGGGTCATTGTACGGTGGGCATCAAAGACGGTTCGGTTGTTCCAGCTGTATGTACTCAAATCCACGGTATTCATGTGAGACTTGGATAGACCGAAACCGTCGCACACCACCTTGGGGCTGCTGTTGGTCATTGAAAACAACCGGGCCTGTGCTTCATAGACATAGAGGGGGTAATCGGGCTGAAAACAGCCGTTCATATGATCCGGTGTGTAATAGATCTCATGGTAAAGGGAATCTTCAATCGCTTCATCAAGGACTGCATAGAAATGCTCAGGAAAGGCACCAAACTCTTCCCACGACTGCTCCATCTCATTGATATCCAGGTTTCTGATTACCCTGAACGGCTGATAGAACCGGTACCGTACCTTCTGGGTAAACTCTTCCAGCTGCACTTTCCGGTTCTCCTTCTCCGCTTCAATTGTTGACTCCCGAAGAGCATAGAGAGAGTAGATGTTGAGAGCGGTGAGTGCCACCACAGCCAGGAGGCCGAGCCCCAAAAAGAACCACCTTAGGGTGTTGCCTTTAATATAGCGATGGAATGGATTCATAGAGCATAATATAATGATCAGATGATTACAATTTGGATATTATATATATCCGGGCTTTATCGGATAAATACCGTAAACGGTGATTCCCCGCGGTTCAGTTACTGTAACAGGAACAATACTTAACTTCATACTATTAACTTCATGCTATCGATGGTATGCGATCCCGGGCCAAACTCAATGCAAACCAACTGTCTGAAGATACCCGGCAGGTTTTGGCAGGCCTTACCTGTCCAATGTACAACTTAATCCTTGAAGGATAACGTTTATTGTTCCCAAACATTATTCCCTCTGTTTACATCGGGTAGTTGATAATCGGGGTCGATTTCCACACGGACGGCAGGTGAATCGGCTTGAAGGGTTACGGTTTGGGTTCTGTATCCTTGCAACCACTTCTCCTCACTCACCGTTTCGTGAATAACGTCCCCGTTCTCCAGAGTTATTGAAAGCAGAACGGGCATCGGTACTTCGCCGTGATCCTGGATCTCCACTACAATTTCGTCATCTCTGTATTCCACACCCGCAATTCCCTGGTCGAGGGTCCATGTTTCATAGTACCAGGCTCTCCAGAACCAGGAGAGATCCCTGCCGGAAATATCTTCAAATGTCCGGAAAATATCCCACGGGTAGGGATGTTTCCAGGCCCATCTATCTGCCAGGGCAAGATAGGCTTCTCTGAATACTTCCTCACCCAGCACAGTCCGAAGTGCATACAGGACAGAGGCTGGTTTAGGATAGGATGCGATACCATAGGCCGGTCCGGGGTAGTGGTAATCAGACCACCGCATCATTTCTCCCTCCAGGTCGGTTCCTGCAATCTGGAGATATTGAGAGAAGACATCCATTCTGTCAAACTGCTCCTCTCCAATAAAATCGATGTTGGCTTCATTTGTGTGATAGCTTGTTAAACCCTCATCGAGCCAGGTATATCGTCGTTCGTTTGAATAGATCATCATCGGATACCACATGTGAGCCAGTTCATGAGCAGTTACACCATAAAGAGCTGTGGCGCCCGCCTGGTTATAATCTCCAATCAGGGTCATCATCGGATATTCCATGCCGCCTCCTATAATTTCGGCGCCCTCAACTGAGGTCATGTGAGGCCAGGGATAGGGCCGCCCGATATAGTCTGAAAAGAAGGATATCGCGTGTTGGGAGTAACGGGTCTGTTCCTGCCATAGTGGAGCTGTCTCTCTGTAGAAGGTGTGAATCCGGGTGTAATCGGTGGCACCATCACCTGTCAGGTCACCCACGGGGGTTCGTGCACTTTCCCATTGAGACTCCAGGGTTGCACTAAACGCAACATCGGGGACTCTTTCAGCACGGAACCGCCAGGTCAGCTTGCCAGAATCGCTGCTGCGAGTTGCCCGATCCAATTCATCAAATGCTGCCACGATGAGCGGTTCGTCACTGGTTGAAGCTTCCTGATATCGCTCAAATACTTCTTCAGAGAGGGTCTCTTCAGGATTCAGGAACTCTCCGGTTCCCATGACAAGCCATCCGTCTGGCAGGGTAACCGACATCTCGTAATCGGCAAAACCGTGATAAAACTCGGCATTTCCTACAAAAGGATCGTTAAACCATCCATATACATCGTCGTAAACACTGATTTGCGGATACCAGTATCCTAAATAGTAGAGGTTGTCCCGGCTTCTTCCCATCCGTCCGGAGGCGCCTTCTTTTGGAATGAGAAAATCCCATTCGAAAAAGAGTTCAAGGGATTCGCCGGAAGAGAGAACCTGGTCAGGATAGAGGTAGAGGTGGGTTCCATCGAGTATGTATCCACTTTCATTGTACATCCATCGCTGCATGAAGTCGATCTCTTCCAGATCCTGGCCCTCCACGCGGATTACAGAGAGGTTGATCCCGCCTGTAATTTCTGTCTGCTCCTTTTTCGGGGTTCCCTCTGCATGCAGATTTTGCGCAAGCTCTACGACAATGACATCCATGTTGTATGGGGAGTTGTTGTTGTAGGTGATCGAACCTTTTCCATAGAGGGTATGTGTTTCGGGTTCGATTACTGCCTCGAGCTGATAGATGGCATCATTTTGCCAGTAATTCTCACCAGGTTCGCCCGTCGCTGACCGTGTCCGGGTTTCTATCGCATGAGTATAGGCGGATGGGATATCCAATGGATAGGGCAGTGGGCGCTCTGCAATAAATGTCCGGTCAGATTCAGTGTGAAGAGTTGATTCAGGCGAAGTTACTGTTTGTGTAGGGGAACAGGAAACAAGAAGAATTAGAATAAGATAGAGAGGTGCAGACTTGAGGAGAATTCT
>CALKWT010000289.1 GCA_938003885.1 uncultured Balneolaceae bacterium | reverse complement strand
AAATCCAATCAGTGCCAGCGCTTGAGGAGCTCTTTTTTCCCCGGAACGGCTGAGTAAGGTACCTGCAATCTGTTTGGCTCCCCCTGAGACCAGCAGAATTTCCCCAACCATTGTGCCGATACCTACCACGACCGCGATATAACCCAGAATGCTGCCCATCCCTTCCTGAATGGTATCGATAATCTCGCCTACCGGAATTCCTCCTGCTACCGCCACGAGCAAACTTACTACAAGAAGCGCAATAAATGCCTGCATCCGGTAATAGATGATCAGCAGGAGCAGCAGTAAGATACTTAGCACAGTGAGGGATAGAAGATAAGCAGCGGTCATAGGAGATGTAGGATTCAGTATCGGATATCAGAGCCAGGCCGCCGCCATCAGACAAACCGGCAAACGGTGTACCGGAGAATAGAAATAATTTTCCGATTCCTCCAATCCCTTTTTATAAATATCGCCGAATGGATACTTCTTCCGGTATCTCAACGCCGATCAGGATATGACGCATCAGAAGATCAGCCAGATAGCGGGCCAGCAACAGCCCCTTGGACCCCATCGCGCCGATCAGAAAGAGCCCCGGCAGGGCGTGATGTGAGCCGATGACAGGTTGTTTATCGGGCAGAGTTACACGTACGCCCGACCACCCGCGTGAAACTTCCACAGCACCGGAATAACCAGGCAGCATCTTCTCCAGCTTCATTCCAATCGCCTTCATCCCTTCCCGGTCAGGCTCGGGATGATCAAAATGATGCTCATAGGTACTCCCCACAGTCAGCTCGTATGGAGCTGTAGAGAGAAATGCCAAATACCCCATTCCCGAAACAGACGCATCCAGGGGAAGAGGTTTTGAAAATTTGTAACTGACTGTCTGTCCTTTTACAGGATGCAGGGGCAAGTGCTCCCACCACGGGGATGTTGTCTGAGAAACACCGGATGCATCAATCAAAAGAGGAGAGTGCAACACCCCTTCATCGGTTCTGACTTGCCAAAGATCGTTCATTCGGCGGGGTTGAGAGGCGCTGCCGAAAATGAAATGGACTCCGTAACTTTCCAGATATTGAACAAACGCAGCATTAAATTGTGCTCCGGCCACTGTTGCAGCCTGATGGATAAAAAGCCCTCCATACGGGTTTCGAAGATAGGGAAACCGGAGAGCGAAGGCCTCCCTGTCCATCCACTCCAGCCACCCTTCATCCCACTCATATTTGAAGGGGGTTCGCTGAAAATCTTCCGCCATTTTCTCAGTGAGCGCGGGCCGGATCACACCCCTGATTTCGCAAAATTGCTGGCCCGTTCTATCTTCCACTCGTTTCAGCAGACCCGTAATAGCTTTAAATGCAGGTTCTGTCCGCCATGTCCTGCGGGCCCGTTTACCTGCAGCCGGGTTGATCAGCATGGCAGGAGCCGCCGACGCACCCCTGCCTTGCGGATGGATGTCGATCACCGTACAGCTTTTCCCATATTTCACCGCTGCATCTGCTACACTCAGGCCGGCAATTCCTGACCCGAGTACGATCACATCCCTCTGTCTACCTGAAGGGGTCACCTTTCGATCTGATCTGACCGGGTTATGTGAGCACCATGTGCCTTCATCTGCTTCCACGCTTCATTCACTGAATCGTTCAGATCTATGCCACGAACAGCATCCTCAATCACATGCATTTCAAAACCTTCTTTAATCCCGTCAACGACCGACCATCGGACACAAAAATCGGTTGCCAGGCCCGCCACATAGAGATCTGTAATCTCCCGCTCACGCAGATATCCTGCCAGACCTGTACGGGTGGTCTGATCATTTTCGTAAAAAGCAGAATAGGAGTCGATCTCTTTTCTGAACCCTTTTCTGATGATCACATCGGCTTTTGTGCTCTCCAGATCCGGGTGAAATTCTGCCCCTTTCGTACCCTGAACACAATGATCCGGCCAGAGTACCTGCGTTCCATAGGAGAGTTCAGTAGTGCTATACGGCTCTTTATCCTCATAGGAACTTGCGAAAGAGTGGTGTCCGGCAGGGTGCCAGTCCTGTGTAAGGATCACGGTATCAAAAAGGGGGATAAGCTTGTTGGCAACCGCCACCGCTTCATCTCCTTCAGGTACTGCGAGAGCCCCGCCGGGGCAAAAATCATTTTGAAAATCGATAAGCAAAAGTGCTTTCATGGTAGAACGATTATTTATTTGAGTTTAACAGTTGATCCCTCGTTTCCATTAATCTTGGGCTGATTCCAACTTTATAGATATGAGGATTTTCAAATCTTTTATATTCCGGCTGCAGCTGTTTAAAACGCTCTTTTTTATAGGTAATGATCTCTTCGACATCGGGGAGTTCTTCTACGACGTTCCCATTTCGAATGACCGGATGAAGAATCTCTTCATACTGTTTGTTCTTCAGATCCGTTTTTTGAGCAGGGAAATTGGGATGGTGCATGCGCTCTGGTTCCTTCTCTTCTACAAGCAGGATAGCATCGCCATTGAAGGTTTGATTGCCATTCATATAGCGATAAATTTTCTTCCGTGCCGGCAGGGTTATCTTTTCAATATTATTGGAGATTTTGAGGGTAGGCTTTCCGTCGATCGAACTCAGTTTATAAACCCCATCAAGGGCAGGGGACTTATCTCCTGTTACCAGCCGGGTACCCACTCCAAAAATATCGATCGGAGCCCCCTGTGTTTTCAAACTGGTTATCACCCGTTCGTCGAGCTGGTTGGAGGCGGCTA
>CALKWT010000288.1 GCA_938003885.1 uncultured Balneolaceae bacterium | reverse complement strand
AGAGGAAAAGATATCAAAGCTGATATAACGATCAGCCTGAAAGATCTCTATACAGAAACTGAGAAGCAGTTCCGGATCCATGGAGAGAGAGGGAAGGTAAACATACCGGCGGGTATTGAAGAGGGTAAAAGACTTAGATTGCAAGGCAAGGGGCTTCCTGCGGATGGTGGGGGTGAAAGGGGAGATCTCTACCTGAAAGTACATATTGATATTCCTGAGGGTTTTGAACGGCGCGGCAACCATATCTACCAGGAGGTGCGCCTGGGTCTCTATACGGCGGTACTGGGAGGGGAGCTCACTGTTCAGACGTTGAAAGGAAAAATTAAACTGGATATTCCTGCCGGAACTCAAAATGGAGAACTCTTTCGCCTGAAAGGCCAGGGGCTGCCCAGCTTTAAGAATGCCAGGGTGAAAGGAGACTACTATCTTAGAATGAACGTAGAGATTCCTGAGAAACTCACAACGGAAGAGAAGGAGCTGTTCAGGAAGCTGGCTGAAATAAGAGAGAAGTAACTTGCCAACAAACACTGCGTAACAGAGTGTAGACGGAAAGTACTTCCGGTCGATCTATCCCCATCTTTATTCCCGAATTCGGTAAGGGTCATATTTAACTTGCCAATACCCACCAACTCTGTACTCAAAGGATCTGACTGCTCTCTCGCAAGATAGAAATTCGGAAGATATAGCCCTTCTGCTCTCAAAAATCGGGTCACTTCACAAATAAATCTGTCATGAATTTAAATAGTGAGATGACAGAGTAGCAAAACTGCATTTATAGAAGCGTTTTCATGTTAATTTAATGTTAACAATATATGATTATTTGTCATAACTGAAAGACAGTTCTACGTTGGTAAATGGCAAGTGACAGCGGAATGAAAGGGCTTTTTTGACGTGTATTATAATATTCAGGATTTATCCTTAACAATCGCTTCATACTACGTATTAAGCCTATATTAACAGAAAGGGCTTCCAAGAAGTTTGGGTGCAAATATGACATAAACATATATATCATGATGCATATTAGGTTATTGCAACACTTGAAAATATGAGGGAATAGTTCGTATCTTGAGAGTGTTCTGATAGAGAGGTTCAGAGCAGATTAATCCAAATTAATATTTTAATGACTATTACAATGAAAGCATTACAAGTTGCAATAACAGTTTTCCTTTTTGCACTGTCAGGAATTTTTGCTCCTGTAAAAAGTAACAAAGTGGTCAATGCCGAAGAGACAACTGTAAATAATACAGTTGACAAGAGAACCTTATTTAATAAACTTGAGAAAGGACTGGTTTTCGGATTCGGTTCTGATGTAACAGGTGTAGTGGAATCATCTATCTACAATGCCATTAACTATAAGGTTGTCTATCCAGACTTCGAATCAGCCCAGGTAACCAACCTTCTGAATGACATTGCACTGAATAACGATAACCACTCTGTAAGATACAAGGCGTACCTTGCTCTTAAGTACTATTCAAATCCATCGAAGTTTGGAGAGCCAGAAGAGCTGATGTCTCGACTTGACCACCATAATCAAAATAACATTTTCTTCTTCTTGCAGGAGACTGTACAGTCTGATCAGCAGCTTACTGTAAACACCAGGTCATAAGTTTACCCCCGGTAGCTCCATTTTCGTAAGTACGGAATCGAGCTTAATGGGATCCATGGCCTTTGAATCTGACAGCTGTCGGACATGATTTATAATCCGGCTGGTGTTCCATCGAAAGATGACACGCCAGCCGGATTTTTTTTATCCTTTTCCAAACCTCTCTACCCCACAGTGGGTTTTGGTGAATCTGGTGACTGACTTTCAGGTTACGTCACTATCAAAAAGGAGAACCGGCCAAAATCTGCCCGTCACATCTGCCGGTTCATCTCCCTAACATTTCCGGACGGCTCCTCTCATAACCCATTCTGCTTGATTCGAGCCGGTCTGCCGAAAAGAAGCCTCCATTTTGCTCAGCTCTGCCTGCACAAAATAGATCTGTCAAATAACGGCCTTATTCCTGACAGAGAGGGTGGTTTTTCATGCTAAAAGTGAACGTTCTGTCAGCTTCCGGGGTTACTTCTGTTATTATGCAGTCTCCTGCCCGTCAGACTGCAATTCCGGCAGAAAGTAAATCACTGGAATGATTTTGGCTTTAATAATAGTAAAATGAAAAAGAAAATAGGCCATTATGAATTTCAATAAATTTACGATAAAAGCCAGAGAAGCTGTGCAGGCGGCGATTGACCTTGCTCAGAATGAGAACAATCAGGCTGTTGAACCCGCCCACATTCTGCTGGCACTTCTTACCGATTCAGAAAATGTCACGGTTGGCATTTTACAAAAGATAGGCGCCTCTATACCGGTGCTTCAGGAGGAGATCAGGAAAGAGATCAGTCGTTTCCCGGTGGTCAAAGGAGCTTCTGTGAGCGGCCAGTATCTCTCCGGTCCTTCCAACGAACTCTTCGACCGTTCCCAGAAGGAAGCAGATGCTCTGAATGATGAATATATCAGTTCGGAACATATTCTGCTTGCTATGCTGGAAGGGACATCAGAGGCTGGACGACTCTTAAAATCACAAGGGGTTACGAAGAACCTGGTGCTGGATGCACTTAAGGATGTTCGCGGATCCCAGAAGGCGGATGATCCGAATGCGGAGAGCCGCTATCAGGCATTGAAGAAATATGCCCGCAACCTGAATGAACTGGCGGAAAGAAATAAGCTGGACCCGGTTATCGGAAGAGATCAGGAAATTCGGCGGGTTATGCAGATTCTCTCCAGGAGGACCAAAAATAACCCGGTTTTAATAGGTGAACCGGGAGTGGGTAAAACCGCAATCGCCGAAGGACTCGCCCTGAGGATTGTGCGCGGGGACGTGCCAGAAGGCTTGAAAACCAAACAGGTCGTTGCCCTGGATATGGGTGCACTTGTTGCGGGTACCAAGTTCCGTGGTGAGTTTGAAGAGCGCCTGAAAGCAGTGATCAAAGAGGTGATGGAATCTGATGGAGAATTGATTCTCTTTATTGACGAGATACATACCCTCGTCGGGGTCGGTGCAGCAGAAGGGTCCATGGATGCCGCCAATATTCTGAAGCCCTCGCTCGCAAGAGGAGAACTGAATGCGATTGGTGCAACTACACTCACCGAATACAGAAAATATATAGAGAAGGACAAAGCGCTTGAGCGACGTCTGCAAACCGTTTATGTCGGTGAGCCTTCTGTTGAGGATACCGTCTCTATTTTGCGGGGCCTGCAGGAGCGCTATGAAGTCCATCATGGTGTCAGGATTACGGATGCAGCCATTGTTGCTGCCGCTGAACTATCCCACCGGTACATATCCGACCGGTTTCTGCCGGACAAAGCGATTGACCTGATAGACGAAGCGGCCTCAAGACTACGCCTGGAAATTGATTCCATGCCAGAGGAACTGGACAGTATTGAACGTCAGATCCGTCAGCTGGAAATCGAGAGAGAGGCGTTGAAGCGGGAGCAAGATGATAGCAAGTTGGCCACCAACGAAAAAGAGCTGGCAGATCTTGAAGAGCGCAGAAAATCTATGAGGGCGCAATGGGATCTTGAAAAAGGACTCATTCAGAAAACAAGGGAGATGAAACAGGCAATTGAAACTGCCAGAATGGAGGCTGACCGCGCTGAACGGGAGGGACGCTATGATAAGGTTGCTGAGCTTAGGTACGGTACCATTGCACAGCTGGAGAAAGACTTGAAGGATACCAAAGAGGAGCTCGCTGAGATCCAAAAAGGCAGATCACTGCTCAAGGAAGAGGTTGAAGCAGAAGAGATTGCGGATATCGTATCCAGATGGACAGGTGTCCCGGTGACAAAAATGCTCTCCAGTGAACGTCAAAAACTCCTGATGCTGGAACAGGAACTTCACAAACGGGTGATTGGCCAGGCTCCGGCTATCGAGGCTGTCTCGGATGCCGTAAGACGTGCACGGGCGGGTTTGCAGGATGAAGATCGGCCGATAGGATCTTTTATGTTCCTGGGCTCTACCGGTGTTGGAAAAACAGAACTGGCAAGGTCCCTTGCTGATTTTCTATTCAATGATGAGGATGCCATGATTCGAATCGATATGAGCGAATATATGGAGAAGCACAGTGTAAGCAGACTCATTGGATCGCCTCCGGGATATGTCGGGTATGATGAGGGGGGCCAGCTGACCGAAGCGGTTCGCCGAAGCCCCTATTCAGTTGTCTTACTGGATGAAATCGAAAAAGCACACCCGGATACCTACAATATTTTGCTGCAGGTACTCGACGACGGGCGTCTGACAGATAACAAGGGAGTGACGGTGGATTTCACCAATACAATTATTATTATGACAAGTAACATCGGTTCGCATCTTATCTCCGAAGAGATCGAAAAAAACCGGGGTGAACTGGATGAGGAGGCATACAGGAAGTTACAGACCAAACTTTTTGATCTCTTGAGAAAAACCATCCGTCCAGAATTCCTCAACAGAATTGATGATGTCGTTGTTTTCCATCCGCTGGATCAGCGTCATATTCGTCTG
The DNA here is from genome assembly GCA_938003885.1 of uncultured Balneolaceae bacterium. Taxonomy (GTDB): domain Bacteria; phylum Bacteroidota; class Rhodothermia; order Balneolales; family Balneolaceae; genus Rhodohalobacter. The sequence continues at coordinate 4,898 of CALKWT010000288.1, read as the reverse complement.
ATAGTGGATATTCAGCTCAAGCGGGTTGATGAACTGCTTGCTAAAAATAATGTGAAACTGACGGTGCCGGAGCCAGTGAAAGATTGGCTTGCTGCCCGGGGTTATGACCCTGTTTTTGGCGCCCGTCCCTTGAAACGGCTTATTCAGACTCAGATTGTGAATCAGCTTGCCAGACACCTGATTCGGCGGGACGATCCCGCAGAGATATCGGAGTTTGAAGCCACGATTGCTTCTTCCGGAGACCGTCTGGAGTTTGCAAAGATATATAGCGATGCAGATGCGTGGGCTAATTAAATCAGACAGTCAATAGATTGCTGCCCCGCAATCGTCAGCCACACGATATGAAGAAGTGCCGATGAAGTGTGGCGCTGAAATGCGGTCTGCTTACACAACCGTCGTTTCAGCCGGGAAATCTTCATAACACCCTGTTAAAGCAACCACTCAATAGGAAGACGGGACAAGAACCGGATCATCCGAAGTTGGATCCATCCGGTTTTTGGTTCCCGGTTATATACAATGTCGCCGTTCTCGGTTTTCTCAATCCACCGAAGCCCTCCGTTTTTCTTAAGGAGTACTTCATAAGAGTTTTCAAGTACCCGAAGATCAAAAATAGTCTGAATCTCTTTTGCGATTTCGGGACTTTCAATCACTACACCCATTTCGGTATTTAAGTTGATAGATCGGGGATCAAAATTGAGAGAACCTACAAATATCCGCTTGCCATCCACTGAAAACGTTTTTGCATGCAGGCTGGATCCTGAGGAGCCGAAAGGGCCTGCCTGTTCTTTCGACTTGCTGGAATCGACGATCCGCTTCATCTCATACAATTTCACGCCACTCTTCAGCAGTTGTTTTCGCCGTTTTTCATAACCAGCGTGAACTACTTTGACATCTGTGGCATTCAGGGAGTTGGTTAAAATCCGTACCCTTACGCCTTCCTTTACCATGCTTCTGAACAGTTTCACACCCGCTTTAGTAGGCACAAAGTAGGGGGAGACGAGGAGTACATCTCGTTTGGGTTCACCGATTATTCGTTGAATTTGATTCTTCAGAAGTTGGCCGGGCTTCGATTTATCCAGAATTTTTGAAGGATCGTCGCTGACAAGTTGAACCGGGGCCCACCTCATATTCAGCTTTTCGCTGAAAAGATCCTGAATAAAACTGGCCTCTTGTATCAATTGGATATACTCTTCAGTTTCAGGATCGGGGGGGAGATGACTGATTCTCTTCAGCGTATTTTTTAACATACTGCTGTTCTTATACTGTACAACGTGGCGGATCGGTACTGAAAGCTCACTGTTCCAGTAGATATCAAAATTTCGGGATATGTCGGAGATAACCCGGCCAATTACCAATACATCCAGATCAGAGAACAGCGCTCCTGTGCCAGCTCCGAAATATTCATTGCCAATATTGCGCCCGCCTACAATGGCTGCCTGATTATCCGCCAAAAAGGCCTTATTGTGCATCCGCCGATTCAGCTTCTTGAAATTGGTGAGAAAGCCTGTCCATTTGGCTCTTCGCAGAAAAAAGGGATTGAAGAGCCGAACTTCAATATGGGGGTGCTGATCCAGGGCAGACAGTTCGCTGTCGAGTCCATGAATACCGTTATCATCCAGCAACAGACGGACACGGACACCGCGGTCCGCCGCATCAAGCACGGCTTTAAACATCAGCATCCCTGTCAAATCTTTCTTCCAGATGTAGTACTGGATATCGAGTGTTTTTTCAGCTGTCCGGGCGAGCAGGACTCTGGATGCGAATGCATCGTGAGCTTTCTGCAGGAGATGGACTCCGCTCTCTTCAGGATGTTTACGCAGCCGATCCCGGATTTCGCGGCCGATCCGCGTATTGAGAGACTCTTCAGATTCCAGCCTTTCAGATGGGGTGCGGTCTTCGAGAGCTCTGAGCCTTTTCTTTTTGTGAAGTCGCATAACCTGCAGTCAGAAGATTAACTCAGCCGGTCCGGGTTTAACCCTTTCAGTTCATCCTTTACAAAATAACGACCTTTGCGTATCAGCTCCCCGTCAAAAAATACATCCGGGCCGATACAAATCAGATCCCAGTGGATCGAGCTCTGGTTGCCGTTTGGAGCGATATCATAATCTTTACCTAAAGTTAAATGGTTGGAGCCATAGATCTTCTCATCAAATAGAATGTCATACATCGGCTGTTCAATGACCGGATTCAGCCCGAAGCTAAACTCCCCGAATCTTCTGGCCCCTTCGTCTGTACTCAGAATCTCTTCTAATGCAGCATTGTCTGAGGAGTTAAAATCTGTGACCGTGCCGTTTTTTACCTCCAATTTTACAAATTCGAACGGCTTTCCCTGATAGACTGACGGGACGTAGGTAATATGTCCGTTTACAGAATCCAGGATGGGAGAGGAGAATAGCTCTCCATCCGGAATATTTCGCTTTCCGTAACAGGGGATCCAGTTCTGATCTTTTACTGAGAAAGTGATATCCGTACCCTCCCCCTTCAGCCTGATCATATCCGTTTTACGCAGAAGATCTTCAAGCGGTATCATCGCCTCCTTCAGGCGATTATAATCCAGGAGGCACGCATCGTAGTAGAACTGGCGAAATCTCTCTGTAGGCATTCTTGCATTCATCGCAAAGGCAGCGGATGGGTAGCGCAGAACTGCCCATTTCGTATGATTGACCCTCTCTTCAAAATGCACAGGGTTGAGAAACTTCTGAGAATATGCTAGATTTTCCTCGCGGGTAACCTTAGAGTTCTCATAGATGTTTTCTGCGCCGCGAATCCCAATAAATGCGTCCATATGCTTCATAAGAGGGAGCTGATCCAGCCGGGCCTGCTTCTCCCAGAACGCTTCGTCTCCTGACTCAAGAAGCATACGATTGATTTCCGGATCCTCAATTTTCAGGTAAGGATGTGCCTTTCGTTCCCGGACCTCTTCTGTAAGTGCACGCAATAGTCCGATCCCGTTAAAACCGATCAGCTGTAGCATGATATTTTCATTCTCCTGGATCTCTACACTATGTTCCAGCAGCTGTATGGCAAGTTTTTTATCTTCTGAAGAGTAGATCATGATTCTTGAAGTCTATTTAAATCAATAATTTGGTTGCAGAGGTCTAGTTCCTCTTTCTGATTTGATGCAATAATGAGCATTCCCTGAGGGCGGCCGCGGTACAACTCAGATATCTTTTTTACCAGATTCCTTCCTTGCTGATCCAGATTGGAACCGGGTTCATCCAGAAGCAGAACTTCCGGGTCGTGAAGTGTGGCAGCTGCCAACCGTGAACGCTGCTGCTGACCCGTGGACAGCGACCCAAATAGTGAGTCCTTAAAAGATAAACAATCAAAATACTCCAGGATTTCAGGGATCTTGCGTGTGTTACTTCGGTTTCTGAGCTCAATTATAAATTGCAAGTTTTCAGTTACCGTGAACTCTTCATACAAATTGATATAAGGTGCTGAGAAGCCGAGATGTTGCAGCAGGTCCTCTTTTTTTTTCACCACCCCGTCAAATTTCCAATGAATCTCACCGCGTGTCGGTTTCAAAAGTCCGGCAAGGCATTTTAAGAGGGTGGATTTACCGGAGCCATTATGACCCGAAATGCCGATGATATCTGATGTAGCCTGAAAAGAGAGATCCGAAAGGGCCGTGACTGCCCCATATTTTTTATAGAGGGAGGAAACAGTGAGGTGTATCATATCAGAAGTTACTTTTAGCTCCATCAAAAAAAAAGATTATTTTAACCGGTATGCCGGTTTATAAGATATTCAATATCAATTAACTTATTGGAACGATTTAGACGGCACCCATTTGAATTATCATCTCTTCATTGTTCAGGTAACATGGAATTTACTGTATCTCAACTTACTTCCCGGCTATTAGACAAACTGAATAGAAACAGTGATCGTTTTACCCCGCCGGATCTTGCCCGTGCAGGGTTTCCAGAACGGCTGATTGATCTGATTGTGCGAGCTGGCGAGGCACGATTGAAAGACTCTCTTGTAAAGCCTGTAAGTAAATGGTCAGATCACGCTTCAGAAGGCGTAGAATTAGCCTGGCAATCTTATCTGCGCCGTTCTGAAAAAGCCCTGACCCTGCCCAAAGAAGAGATCCGGAGGATAACGGAATCGGCGATGAAGAAGCTCTTGATGGCCTATTGCAATCCATCTGAGTATATCGCAGACCTCGTGTTTGGAACCGATTCAGAATTGACAAGTCTTGAGATAAAGGCACGGCTGGAAAAGGCCGGTACTTCTCACTATCTGGGCCGGGCGCTGCTCATCTATCTGGATAGAAAACATCTTGACCGGTTGGAAAAAGAGCAGGCTCAGCAGGTCCTTTTAACACTGGACCAGATCCTGAGTGATGCCTACAGTTCCAATGATTGGTTAGAGTTGTTGAGCCCTCTTTTTGAATTGGGAGGAGGAACGCTGCCCTCCGGACTGATCCGGCAGGTATTTGAGAACAAGAAACCCGGAACTATCCAACTTGTCCTGGATAAGCCGGATGAGAGTGATTTAACCTCAGATGACGTAATCAGGCTTCTGGATCGCCTGGAGAGCGGGGGTGACCCGGTCACCAGTAGTGAAGATAAGGAAGCGTTGAGATCGGTAAAGGCAGAGGATAAGAAGGACGATATCGAAACAGAGACCCTGATGGACCGATTTAGTGATGGCCCTGAAGAGTTTCATCCTTCCTCTGAATCTGCCGGCTTTGGGGAGGAGGAAGAGAGTGAAGGTGAGGCGGATCAGCCGGTTCTGCCGTGGGTCGCCGATGAAGAAGAGGATGGCGATGAAGAAGGGGACGAGCCGGTGATTCCCTGGATTGCTGACGAGGCAGAGGGTGATGGCGAGGAGGATGAGCCGGTTCTGCCGTGGGTCGCCGATGAAGAAGAGGATGGCGATGAAGAAGGGGA
>CALKWT010000287.1 GCA_938003885.1 uncultured Balneolaceae bacterium | reverse complement strand
TCCGACTTGCGGCTCCTGATCTGAACGGGCATGCCCTCCTGAGGAACCACGGTAAACGGCTGACGGACATATCCTACAACATAGGAAGGAACAGCAGACTCTATTTGCAATATTGGCACCCCGCTGCGGACATATTCATTCTCTTTGTGGTGGACGGTGCTGATGACTCCGGAGATGGGGGCGTATATAGGCCTCGGGGCAGACTCTGCCAGGAGATTCTCCATTCTCTGCTCTTGCACACGGATCGCTGCAAGCACCGGATCTCTGCGCTCCTGCTGCAGATAGGCTCCATCCTCTTCCAGAGAACGGATCTGACTCTGCAGGTACGCTGCCAGCTCCCGGTAGCTGGTGATGCTGTTTGTCAATACATCCAGTTCCGCTTTTATCATTTCATACTCCCGGGTTGAGATGAGGTCTCTTTCCAGCAACTCAACAGCACGTTCATACTCGGCGGTGACTTTCTGATGGTTGATCTCTGCCTGAGCCAGGTCAATCCGGGTTTCGATCTCTTCGATTTTCAGACTTTCAAAGTTCATCCGGTTTCGCTGAAGATTCATCAGCGGGTCCATGCTCTCGCGGATATAATTCATTTCAGACTGAATAAGGTTCAGCTGTACATTCAGAAGCACGCTATCCTTTGGAGCCACATACCCGAGAATTTCCCCTTTTTCAACAGAATCAAAGGGTTCGTGCAGAAAATGAATGATGGTGCCGTCTCCCGGGCTGGAAACAGTAGAGTAGTCTGCCACCACCTCCCCGATGAAACCCGGTGTGCTGATTCTATCTTTCCAAAGAGAGATCACAGCGAGGATCGTAATGATGAAAATAATCAGCGGCAAAATCCTCACCCGGAACCGGTTGAAACGCTGCTTAAAGGGAACGGGAATCGGTTCATACTGCTTTTTCATTCCTACACCTCCGATTCATCTTCAGTTTTCAGGCTACTGACACTGGCAACCCCTTCCAGCTCACTGATCTCGTCGATCAGCAGATCCACCCGATCAGGATCCCTCATGAGCAGCCGGTAGGAGAGAAACACAGAATCCGAACTCTGATCGGAGCGCTGGGTAGCCAGACTGAAGCGCAGTGCATGGCGCCGCAGAAAGTTTTGCAGCTCTTCCAGGCTGGAGAGGGGACGATTCCAGTTCACGTTCAGAATCAGGTCATGGCGTTGACGAGATCCAAAATTGGTAAACCAGGCAAACAGCAAAATCAAACAGATGATGCCGGCACCTATCAGCGCGGTGGTAAATTTCTGGGTACCGCAGGCCATGCCGATGACGATGAGCGACAAGATATACATCGAATCGAGTGTATCCCGGAGAATATTCCGGAACCGTACAATCGCAAAGACAGCAAGCAGGCTGAAGGCAGTAACGATGTTGTTATCCAGAATCATCATCACAAGCGAAACGGTGATGGGAAGGATGATAAGGGAGCTTACAAAGTTTCTGGAGTAGGAAAGACCCGAATGGGTAAACATATAGACCCAGGCGAGCAGCTGCCCGCACAAGAAGGCCAGCAGCAGACCGAGAAGAAGGGTGGATATATCCGTAGGCAGCGGAGCGGTATCGCCAAATTCAAGCCAATTGTTCATATTAAAGTAGGAGGTTTTAACTGTTTAATTCTTAATTCTGTTCTCTCATCCGGACAATACTATCTACATATTTGGCAGCCGATGTCTGTTGCAGATGGAAAAACTGAGTGAGCTCTTTAAGCCAATGGGGGAACGTATCCGTAAACTTTATTTCAAAGATGACTTTTTTTCCAAAAACAGATCTGGAATCAGGGGTTCCCCTGAAAAGTTCCGGTGATGTCACCCGCTGGTATTTTACCTGCCTGTCGAAGGTCACCCGCACGGAGTTGGACCCTTCCTGTTCATACGCCTCCCGGAAATAGGAGACATGGACGGTTGGCCGTGCATTGAGGCGGTTCAGAAGGGTACAGAAATTGGTAAGTGCATCCATCTGTTCCCGGCTCTCATGGACCAGATGCACTGGAGCAGGGATCTGCCCGCCGAGCAGCTCCGGAATAGCATGGCGGTGAATCCTGGCTCTGCTTTTCCGTATGACCTTATTGTAGCGTCGTTTGATTTCTAAAAAGACGGGTGAATCTTCATGATCGTAATATCGGATCCTGAGTTTAAACCGGTTCCGGTTTCCGTTGATCGTATCCATATATGTTCTCATATTTGGCGAGTCCAGATAGATACTGTGGACCAGATAGGAGCGGTCGGGCTGCGTGATTCCAAACTCATCGCACTTCAGAAAGCTTTCAACATAAAATCGGATCTGCTGTGCTTTTTCTTCCGAAATGAAATATTTGAGTTCAAAACGTTGTCGCTGTAATCTGTCGATCATTTTCCTCTCTGCATCTAATCTGATCCGGGTTATTTAATGACGCTCATTTTACCTGAAGCGGTGAACTTTTCGCTGACGACCTGGTAGATATAGACCCCGCTGGAGAGATGAGGGACGTTGGCCCGTATCGCGTGTCGTCCCGCCTCGAAATGGGCATCCTCCAGTAAGGCAACATGCTGTCCCGTTACACTGTAGAGATGGATCTGTAGCTGCTGAGCCTCTGGCAGGTCAAATCGGATGGTGGTCTCCGGATAGAACGGATTGGGATAATTCTGGTGAAGTTGGAACGAGGTTATCTCCCCGCCTTCCCCGCCCATCAGCGGAACGGAGCTGACCGTCAGCCAGCGGATTCCCATCTCGCTTCGCTGTCCGCTCTGTTCATCCAGCTGCTCTCCGGTATAGTAATAGCGCCACAACAGCTCGACCCGCGGTTTGTTATCCGTATCAGGCGGAAGAATTACCGGCCCGATTACTTCACTATGGCGCTCTTCACTGTTGCGTCTGTACTCGACAGGGTTGCCTTGGCTGTCGGTCACATCGCGGAAGGGCTCATCCGGGGAGGTCCTGTACTGGAGTCTCAGGTGATACACCCGGGAGTTTGGATTCACTGTGTAACCGCGCCACTCTACGGAAACTGAACCCCGGCCCTCGGTATTAAGGGCCAGAAGAGCACCGCCCAGCCGGCGGCCCGGGTAGCCCGGGTTTCCCGTTCTGTTTCCAGTGTTGATAAAGGAAAAACCCCGGTTACCGAGCCCGTTGATACGCGTCCGGCTTTGGTGATTAAACGCTCCTGAGGTAAAACCCAGAACGGAGGCATCAAGACCGGGATCCTCTTCATCCATAAACACAAAACTCATACTGGGCGGGGCCGTGCCTGCCGCGGCATCAGCGGGCCACCTGTCAAACCGGTAATCTTCTTCTGCCAGCGGATGAGGTTCGGGAACCGGAACTTCGGGTACTCTTTCGACGAAAATGTTGGAGAGCGTGATCTCTGATCTCTGGCCACTCTCTTCACTCATGCGCTCCCCGGTGTAGTAATATCGCCAGAAGAGCTCCACCCGTTCCTGTCCCATCAGCTCCTGAGGAAGCGGCAGTGGCCCAAATGTTCTGGTGTGATTCTCATCCTGCGGTCGATACTCGGCCGGGTTTCCCTGTCCATCCACCAGGTCGGTAAACTCCCCATCGTTTCCTGTGCGGTACTGCAGGCGCAGATGATAGATTCTGGAGTTTGCAGCCTTCGCGCCGGCAGTGAAGCTGACCGACGCTTCCCGGGTCTCCCGTGTATCGAGTACAAGCAGAGCGCCGCCAAGCCGGCCACCCGGATATCCGGGGTTACCCTCCACATTACCTGTATTGATAAAGGAGATCCCATCCTCCTCCAGGCCGTTGATTCTGGTCCTGGAGTTCAGATTATACGCTCCGAGGGTGACCCCTCCAATCTCTGCGTCGATCTCCGGGTCAGTCCGGTCCATATAGACAAAAGCCATCGATTCAGGGAAGCTGCCGGCAGGCTCGCCCTCATCCCATACTGTAAAAAAGTAATTGTTTTTTGCCAGCTGGTAGGATGCGATATGGCTGATGTTTTTCTCTTCAAAAACTGCCCGTACGGTCCCCACTGTATCGGGTAGGACCTGAACTACAGGGCGGTGAACGAGAGTGCCGTTGATCTCCCAGTGGCTGAAGACGGCGGCTGGGCTGTCGGGGGCTTTCAAAGTCACCGGGATCCCCTGGAAATAGGTGCCGGTCCAGGGATAAGGGTTATCCGATACGCCGGGTGTATCGGGAGAGATGAGGGTAGAGTTGACCATCACCGGACTCCGGACTCCCATATTGCTGTCGACGGTCAGCCCGGCAGTAGCTGGAATTCCAAAGTGCTCCTGAATCTCCCGGATCAGGTAGCGGGGACGCCGTTCAGCCACATACTGGATTCTCTCAATTTCCGAAAGCCACTGCGACATGTTCCGCGGCCGGTTCCATCGGTTGATATATTCGGGCATCTCCGGTTCATAGATCGCCCTGAAACGATCCAGCTCCGAAACCACATGATCCGGATGGAGTGCTGTGTTGATCAGATCGGCCATGCGATTGATAAAATCAAACTTGAACTGTTCGTTCTCCAGCAGATTTCGAAGCAGGGTGTTGGCCCAGGTTCGTCCGCCCATGCCACTTGAGCGGGTGAGATAATCGATCATGCTGTTGCGTCCATTCAGGTTGGAACTGGGGTTGCGAAATGCCTCATCCATATCGAACATCATCCAGCGCCACCGCCCATCCAGGCCGGGAGGGGCATGGGGGATGTAATCGGTCTGATGGCGCCAAAATTGGATATTTTTATGGGGCCAGTCGAAATTCACATAGTAGATCTGCGAACTGAAATAGTCGAGGTAACTCTCTGTATCCATCATGGTTTTCACCCTCTTCATGTTGCTCTCCACCGAGAGGTCATTAGATTCGACAAAGTCGATCATCTGACGGTAATGGCGGTTGCTTCCTTCCCGGACATCATGTTGATCCTCCAGATGGTCGATTTCATCGCGGCTGACATCATAGGTTC
>CALKWT010000286.1 GCA_938003885.1 uncultured Balneolaceae bacterium | reverse complement strand
ATGAGTATGTATCAGGATGCATCCCCATCGGAGCTTCGAGAGATTTCAGCTGCTGCCGAGCGTCTGGAAGAGAATCCGCTGAATGTACTGGAGTCTATTCTGAATGAATATATTCGTGTAACTGAAGAGACAGCAGGTCTTGGCCCGACCGATTACGCCTCCATGCGGGCTCAGTACCACTACTTTGCAGAGGTGTGGGAGCGGATAGGCAACTCGCTGACTACCACCTTCGGAGGGGAGAATGCAGCGGCTGCCAAAACCTCCATTGATAACCAGTTGTCTGAGTGGGTGTCAGCTATAGATAGCACTCTCTGGAATACGATCTCCGATGCATTTCATATCAATGGCATTGAACTGGAGAGGTTCTCCAACAGAGAAGAGTTCTACAACGCACTTTACGGATATGTGGACTCCCGTCGCGTGGACAGTCAACAGACGAACAGCGAGGAGGATTATCAGACCTACGTCAATTTTAATGACTACTGGAACACCACAGTTAAATCTGATTGGGGAGAGTTGCTGGTTGATGCGGATATTTTGAGTACCGAAAAGATCGCCACCATAGATATGACGTTAGCAGAGTGGGGTGAGACAGCGCCACCTGAATCCAATATGATGCTGATACTTTTAATCATCAGTATTGTCATCATTATCGGATTGGTCGTCCTGATGCTGATGAGAAGAACGTAAGTGAAGTCGCTTATGATGAGTTTAAGGAGTGCTTCGTCTTCATCAGGGGAGGGAAAGGTTTTTTCGAAGCAGCCATTCAGCTGTCAGCAGTATCAAAACCAGCAGAAACCAGTAATAGCTCCGGTAAAAATAATCGGTCTGGATGGCGGCACCAGCCTCTGTTTCCAGGGCGTATCTCTGTTCCAGGAAGTCTGAAAGCCGGTTGATATCGTGATCCGTTAGAAAAAGACCGTCTGTTTGTTCTGCGAGGGATTCAAGTAACGGGTCATTCCTTTTTGTATTTGAAAACTCGATGGCCGATTCCCCAACTGAAAACAGGGCCTGATCGAAACCCAGCTCTCTTTCATTCACCCTTGCCCGTCCGGAAACACGGTAGATCCCCGCAGGGAGGTTCCCTGCATCTGTACTGTAGCGTCCCTCCTGGTCGTGAGTCATGGTAAATGTTCGTATCGGTATCTCCGACAGATGTTCATAGATTTGAAGCTCTATGGTGGCCCCTCCCTCGGGTTCTCCCAGTTCGTTTACTAGAACGGCATTCATTTTAACAGACTCATTTTCACTGAAGGTTTCCCTGGCAGGTTCGACGATCAGCCGTTCGTGATCAGGTGAGGAGGCTGTCCAGGAGAGAATGTTTGTGAGAAGAGAAGTAAAAAAATCTCTTGGCTCCTCACTTCGGTTATTCTCATAGCGAAACCAGTTAAAAGCGTGAAGTGCAGCGATACGCCGCTCACCCGACTCCTCTACACTAAGGATTGGAATGGAGAGGGTCTCGCCCAGATGAGTAGCCTGCACCAGGGTGGAAGAGAGTGTATTTAACCGATTTTCTGTATTGGCAGTAACCAAAAGAGGATATCTCTGAATTCCTGTTGGCTGAAACTGCAGGATGGGGTGCTGAAGACCGGAGGGCCCGGACAGATCGGGCAGTACCGAAATCAGATTGTGTTCATCAGCCGGTGGAATGGGATTGAGTGATGGAAAAGGGCCCGACTCCGGCGGATTCCGGAAAGAGGAGGGAAGCGCTATAAAAAGCAGGGGAACAGGGGTACTTTCGAGCCAGCCCGGCAGAGAGACACTTGATTCGGGAAGTCCGTGAATGATAATCAAATCGGGTGTGGTTGTGAGTTCGTTCAGGTCTGTACCGGCAATGATACCGGTCGATAAATAGGTAGAGCTGGTAAGCTCATACTGCTGATCGGACGCAATGAGTCGCCGGACAGAAGCTACATCGGGATGAACTTCGAAAGCGAGTGATACGATCTCTGTTTTATCATCCACAGCCTCCACAGAGAATGTACGCCGGTTGTTCTGATGTATGAATTCTTCTTCAATGAGCGGGACAGAGAGGTCAAATGTATAGAGCCCCGGCTCCGTTAACTCAGTGGAGAACCCGACCTCATGTGAACTTTGAGGTGCATTGAAACGTATCACTTCTTCTCCCAGTAGCTCATCGTCCCTGAGCAGGGTCACCGTAATATCGGTTCCTTCAAAACCTTGCTGGGTGATTTCAGCTGTGATGGGATGAGATGAAAACGTAAATACTTTTTCAGGTACAGAGATTGAGCTGATGGCGATATCTCTCACAGTGGTCGTATCGCCGATCGGCACAGTGACCATCGGTTTGGACAGATTACTCGCTGAAAAGAGAGGATTCCGGCCTTGGGTGATGATGCCGTCTGAAACAACCAGAGAGGCGAGATATCGATTTTCATGTTCGCGAAAATGCTCATAGACCTGATAGAGATTGGTTGCGGATCCCTCAAGGGTGAGCTGATTCTCCTCTCCGACCTGGCTGTCGAAATAGTAGAAAGAGAGCTCAAATTGTTCCCCGAGCCTGTTGTTGAGGCTCTCCAACAGCCGGAGGTAGGTAGATTCGCCTTCATATTCGCCTCTGCTTATCGACAAGCTTTGGGAATTGTCCAGATACACCGCCACCGCCCTGCTCTCATCTGCCGGAAGTTCACGGGAAGAGAAGGGGTTGAGGAGCAGGAAGATGAGCAGGCACAGCGCAGCTGCTCTCAGGACGATCAGGAGAACCTTCTTTATCACTGGAATCTCTTTCAGATAGGCGTAACTCCATACGGCTGTCAGAATAGAAATAAAAAACAGGAACAGAGCCAGGGTAAGAGAAATTACCGGATTGAAACCTTGTATGAAGGAGGGTTCCATGATTCTGGATGTTAAAGCTTTCCAAGAAGCTCACTGATGATGTCTGCAGTAGTCAGGCCCTCTGCTTCCGCTGCGTAGTTGGCCACAATCCGGTGGCGCAGAACAGGAATGGCAAGTGCTTTGATGTCCTCCAATTCAACATTAAAACGACCCTGCGAAAGGGCTCTGGTTTTGGCACCCAGCGCAAGATACTGAGAAGCGCGGGGGCCTGCGCCCCAACTTAGAAATTTGTCGGTCAGGGCTGTGCTGTGCCCGGTGCCAGGCCGGGTTTGTGAAACCAATTTTACAGTTTTATGGAGAAGATGATCGGGGAATGGGACCTCACGAACCAACTCCTGAATATGCAGGATCTGGCTCTTATCAAGGATAGAGTTTACAGTCACATGTTGAGTAGAGGTGGTCTGGCTGACAATGTTCATCTCCTCTTCCAGGGAGGGGTAGTCCAGCCATATATTAAACATAAAACGGTCGAGCTGCGCTTCAGGCAGAGGATAGGTTCCTTCCTGTTCTATCGGATTTTGGGTGGCCAGTACAAAAAAAGGTGTGTCCAGATGAAATGTCTGTCCCGAAGCCGTCACGTGATACTCCTGCATTCCTTCCAGCAGTGCCGCCTGTGTTTTAGGGGGCGTTCGGTTGATCTCATCGGCCAATACAATGTTGGCAAAGATAGGGCCTTTAATAAATTTGAAATGCTTTTTCCCAGTCTCTTTGTTGTCTTCGATCACTTCCGTTCCTGTGATATCCCCCGGCATCAGATCCGGGGTAAACTGAATCCTGCTAAAGCTGAGGTTCAGAGTCTCTGCCAAGGTTTGAATCAGCAGGGTTTTAGCAAGTCCGGGAACCCCTACCAGTACGCAGTGTCCGCGTGAGAAAAGAGAGATGAGAAGCTGATCCACCACGTCAGCCTGACCGATGATAACTTTGCCGATCTCATCCTTAATTTTTTGAAATGATTCACTGAAAAACCTGGCAGATGCTTCAGGGTCCTGTTTTGCAAGGTCACTCATAGCAGATGATTAGAATTGAGACTACACATCGATATCACTTTCGATTTCACTTCCGAATTCCGGATCCAGACTATCCGGCATCGGCACCATGAACTCTACATACACTTCATTTCTGAGTTCATCTATCCAACGTGTCATCTCCTGCTCGATCTTGTGCTGTCGTGCGAATTCACTGAGCTGATTAAAGTCATCTTCCAGATTGGCGACATGTTCCGGGATGTGCCGGTCGAGCCGGACAATACGGTAGGCACGACGGTTTCTTCGATCCGACAGGGTGTACTGCCGGGGTTCAGAAATTTCTCCCTCTTCATTCAAAAGCAGTACGATCCGGTAGAGTGCCGGATCCAGCTGACTGATCGCCATCAGTCTGCGTCCAGTCTGCGGGGCGCTTATGCGGCCGCCAAAAGGCCGTGTCTCTTCATCCTCAGAGTAGATCCTGGCCAACTCATCAAAACTTTTGTTGTGGTTAAGTACACTGTCTCTCAGGGCTTCCAGTTTCTCAATTGCCGCACTCTCATTGACCTGTTCAGTGTCAATCTCAATCAATATGTGACTTGTTGCAATATTATCACCACTTCGCTCATCCAGCCGGATGACATGGAATCCGAATTCCGTTTCTACCACTTCCGAGATTCCCCCGGGCTCCAGAGCCGACGCTGCGGCTGAATAGTTGGCCACCAGGTCACTCATCGGCATCATGGGAAGGGTACCTCCCCGGGAGGCAGAAACGTCATCGCTATACATATGAGCCATGACTTCAAAATCTTTCCCGTGATTCACTACGGAATCGCGGAGTGCAGTGGCTGTCTCATAAGCTTCTATTCTGGCGTCTTCCAGCGGTTCGGGAATGACTACGATCTGGGATATTCCCACCTGTTCAGGGATGAGGGGCAGCTGATTCTGCGGTATACTATTAAAAAACTCCACCACCTCCGGACGTGTAATTTTAATGGATGAGATCTTCTCTTCTTGAACCATCTGTGCTGTCAGCTGTTCGCGGAACTGTTCCCGGAAGTCTGCCCGGATCTGAATCAAGCTCTGGCCGAAGGCATTTTCAAGGGCTCTCTCACTGCCCGCCTGCCTCACCAGTTGATTAATCCTGAAATCCATCTGCCGGTCTACCAGGTCTTCGCTGACCACAATAGAGTCAATCTCCGCTTTTTCCAGTAAAACGAAGTTATCGACCATGCTTTGGAGAGCTCCATACCAGAGCTCTTCAGAGAAGGAGACTTCCCGGTTTTCGACTTGTGCCTGTCTCAAATAGTTGGCGACCTCCGCATCCACATCGGATTTCAGAACGATTCTGTCGTTCACAATGGCGACGATTTTGTCTGACAACTGCTTTTGACTCTGCACAATCGAAGGAAACAGTATGAGGGCAAATATAAAAAGGTGGAATAAATAGAGTCTTGGATTCTTCATGTACTGTATTAATCAGATATTTTATGCTGTTTCAGAATTTCCTCAAGGTCTGTAACGGGCAAAGAGTATATTTCATTATTGGATTCCGCCTGAAGATAAAGATTCCGAAGGTAAGCATTTACTATTCTTTGGGATTTTTCAACCTTTAGCCACTCTTTAATATTCGGCAGGAGCCATTCCAATTCAGGATATTCCTCCGCTTTTTTCTCTTCCATCAGCTGAATCATATGGTAGTGACCCCCTGAATAGGCAATCGGCGAACGTTCCGTGATTCCAATATAAGATAAAAAATATCGAAGTTCGGAATGTTCTCTCAGTACCATGCTTTCGGGCCAGAATTTGGTGGCGAACTGTTTTTGCTCTTCCGGACGAACGCTATAGTTGTCAACAATCTCATCCCAGGGAACACCACTCATGATATCTCTGTTGGCCTCCTCGGCTTCTGCACGCGTATGGGTTGTAATATGACGCACTTTGACAAACCGCTCATTCATCAGAAACTGTTCCCGATGCTCCTGGAAATATTGCAGCGCTTCCTGATCTGAAATTACCAGCTCGGATGCATGCTTTGCCAGAATGGCATCCGTCAAAAGGTGCTGCAGGAGCTGGTCCCGGATGCGATTGATCTTTCGAGTATAACTCTCCGTCTGGTCCAGTGCGAGCTCGGCGGCGTGAGCAGTGATGAT
>CALKWT010000285.1 GCA_938003885.1 uncultured Balneolaceae bacterium | reverse complement strand
ATTTCCAGCCACTCGATCATCTCTACGTCCAGATGGTTGGTGGGTTCGTCCAGCAGAAGCAGATCGGGTTCATCAATCAGAAGAAATGCCAGAGCTACCCGTTTACGTTCGCCTCCGGAAAGCGTTTTGATCGGTTGATCGAGATCCCGGATGTTAAAAATGGAGAGAATGTTCTCCAGCCGCTGTTCATAATCCCAGGCTCCTGCCGCTTCCATCTCTGCTGTGGCCTCACCGAACTCCTTTTGCGTAACTTCGTTAAAATCCTCTGCCTGGGCGTCAACGGCCCGAAGGTATCTCTCCACGATAGGGAAAAGGCCGGAATGCCCGGTTGCAATATATTCACGAATCGTTTTCGTATCGTCCAACAAGGGGTCCTGCTCCAGATAGCCGGTTGTAATACCTTTCTGAATCATCACCTCACCCGTTTCAGGAGTCTCTTTTCCTGCCAAAATCTTGAGAAGTGTAGATTTACCACTTCCATTCTCAGCCACCAAAGCTGTCTTGTCTTCCCTTCCGATACGGAATGTGAGCCCCTCAAAAAGGGGGTCCCCACCAAATTGTTTGGAGAGATTTTCTACCGATAAATAGGTCATATATGAGTCATACGGTTTAAGATTCCACTCTCTTAATATAACCATCTCATCGGGGAGAGGATAGCCTCCTTCTTAGGAAGGACAGGATCTGACCTCTTGTTTTCTTATTGAAGTTCTTAACCACTATCTTTACACCGGTACGTATCATTTATTCATTTCAAAACTGACTTCTGCTACTTTGCTTCATAAATTTTCTACTGCTCTCTTAGCTCTTGTACTCTTCTGTGTTCCGGCCATGGCTCAGATAACTGCCGATCTCGACTCTGTTACTGTAACAGCATCTCGTATTACGACTGATATTTCGGAAAGCGGAAAAAGTGTCTCTGTCTATACAGCGGATGATATCCGCAAATTACCTGTCACCTCAGTGGACGATCTTCTACGATACCTTCCGGGCATAAATCTGAACAGCAGGGGCGGGTTCGGTGTACAATCGGATGTGGGTATTCGTGGCACCACCTTCTCCCAGGTCCTTTTTTTACTGGATACGACACCGCTCAACGATCCTCTTACCGGCCATTACAACACCAATATACCCGTCTCCCTCGCCGAGATCGGGCAGATTGAATTAATCCGGGGCCCGGCAAGCGCCTCTTACGGCCCCGATGCGGTAGGCGGAGTCATTCATATAAAAACAAAAATGTTCATGGAACGTGAAATCTCCCGTGCCAATCCCGGCGAAACCCTGGCGTCGTTACAGGCCGATCTCTCTGCAGGTGAGCACGGTCTGTTTATGACCGACGGGAGCGCGGGGATCGAAAAGGGAAAGTGGCGGTTGACTCTTTCAGGACGAGATTCCCGGTCGGATGGTGAGCAGGTTCCCAATCCGGTCTATCCGGAAGATCAGCAGGCCGAGAAGTATTACGATACCTACTTCCAGCTCTCTAACATTTCCCTGGCCGCATCTTCCAGAATCACGGACAGGCTCACAGCTTATCTTCGAACGGGGCTTGATCAGCGCAGCTTTAACGCAAGATATTTCTACACCCAAAGCACAGCCGACAGGTCTACCGAAGAAATTTCTGCACGGTGGGTTCTATCCAACTTAACATACTCTATGGGGAAGCAGTCTGTAGAACTCCAGATTTCATACCGGAATGTGGAAGATCTCTACGATTTCAATCCTGATGTCTCCCCTGCCAACCTCCATCAGACCGAAAGCCTCCACCTGAATGCATCCCACTCTGTATCTCTCAATCCGGTAATTACGGGTGCATCCTCGCTCAGGATACTCTCGGGGATACAACACACCTTCAAGGGGATCGAGAGTACAGACAGAGGGGATCATTCCGACAGGACAATCGGTATCTATTCCGTCTCTTCACTTAGCTGGGAAAACGGCATGCGTCTTACCGGCAGTGCACGGCTGGAGCTGAACAGGACGAACAGCCTCAGCTTTCTGCCCCAGGTCAGTGCTTCCTGGAAAAGAGGAAAGGTCACCTACCGTAGCTCCATTGGACGTGCCATCCGTTTTGGTGATTTTACTGAGCGGTATGTCAGCTTCAATCTTCCCGACCTGACTCCACTTAGAAATATAGGAAACCCCGATCTGAAACCTGAAACTTCAGTAACCATGGACCTCGGTGTCGACTGGAGGCCCGCACGTACCATTCGCCTCTCCCCCACCCTGTTTATTCGTTCCTCTGCCAACCTGATCGACTACAGCCTCACCCGTTCAGACGACATCCACAACGCACCTAATCTTCTGCCGGGCGAACACTATTTCTATGCAGGTAACATCTCCAGAGCCGTGACCAAAGGAGCTGAGTTTCAGGGATATTTTCAGCTCGCCGAAAGAGCTCGATTCCATGCTGGTACAATCCTTGGATATACCTGGCTTCACACTTCTGACAAGGGCGATACTGTCTCCAGATATATTGCAAACCACCCTTCCCATCAACTTCAGTGGAGTCTGAGTTTGCGAATGAACAGACTCTCTGTAAACACTCTCTCTTCTCTGCACGTCCGCTCACCCCAGGGAAGTGAACTCGCAGGTGCAGAAATTCCGCGCTCCTATTTTGTAGCCAATATAAAACTGGGGTACTCCCTTTTCTCAAGCCGGGTTCAGATCTACACTGACATCCTGAATATAACAGATACGAATTATCAGGAGATCCTGGGGGCACCCATGCCGGGGAGATGGGTCAAGGCAGGTGTTAGGTTCAATCTGCAGGAACTGTAGTTTGTCATTCTGCTTGCAGGGGTGTCTGACCCTGCCCATGCAGCATTCGAACACTATTCATCTTCCTCCCGGGAGGTCATGAACTCTTTCCCGGGGAAACTCTGCCACTGCAGATATCGCTCATAGCAGGGCAAATAAAAAAAGGGATACAACCTATTGTTGTATCCCTTTTCAATTCTATAACCGGAATCGTTCCGGCCACGTTACATCCAGAACCGGACTTTTATTCAATGACCAGTTCTACCCGTCTGTTGAGCTGTCGGGCTTCGTTGGACTCATTAGGTACGAGTGGCTGAGTTTCGCCATAACCTTGTGTGGTAATTCTGTTGCCATCAATTCCTGCATCGATCAGATACTGTCGTACAGAGTTGGCACGTCTTTCAGAGAGACCCTGGTTGTAGTCGGTTGCACCGATATCACAGGTATGTCCTGTCACAGAGATGTTCTTCTCAGGATTTCTTGCAAGCGCACGTACTACATTAGCCAATGTTGGTTTCGCATTCTCCCGGATTGTAGAAGAGTCGAATGCAAAGAGTACATCACTGTCCATGGTTACTTCTACACGGTCGAGATCTTCAACAAGTTGCTCGAGATTGGCGAGACGATCTTCCATCTGATCCATTCTGTCAGAAAGGGCCTGAATCATGTCCTCATTGTTGCTGATTCTGCCTTCATGATCCTGAACTCTGCTGTCAAGGTCATCGATTCTCTGGGAGAGACCTTCGATATCCGCTGCGGAAGCCCATGGTCTGTAGGTATGCCAGTCGGCATCTCTGTCGCTGCCGCCCAATTTGATCTGAAGTCCACCGGTAAGAGAGCTCCAGTGATCCTGGTTACGGCGGTGTAAGTCTATCGGCCCTTCTGGACGTGTTCTGAATCCATCGATAATATCGTTGTTGGCAATATTATAGTCATACTGCACAAACAAGTCTACCCGTCTGCCGAGATTAAACCTCATTCCAGTTCCGAAAGTAGCAAAGAAAGCATTTTCACTGTGATCTTCCCCAATATAATCTTCAGAACCGTTAAGCTGTGAGTTCCCCATGGATGTTTCCACGTCGTTGAAAATCATACCAAGACCTGCCAGAGCGTAGAGATTGATCCGCTCATTTTGTCCACCAAGCAATCGGAGCAGGTTGAACTGACCGGTCAAAGAGGTTGTAAAATAACTGTTCTCGAACTGGCGGTCATAATAGTTGCCATTTCCATCAAACCCATCATCTTCTGTAGAGTTGAAGGTTCCAAATCCAAAATTTGTCTGAAACGCCACGGTCGGGTTTGCTGCATATCTCAGATTAAATCCGAAGGTCGGATCCAGTTCCGTTCCTATGTTCATATGGCCTTTCGTCACTCCCCCTAACAGGCCAATGCTGATTCTGTTGGGTTCCTGAGTATCCTGAGCAGATACCGGAGAAGTAACCACAATTGAGGCAATAAGTGCGACAATAAGTAGTTTGTATATATTCTTCATGATTTTTGTTAGTTATTGTTAATGTTAAGAACAATTAGTAGTCGTATAAGACAATTTACTCTTTTTGTTCCCGTTTATATCTGTTTTTTATTTTTCAGTCTCTTTTATTAGTACATAAAGTCCCGCTGACGGGGGACTGTTTTAATGTAGGAATTATTTTTAAAAAATGGAACATTCTAGAATAACTCTTTGGCATTCAGGAATCAACCGTGATTTTAAAAATTGTGTCCGGTGCGCTGTCACACTCCCCGGTTCGCAGAATAATCCCTGAGTTGTCTGAGGAATTTCTGATCAGAGAGCTGACTTTCAAGGAGTGTGTAGAGATCACTCCGTAAGAGCTTGTATCTGGCATAGATTTCATACTGATCACCTTCATCGGCCGGCTGTTCCGTTTTTAATTTCGCCACCTCTTCAACGTTGATATTGGCTGCAAAGTTCCGCAATTGAAGAATTAATCGGGGATCGCCTGCCTCCTCATATCCGTCCGTTTCCATTACGGATCGCGCTTGTTCCAGCTGGCGATCCATTTCAAATCTCAGAAATTTTTCAGCGGTCGCCTTTGAGAGTTCCAGAGCTTCATCCGGATCGTCAGAAACGACATATGCATATCCATAAATGGCACTGCTGTCTGCATCAGAAAAGCGTGCCGGACGGTACCATTCTGGTATATGTGAGGTATTTTCATCGGTTTCAATAAGAATCTCATCCCTTGGTTCCTCCGGAAGCTCGTCCGTCAACTCCCCGGCTGCTGTACAACCTATACCTATTAAAAAAATCAGAAGGATCCAGTTGAAATGGTGCGCGGAATAAAATTTCATGAATTAAAAGAGTTTAAAATAACCGATCGAATTGTTTATTGTCTTCACTTTAAGGGTGATAGGGTGATGATTCTGCAGGGAATATAGAATTTCATCCTCCACCATCTCTATGCTTTCAGCACTCACTCCATTAATTTCCAGTAGTTCGCTCCCAAATTGCACTCCCCGATGATGGGCCTCGGAACCTGGAAAAACTCTCTGAATAAAGATATGCGGGCTGCCCGGGCCGGGACCGGTTACAGTACTCAGGGTAAAACCAACATCTTCAAACTTGCGGTAGATCTCTCCGTGGCCGCTGCGGCCTTCAGGAATCTCCTGCCACTGCTCCAGTTCCGGCTCGTCATCAAATTCATCCATTATCGCAGCGACCGGCGGAGTGGCTTCCAACTGTTGAAGGGTAAGGTTTACGGTAAATACCTCACCCGCCCTCCAGATCTCCAGTTCAATGGTATCATCGGGCCGGAACATGGCTACCTTTTCCTGTAACCGGCTGGACTCGTTGACAGGTTCACCATTTACTCCGATAATTACATCATCCAGGAGCAGCCCTGCTTTGCTGGCGGCAGTCTCATCTCCACCGATGCCGCTGATGAGAACTCCCCGGATGCTATCAAGCCCTACCCGGCTGGCACTGCGGGAGTCGACGGTCTGTATATTTACCCCCATCAGCCCTCTTTTTACCTCACCAAACTCGATCAGGTCTCTTGCAACCTTTAATGCCAGATTACTCGGCACAGCAAATCCATAGCCCTGATAAGATCCGCTTTGTGTAGCGATCGCAGTATTGATGCCGATTAACTGTCCGCTGGTATTGACCAGGGCTCCGCCACTGTTGCCCCTGTTAATTGCTGCGTCCGTCTGTATGAAACTTTCAATTCTGTACTGGTCGTTAATGATATGAACCTCCCTGCTGAGTGCACCGACAATTCCGGCAGTCACTGTGGAGCGCAGACGAAAGGGATTCCCGATGGCCAGTACCCACTCCCCTACCTCTACCCTGTCTGAATTTCCGATGGTCGCCGGAATCAGGTTGGATGCGTCAATTTTAATAACGGCAAGATCCGTACTGGGGTCTCTTCCGATAATCCTGGCATCGTAGGTTCGTTTGTCATCCAGCGTAACCGTAATACCGTCACGAATTGAGTTTGCAATCACATGATCATTGGTGATAATGTATCCATCTTCAGAAATAAGGACACCCGAGCCAACACTTCGCGACCGTGGTGGCAGAAATCGCTCCCACAGATTTTCGGCGTCGTCCCGCTCATTACTCGATTCCATATTGCGGTTTGAAACGATCGTTTCAATGTAAACAACCGAAGGGGTCGTTTTGTTAGCGACTTCTCTGAACAGGAACCGGTCATCCAGCACTTCCAGTTCATCGGATGTCCAGACCGGGTACTCACTTCTGCTCACCTCTGTCACTTGAACTTCTACCTGATTAAATGAGAGGGAACCCTGCCTTAATATCATCAGAATCATCCCTGCCATCACACCGATCAGTATCAGAAGAGTCCCTGAAAGTAATTTTTCGCGGTTATTCATATGCTTATATGCACAGGTTAGACGATCTGAGAGAAAATAGAGTCTGACTTTCTGGGTTTCACGCCATCAATGTGATAACGTATGTATCTATCCAAATATTCGATCAGGTCTGAAATGTGTTTTTCTGGTAGTGTCATCCTCAGGATTGATCTATTTCTGGAAGTCAGACATTTGCATAAAAATTGCATCTGAGCCGGAGTCAGTTTCACAGAACGGGAACCATCTGCAGACGTAGAAAGAGTTCCCGTTTCAATATTAATATATCCTTCCCCTCTACCATTTGTTCCGCTGCGGATTGTCTCAGACAGTTGCAGGCCAATGCCAATATGTTCGAGAATCCGAAGCTGCATGTATGGAAACAGAATCTTACCCGGATGGTCACTCTGATTGATCCAGATCAGAAAGTGAGATAAAAAGTCAAAAAGGGAAACATTCACTTCATTGGTATGCACCACCTGGCTCACCAGCTCCAGGGCGGAGTGAACAATCGCCATCTTCGTGATATCTATCCGAAGACCATTCAGTTTGTGCAGATAGCTCACTTCTGAGAGCGTCTGAACGTCACGAGACTCTTTGTTGTAGAAAACCACTTCCAGCAATTGACCCGGCACCAGAGCAGCTGCAAACTTGCTTCTCGGTTTTTTTGCCCCTTTGGCTATAACAGAAATCACACCTTTCTTTCGGGTAAAAAGTGTCGCAATGATACTCGATTCACTGAAATCTACTTTCCGTAAAACGATGGCTTCTGTCTTAACGATCATAAGAAGAATGCTTTAATCGTTACATAGTTCCATACTCAACATCAATCGTGGATAACGTTTTTGTCTTCGAGCTTTTGAACGATGGCAGGGAGCAGAAGAATCGCAATGAACCACGTCATTCCCATACCCAGAATCGCCATAATTCCGATCGAACGCAAGCCCGGGTGCGTCGTAAAAAGTAAGCCTACAAAACCCAGCATCGTAGTCAGAGATCCAATGGTAATATGCTGACCTGTACTTCTCAGAACCGTCCTCATATGGAATTTGCCCTCATCCCTGAATCGATGGGCCAGGTGAACTCCGTTATCACAGGCGATTCCCAAAATAGCCGGTAATACTACCATATTGTAAAAGTTTACTTTGAAATCGAAAATCGCCATGAAAGCAAAGAGCCAGATGAGCCCGACAATAAGTGGTATCAATGCAATGAGGGACCACCACAAATTTCCGAAAGAAAACTGGATGAAGAGAAAGACGATGATAAACGTCGCTGCAATCATATATGGGCTCTCTTCCTGCATCACTTCCAGCATGGAAGCCGCGACGATCGACGTACTCGCAGCAAAGAACTCTTTCCCGTCAGATGTCCGGATATTTGAAAGTTCATTCTTAAACGCGATGGAATTTCGGCCATCGGAGAGCCCCCGATCGGGATAGACGATAACAAATTTGCCAATATTTCCCTGCCGGTCAGTAAACCGGTTTTTCAAAAAGTCCGGGATCAGATCTTCATCCAGAGGTTCTGTAGTTTGAGAACCCCGGCGCAAAATATCCAGGCTTTCATTCTCCTGCCCGCGAATAAAGCTGTGATCGAGCAGCTCCCGTATCTGACTGATGTACTCCAGTTTCTGGTTCGCCAGCTCCTCGTTAGGTGGAAATCTCTCCTGTAACGCCTCTACCTGATAGATCATGGTTTCGGGATTGGATTGCTGCCGCTCGCGGACAATATCAAGGATCTCAAAAACTTCTTCATCTGTGTCGGCCAATATGTAAGCGGGATTACGAAGTGTACTCTCATCTACACCCGAAGAGAACGCACGAAACTCTTCATATTCTTCAAAAACGGGCTCTAATTCATTAAACTCATACTCAAACTGAAGATCGCTTAACTGGAAGATAAATAGAGTGGTTACCAACAGGCCCGCTCCGATAATCAGGCCGGCAAAAGGGAAACGCCTTGCTTCCCTGACTTCTGCATGTTCTTCCGATCGTTTAATCAACAGTAACCATTTACCACGATCGAAGAGAACCAGGAGCGCCGGCATAACAAACAGCATACAGAAGAGAGCAAATGTGACACCCAGGCCTGCGATATAGCCGAACTCGGAGAATCCACGGAAATCGGCAATCGTGAGGACAAAAAGGGCAGATGCTGTTGTGGCCGCACTCACAAAGATGGCTGAACCTGTTTTTACATATGATTCGATGACCGCCCTTTCTATACTCTGCCCGTCTGAACGCAATTCAATATACCTTGCATAGTAGTGGAGTCCGTAGTCGATACTCAAACCAAACAGAATGACAAACAGTACGGAGGTCATTGTGTTTAATACGCCGAGCTGAAAATAGGTGAGGCCAAATGTCCATGCCAGACTTATCAACAGCGGGATTCCTATCACCATGACAGGCACAGGCATTCGAATCAGATGACTCCAGATGGAGTGCTTTTTCAACTCCTCCCCGCCCTTTTGGTACATGTTCAGCTGCTTGAACCAGAAATAGAGCATCACCAGAAGAATGACACTCGAGAAGCCATAGGCAAAACTGTTAAAGACGTCATTCATGATGGATTCAAATTCATTCAGGTGCCGCTTTAACCGCCCCCCGAATTGAACTTCCATATCGGGATGGAACTCCGCAGGATTCAACTCCTCTATCAGGCCATCAAACTCTTCAAACATGTCTCGCAGGTACTGCAGATCATTTTGAGAGCCGGTTGGATACAGGGAGAGTATGGCCAATGTACTATCTGCACTGACTGGATATTCCGATGGAATCAGGTTATCATAACTCTCGCGAAACCGTTCAATATCCATCGTCTCTTCTACTTCATCATCCTCAAACTCATCGCCAAAATCGATAAAAAAGGGGTTCGCTTCTTCGCGGGCCTTATCGATTTCACTTTCCAGAAAATGAATGATATCCTGCAGTTCACTCTCTGTCGCAAGATAAAGTGCATTGTCCTGTAATATCTCTGTATCCCGATAGAACTCTGCCCTGTTGAAATATCTAAAATCATGCCTGGGATAGTGTAACTTCAAACTCTCTTCCGCCAGCCGTTCAGCAAAAGCAACATTTGCTTCAAATGAAGGTGACTTTATGGCCACCTGCATTTCGGTTTCTCCTCCTATCTGAGCCTGTAATCTGTTCAGTGCCTGCACATTTGGGTGATTCTCAGGTAATAAATTGGCAATATCCGTGTCAATGGTAAGCTGGACTGCAAAGTAGGTCGCTACAATAGCCGAAAGTGTCGCAATGGTTACGACCCAGACAGGATAACGGATGTTAAACTTTATGATCGGCTTGAGAAACTGAATAATCTTATTCATGAATAAAGATTGGTTGAAACTCTTGTAAAGAGGCTAAAGTTACATATTTTTAATCAAAGAAGAGGTAAATGATCCCGGTTTATTCGATGTCATGTTTTGCTTTTGACATTTAATTCGTATGATAAAAGTTATTTACCAGTCAGCTTTCACCAATCAGATCTACTCCCCGGAAGATGAACGCACAACAAGCCTCGAAAGCATTAAAAATTCTGGGTGTTCTATTTCTTGTTCATGCCATTCTTGTGTCAACTCACGAAGGGGAGTTCTGGCCTTTCAGCATTTACCCCATGTTTTCTCAGGCTGGAAATCCATGGGCGAGGGCGATGGTTCTGGATGTAACTGATCTGGAAGAGTCTGAACTCTGGGTAGAGCATGTATACCCGCTTCGCTCTGATGAAAGGGTCGTTTCACTGAGAGCTCTGGGAGTTGACCAGATCGATTATTCAAACTTTGTGGTTCGTACAACCGACTGGACAGAATCCCGGCAACGTGCACTGCATTCCATGATTGGCGCGGAAAACTTGAAGGATAAAAAATGGTTGGTCACGATTGTAAAGGGTGAGCTCGCCGGAGAAGACAAGGTGATCGGCAAAGTGGTCCCCCTTATCCTGTTGACTGAGGATGAGATCCGTTTAAAACAGAGCCAACTCCCTGTCCATCCTTAATCCTAAAACTCTCCTATGAAATTTCTGTCGTCTCTGAAATCCGGACTCTTTGAGCCTGAGCGAAAGGTTACCCCGGGGGAGCTGGTGTTTTTCAAGTTTTTTGAATTTTTTGTACTCCTCTATACCATCTGGTTTTCATGGAAATGGGCAAGATATATCTTCCATCGAAACACTGAAGTTGTACTTCCCCTGGGATACGCCAATTATCTGGATGTCTCTCTTTTTTTTGGTAATCATCTCCCCTTTTACATGGCTGGTATCCTTACAGTCCTCCTCCTCTGTGCCTATTTCCGTATAGGAGCCCGATGGTTTTACATGGTTGCATTTTTCCTGCTCCAACTTCTCCATTTTACTCGTTTCAGCCAGGGTGAGATCCCTCACAGTCAGGCGTTTATCGGGATCTCTCTGTTGTGTCTGGGCATCGGAAGCGTCGCTTTTGGAGGGGCGAGAAGTATGCCGCGTTTTGTAATGGGTACACTTTTTTTCTTTATGGGCCTGGCCTATACGTCTGCTTTCTTTTCCAAATTGATCGGTACCGGGATTCATTGGGCAGATGGGCGGCATCTCTGGCTCTGGATCAGCGAAAAAAGTGTCGATATCCTGTCTCGGGAAGGGACGTATTCACTCAATTTTATTCAACAGGCAGCACTTAAGAGCACTGCATTTGCTTCTCTACTCCTTCTGTTCGGCTGGATTACCGAGTTTTTCGGGTTTACCCTCTGGTGGAGCAGATTCAGGCCTTATACATTCACCCTGCTGATCGGGCTTCATATCGGTATTATGTTAAGTATGAATATCCGTTTTGATGCTTTCCTTCTTCAGTTTATCATTGTGGGGTATCCGTGGTACCGGCTGATCGATCGCCATCTCGATACCACTCCTGCTTTTGTTGCCCGAACTCTCTGATTCACCCTTTTCAGCAGAGACCCTCGGCCTGCCGGTCAGATCCATTTCTCATCGACGATTCCGACTTGGAATTCTTCCGATTTTAACCGCTAAAATCATCAGAACAATGACCATGGCGCCATGAACGAGGATCACCTCCTGCAGATTGAGGTCCGAATTGTAGAAAAAGGAATTCCCTGCCGGCAAGTATCTGATAAGTACAAATGAACCTGCTGTTATTGCTATGATCAAAACTGGCACCCAATGGGATGCGGACTCGCCTGGTACAAATTTGAGAGCACCGATCCGTTCACTCACCACCCGGTCGAGCAGGTCCCAGTTGAGAAATGCTGCATAGAGCATCAGATTTTGAATAAACGGAATATTGAGGATCAGCATCGTTGAATAATGAAAAAAAACGGCAAAAATCAGAAAGACCCTGAACCAGCTTCTTTTCCAGACAGCCGCCAGAAAACCGATTTCGAAGAGAATGGTCGCCCAGTCGAGAAACTCCCAGAATAGCGGCTGATCCAGATGGACCAGCCTGGTTGCAAGCAGGGCATCGCGTCCCCTTAAAAAGTACTGATTAAAGAGATGGCCCTGAACTGCTTGTGTGGAGGGATCCAGCCATCCCCCCAAAATTTTTGGTACCCCGGCTGTAAACATCATAAAACCGATCAACAGAGCCAGCAGAGTTAGAGGCCAGCTCTCGGCGGTTTGATCAGTAGAGTTCTGACGACAGGAGTCTACCGAGTAGGCAGCACCCCAGTTTGTAAAAGCCATCAGGATAGGAAAAATTCCTGTGAGTATCTCGTGGTTTACTTTCCCCACACTGTAAATAAACCCCTGCAGGAGCAGGATAAGGATCCCCGACAGGATAGAAACCATTTTGGTTCTGTATCCAATTGTAAGCAGTATCAGAGAGATAACAAGAAGAGTGAGAAGAGTTTGAAAAAACAGAAGTGGCGGGAACCCCTGAAACAGTGCCATCGGACCGGGTGGCGGCATAAAAAACTGATCTGGTAATTCAGACAAGTATTTATAGTGATCAAGTCCGTTACCTGGTATCAAAAAAAACAGAATATAGAGGGCAGTGACAATTCTGAGCAGACCGGCTCCGCCGGGAGAGATTATCCAGGTATCGTGAATCCAATTTTCGAACTTCTTCTTCATTCCCCGTTCTCAAGGTTAAATGAGATCTTTTTTTTAACCCCTACCGAATCCCGCACGGCTCTGTTGTTTCGATGGGAATAATAATCCCGTAATTCCCGAACCACCATCTGTTCTGGCCGGTAGCCTGTCATATGCTCCACCCGCCCTTTTATCCATTCCCGGCTTTCCGCTGTAAACAACAAATCCTCTGCGTCATCTCCAAATCGCCTGCGCATGAAACCGGGCCTCTGTGAGTCCGGTATTCCATAAAAAAGTTCGGCGGGTGTAATGACTGTCGTATCTCCTCCCGCCTGAATGAAATAAAGTTCATAACGGGAAATTTCAAACCCTTCCTCAAAATCAAGCACACTTCTAAAGCCTGGAAAGACAAATGCCGGCCAGGGTTCGGAATGATAATAACCAGCCAGCCCCACCACCCCATATTGCAGTATCAGGCAGAGAATCGTTAAAATAAAAATTCGTTTGACTATTTTTCGGTCCATACATTAATCAACAAATTGAACAAACTTAAAGTATTATCTTTCAGGCTCAATTAGAAGCCTCTTTAATTTTGATTAAACAGAGTTCATGCGAACTGTCCTTCACTACAAAACCCATTTTTTGAATCCCAGTGAAACGTTTATCCATCGGTTTATTGCCAATCATCAAAGCTATCGCCCGGCCGCTCTCTGTTACAATAAAAAATCCTTCTCCGGTAATCTGGACATTTATGAGGTACCCAAAACCGGTTCAGCCGGATGGATGAACCGTCTGGCATTTCTTCTGAACCGTACCCTGCCCTATTACAGGCAAACAATCGAGGAGCTGAGGCCCGATCTCATCCACGCTCATTTCGGGTATGATGGTTATAAATTGCTCTCTCTCAGTGAATCCTTAAATATTCCGCTGCTGATCAGCTTTTACGGTTCTGACGTCTCTCGTCTTCCCGGTGAAGCAGGCTGGAAAAAAAGGTACCGTAAAATGGCCCGTTCCACTGCCCGTTTTGTTGCAGCATCTGAATTTATGAAGAGACAGCTTATCGGGCTCGGATTTCCTGAAAGCCGCATAGAGGTGGTACGTTTTGGATTTGATACCCGTGAAATCCCTTTCCATCCCGGTTACAGGCCAGACAAACCTGTCATGATGGTTGGTCGCCTGGTTGAGAAAAAGGGGTTCAGATATGCCTTAAAAGCTCTCCATTTGCTTAAGCAGAGTGGGATAGAGGCAGAGGCCCATATTTTTGGTGACGGGCCGCTTCGCCAAAAACTCGCACTTTTGAGTACGGAATTGGGAATTGATCAACAGATCCACTTCCGAGGCTTCCAGCCGGTGGATAAGATACTGGACGAACTCCCCCGCCACTCCCTGCTCCTCGCACCTAGTGTTCGTGCCGATGACGGAGATATGGAGGGCCTGCCCAACACCATTCTGGAAGCTATGGCAGCAGGCACACCCGTGTTAACCACCCGGCATGCTGCTATTCCGGAGGCTGTCATGCACACAAAGAGCGGGTTCCTCACAGATGAAAGAGATCCCCGCCAGCTTGCAGGGATCATGGAGAGGTTCTATTCCGGAGATTATCCGATCATGGAGATCTGTAAAAATGCCCGTACAGTAATAGAACAGGAGTATCAATTAGAAAAGAATGTCCGGCAGCTGGAAGCTCTCTATGATCAGATGACGAAAGGTGGGCCAGGCCGCAATCAATAGAAATCCCGGTAAAGTACGCAGAGTAGAAATTTCCGTATAACGGTGAAATTCTTGAAGGGCCTGTCACCTCAAAAATTTCATTGAAATCCAGTTTTTGAACTGCTGCCTGTCTGCCGGACGGATGACTCCCGTCAAGGATCCCGTAACATAAAAGAGAAATGGATAGAGTGTAAATATCAATAGCAGGCCCCACCCTGACGGATCTGCCGTCAGTATCGTGCCTCTCATCCAAGCCACGGGGATGGCGATAACCACTGAAATCAACAGAACCCTCATGTAGTAGGGAAAAGGCAGAACTTTATAGAAGGGAAGATCCATATGGCCGCCGATTCTCCTCAGTGTGATCACCCAGTTGTACAAGTTGGCTATTAGCGTTCCTGCAGCCGTTCCCGTGATGCCAAACAACAGCGTGAGCGGGATACTCAAAATGATATTGGCTGCTACAAGATTGACACTCAGATAGAGAACTCCCCTGGTATCACCGAATGCCTGAAGAATAGAGCCGTAATTGGTCACCCTTACCAGAACAATCAGATTAAAAATCTGGAATGGTACCACCGCGTTCCGGTAGTCGGTCCCCTCCGACTCAGCAATCAGTGCGATCAGATCGGAAGCCCCGATGATCACTGCGATGGTCAGGGGTATGACCAGAAGGCTTACTTTCTCAACCCCTTTATACCAGAGTTCCAGGAGTTCCTCTTTTTTAGACTCCAGATGGTAAGCGACATATCTGCTGATCAGCACGGAACCTACAGCAAAAGGGATCACCCGTATGATGGGTACTTCTTGAGCTCCGATGGTGTACTCTGCATAGGCGGCTGACGGTAGTAGGATAGAGACAATAAATTTGTCGGCATACCGGTTCATCTTGCTGACCAGTGAGGACAACCCCAGTGGTACTGAGAAGTTCACCTGTCTGCGGACAGAGACTTCCGAATCTTTGATACTACCTTCAGGCAGCACCCGCCTCATCCAGATCCATGAGATGATAAAACGGAGGAGAGCGTAACCCGTCAATCCGTATACTGCAAATTCCAGCCCCAGGCCCAGCACCAGCGGCCCAACCAGCAAAACAAATATAAAAAGCGTTGTAAGTAGCTCGTACCAGGCTGCCTGTTTCTGCTTATCGAGGGCGAGAAGAATATTGGTGACTGGCCATGTAGGAATTTCTAAAACTGCCACCAGTGCCATGTAGGGAAGCAGGGATTGCAGCTGGCTGACAGATGCGGTATCCCATTCGGGCAGCAATGACGGTACAATAGCGGTAATAACGAGGATCAGGACTCCCGATACGAGCGCAGCTCCAGCCAGAATGAACGTTGTCTGGATAACAAATGCCCGTTTCGCACCTCCCGAAACCCTCTCAAAGAAGAAGAAAACACTCTCGGGAAAACCAAGGGTAGCCATATTGCGTGCGACCTCATGGATCATGAGCAGATAGCCAATGATCGCAAAGTCTGTCTTCGACAGTAGCTGAATGGTGGCAATAACAATCGCCAGATCGATAATGGTAGTGATTATCCTTGCAAAGACGACCACACCCGCTTTCTCCGAAAGATTGCTATGTTGCATCCCGACCTCTTAGCACATCATCAAACAGTTTCGCTAATTTCCTGGTTGTCTCCTTCGACTCATAACGCTTGTTGTCAAACCTTCGGCCAGCCTCAGAGTATGCCCTGCTCTTTTTTCTATCCGTCTTCATTTTTTGCTTGATCTGCCCTGCAAGATAACGTGCTGCCGGGCCGATTTGATCGGGAGTAGTATGGAATCCTCTCTTTGTATCATCTATAATCTCTCCAATCTCAGGATTGGGGGTTATGGAAAGTATCTCGGGACAGGCATAGAGATAGTCCCACAATTTTGCGGGTATCACCAGCCTGCGATCTTTGTGAGTGGTAAGAAGGAGCAGATCCGCTTCATTAAGCTGGGATAATCCCTGTCCGGGAGGGAGGGGTTTGTGAAAGACAAATTGCTCTTCCAGCCCCGCATCTCTTATTCTTTCTAACTGTTCGGGATCCGGCTTTCCATAACTGTGCACCTCCAGAAGAGAGATGGTATTTCGTCCTTCATTACTCTTTAGCAGCCTGATCATCTCTATTACCGATTGGACCGGACTGAGTGCACGGAACCTGCCAAAAAAGAGGAGGATGAATTTCTCACGGTCGAATAGCGGTTTCTCCAATACCTGATCCGGAACCTCCTCCAGCAGAAAACTTCGAGAGTTATATATCGTAGTGGTGGACGCCGAATCCAACTGATAATATTTACGGTATTCCAATTCCGTCTGACGTGAGGTAAAAACAAGCCTGTCAGCATCTTTGATGATGCTCAATTCCGCACTTCGGTCGGCCTTTTGAGAAAAAGGCGACCTTTGCCTCAGGGAGATCTCTCCCGGTATCCATGGATCACGAAAATCGGCGACAAACGGCCTCTTCAGATATCGGGCAATCCTGTGTCCCAACCAGAGAGAGGACCACGGATCTCCGGTAGCCCATATGATTTCAGGGTCCCACTCTTTTGCAAACCTGCGGATCGAGGGATATCTGAGCAGAAACAGATAGATCCAGGTGTCCATAGGAGTATTTTTATCAATCCATGCGGCCGGGGATGGCAACAGCTGTTTCTTAAATTTGGAGCCCTTGCGGTGGGTATTCCCACCGGCTGTTTTATCAAACGGAGGGGTGATTGAAAACAAAGGGATACCTTTCAGCAGCTCCTCTTCCTGAGCTGTTATCCTTCCCGTTTTGTCATGTATGGAAAGTATCGCCGGCTGAAATCCGAACTCTTTCAGATGGATGGCAAATTTAAAAGCACGAAGTGCCCCCACCCTTCTCCTTGGTATAAAAAATGGGGAGATCATCAGTACCTTTTTCATAGCCTTCTCCATTATCAGAAGATTATATCGACAGGTGCGCTGCTTTTTACTTTCGAGTTCATGCTATCAGCGCAATACCCGCACAATTCTGACTACTATCTGGTTCTGTACAACAGCCACTCTTCATCAGCCCCTTCCGGTCCCGATCGGATTGCCTGAGGAACCGGCGCTTTCCACCTTCTCACCACGTCTCACATTGTGGTTCACCGTTTTATCCCAGCAAATTTCTGAAAAACGATTCAAATTTTCTTTCTGATGCAACCATCCAAAGTGCAAGCAGTAAGGCGTCACATAGAGATGATCCCCCCGGTTCGGAACAATCAGAAGCAGACGAAAAAGAAAGTTTCTGACCCTTTTGTTTTTCAAAGCCTTGAGGTCATTCTTAAACTTATTACTATAGTAGAGGCATTGGACATCGTAAAAATATTCATCGTGGAAAGTATAGTCCTCAAAATAGTCGAGCTGCGCACTCTCATACCCGTTATGCCATGGAAATACCTGAAGTTTGTGCGCCGACATGGCCATGGCCAGACTCCACTCGCATGTCTCTTCCTTTCTGCCTTTTTCATTTTTACGACTTACAAAGTGAGTTTCATCCCTTCGGGAGAAGAACTCCCTAGCATGTCTGCAAACACTTTCGGTAAGATCTCTGTCGGCCGAATAGATCATACCGGCCTGCACTCTGCTGAGATAGGTGAGATTAAATTTTTCCAGAGTCCTCTTTCTCCGGTTTAGCAGAAAGTCCAATGCGATGGCAACTCCCTTCGGCCCGCCAAAGAAAATATCTGCTTTCTGAGTCCCTGTAATCGTGAACCTGTAGGGAGAGAGTAGTTTCCATAGTTTATCGGGATTCCTGCACCACAAAATGTCGCTATCAAGGAACAAATTCTCTTTAAAAGGCATGAATTTGTAAATGTTGTGCTTGAAGCCAATCACCGACCGGTTCTCTTCAGGAAGGATATTCAACGCCTGGAAGTAGTGTTCAAGTCCGGACTGTTTTATAAGATCCAGATGATTCTCCGAGCAGTATAATGCAACAGGACGGCTTTGATCATACCTTCGCAACGTTACGATGTTAGAAATAACGTGTTTCAAATAGATTTTTGGTCCGTAGGAATTGAAAACGTATCCCTGTTCAGTGTGATCACCAATTGCAGTTGCGATTTTACCCATATCCGGAATTAAAAAGTTCATGCTGGCTATTCAGAATTTTTACCTCAACAATATGAAAGCGATCTGTCCTGCTATTTCTTCTAATCCGATATTCTGGAATGAGTTTCAACCGGATGCTGATGGATATCACTCAAATATATACAATTTATCACGGTTTGTTCATCTTCAATAATAGGAATATCTTAAACCACACTCTAACAAATGTGACAAGCCGAAAATTTCCTGAATGAGTATTAATTCGGATCAAAAAATTGATGCTGTGATTACCTGGGTCGACGGCAATGACCCTGTTCACAGAAAAAAGAGGGCTGAGATGGCTTGTATTTATAATGCTAAACAGCGAACCTCGTCCTCACTGTCTACTGCAGGAGACGAGACACGGTTTATTGATAATGGAGAGTTAAAATATTGCCTGGCTTCTATTCGCACATTCGCTCCCTGGATCCATAAAATTTATCTTGTTACGGATAATCAGGTTCCTCCTTTCCTCACTCCTGAACTACGGGACAGATATAATGTAGAACTGGTTGACCATACTGAGTTGTTTCGTGACTACAATGAGGTGCTGCCTACATTCAACAGCAGGTCCATTGAATCCATGCTCTGGTCGATAGAGGGATTGTCACCCAGATTTATCTACTTTAACGATGATTTTGTCTTAACGAAACCGTGTAAACCAGAGCATTTTTTTCAAGACCATACGCTGGTTCTCCGGGGTAAATGGAAACGGATTTTCAAGTATGGTAAAGTGAGACAGGTTATCAACCAGTTTGTCAGTTTTCTTGCCAAGAGTGTATTGGGAATTACGCGATCCATGCATCATCTTCTTCAGATCCGGTCTGCTCAGCTGGCCGGTTTTTCTACCCGTTACTTTCACGGATACCATGTGCCCCGTCCTATTAACAAGGAGACACTGGCCACTTTTTTTAATGAAAAGGAGGAGCTGTTGAAAGAGAATATTCAGTATCCTTTTCGAAATACCAATCAATTCTCAAGTATATTTTTAGCCCATCATCTGGAACTCAAGCAAGACCGGGCAGTGACTCTGGACCCCGACAACGAAGCGATGATGATTAGTGGAGAAACTGACTTCCAGCCTTTTATATCCCGAAAATTAAAAAAGTTAGAAAATCAGGAAATTCGTTTTCTCTGTCTGCAGGGGTATGAATACTTAAGTACACCTGTGAAGCAGAGGCTCCACCAAATTCTGGTCAAATTGCTGGGAAACCATGACTTTCTGAAATTGGAAACCCGGAAGTGAGTGGGGCGGAAACTCTTATCAGATCAGTGCGATTGAGCCTCACTTGCTCAGAATACGAGCCCATCCATCTGATCCTATGCTGTGCCCTGCATCGAAGGGAATCGCCCGGCCACCCTGTTTCTTGAAGGACTCAACAGTAAACAGCCGGTTAACACTTCTTTCGCAGACTACCCCCCCCTCAGGCTACTATAGTGAGATAAAGAAGCCTTTTTAACGATCTCTCGTCTATTCTAAATAGTAACAAGATCAAGCACGGGCTGCTCTTCTCCGCAAACTTTCCAGAAGCGCATCAAATCCGCGCTGGCGTATAATGCTCTGGAACTGCCTGTTATAGGACTCTGCTGTGGAGACATCATCAATCGTCATATCCACAATCACCCAGTCAGAACCTGATTTAATCATATCGTAATCCACCGTCGTTCTAACATCTTGCAACTCTGCGGTGGTTTCCACCCTTGCCGTCTCCCCGTTTACTTCGATATTATCATAAATGACATCAGCTCTGTATATGTCCAAACTGTTTAAGGAGTTGTCCCTGATTATTGTAGCAAACAGGCTGACAAACTCCTCTCTTTCTTCTTCTGAAATTTCATGATAAGTATCTCCCAGGGCAGCCTGTGCCATCGCCCGGTAATAGATTACATCATTCACGATGTCTTTTAGTTGTTCTCTCTGTTCTTGCGTATAATCGTTGCCATCAGGCCCCAATAACTCTTTGATCTCTTCATCTCTGCTATCAAGCATTTCACGAATCCGATCACTTTCACTCTGTGCAAAAGCAACAGGTACAAATAAAACAATCATTAAAAGAAAGCTTGTAAATTGTCTCATAACCAGTCAATTAAGGTTCATCTGTGTTACCGGCACACCACTCGCTTTATAGAGCGCCGCCATCTTCTTATTCAATTCAAACACACTTTGTTTCAGTTCAACCCGCAGTTCGAGCTCCTGACGGACAGCATCCACCAGCTCTTCCATATCTCCGAAACCGAGATCATAATTTAACTGTTCATTCCTCACCCAGTTTCTGGCGATGGCAAGAGACTCCTCCGTCTGCCGAACCTTTGATTCTGCTATAACGGCTTCCCGATAAGTTTCGTTTAATTCCAGAACGACCCCTTCACTCAGAGCTTCCCGGAGGTCATACATTCTTTTGTGTTCGATTGTGGCTCTGTTGACATTATTTCTGAGTTCCTGAAAATTCAGATTTTGACGGATACCAAAACCGACTGCAGCAGACAGATAGTTTGTGTTATTACGTATAAAAGGGTTGGTCTGTCGTGGCCGGTTAGGCGTATAGGCAAAACTGCCGGTAAGGCCGAAAAATAGTACAGGATATTGTTGGGCCTTAACAGCTTCCAGACCGCTTCGCGTAGCTTCAATTCCAGCAGCTACACCCATAAGTTCGGCGCGATTGTCAAAGGCCAGTTGGCGATAGTGATCATACGATTCAATTTCCACTGAAACGGGTTCCAAAAATCGCTCCTCTGGCTCATAAACAATGTCATCAGGGGCTTGAAGCGCGTAGTTCCAGACTCGTTGTACAAAACCTAATCCTTGTTCAACCTCTACAATTTGAGTTTCAAATTCCGATCTGAAAATTTCGAATTTAAAGATATCTGACTCCTTTAAATCCAGGCTCCCTTCTTCTCTCATCTCTTCCATCGCTCTTTCTACCTGGCTTAGCTGGCTTTTGGCATCATCCAGGATACGAGAGACCTCCAAAGCAAGTAAATAACTGTAATAGAGTTCATAATATCGGAATTCAGCTTCCGATTGCACAGCCTCAAATTGATACTCTGCTGCCCGGGCTCCTGCAGTCGCTGCCTTGATGGCGTTGTCGACAGCACCCCAGGTATATAGAGGCTGAACCGCACTGATCTCCCCACGTGTAAATATGGCCCAGTTCTCCCAGTCGTTCCGAATATCGGGGTCCAGATAATAAGAACCCGGATTCAGGCCAATTTTACTACTCTCCACACCCGGTATCAACCCATGCTGCGTATTTAGGTTGATACTTGGAAGTATACGTAACGCTTTTGCCTGATCTGCCTGGTTATGTGCCAATTCCGCTGCTCTCTGCTCGTAAGCAACCATACCGGATTTTTCGATACCCTGTTCTATAAACTCTGCCAGATTAACCCGAAGGGTATCTTGAGCCTTGAGATCTATGGGTCCTTGCATTATAAAGAGCAGAAACAGAAGTAGTACAAATTCTTTTAAATAGTCATAAGTCATGCGAGGGGGAGGAATTTTAGTTTGTCTACTAACGCAGAACTTTGAAATTTATTTAAAAAAAAAGCCTCAGTATATGCTGAGGCTTTCCAAAAGCGGAGGGAGAGGGATTCGAACCCCCGGAGACCGTGAAGCCTCAACGGTTTTCAAGACCGCCGCATTCAACCACTCTGCCATCCCTCCAAAATTTCAAAATTCAAATTAAGAATAAATTACCTTAGAAAACAATATCTCTATAATTTAATTTAATCTGAAAGCGCGGCTGCACCAGAGACAATTTCTGAAATTTCGGTTGTAATTGCACTCTGTCGGGCCTGGTTATATTTCAGTTTTAGTTCTTGTTCCAGTTCTTTTGCATTCTCAGTTGCATTATCCATGGCAGCCATACGCGCACCTTGTTCAGCCGCATTGGACTCCAGAACTGCTCTCCAGAACTGCATGTTCACATAGATAGGGAGTAATTCATTTAGTATGGTCTCCGCATCCGGCTCATAGATGTAGTCGGTTTCTACAGAAACTCCTGTTCCGGAGTTTGCATCAGAAGGGCCACCCGAAACATCCGTTGCCTGAATCGGCAATACCGTTTCCACTATTCTGTTTTGAGCTATAACAGATTTGAATTCATTAAATCCTATCAGTACCTGATCGTAATAACCCTCAACAAACTTTTTTCTCACCTCACTCATCAACTCTGATGAAAGCTCATAGCTGAGGTTGTCAAAGAATCCCGGATAAGATGTAACCACCCGGTAATTGCGTTTGTTAAAATAAGCTTCAGCCTTTCTTCCAACTGCGATGATTTCCAGTTTTCCTGACCGCTGGTACTTGCGGTATCTGGCAGCAATTGTAGCTTCGATAGTCTTAAAGAGATTATTGTTAAATGCTCCACAGAGACCTCTGTCAGAACCTATCACGATTAGACAGATACGTTCAATCTCTTCTGTTTTACGCAACAGCGGATTATCAATTTTCAAATTCCCTGCTGCCAGCCTTGTAATTAATTCACCCATCTTACCAGCATACGGCCGTGTAGCAAGCATCCGCTGCTGAGCTTTCCGGAGCTTCGCAGCGGCGACCATTTTCATTGCTCTTGTGATCTGCTCGGTATTCCTGATGGAGGTAATCCTGGTTCTTATATCGCGAAGATTCGCCATATCTATTCCTCAGACTGCACTAATAATTGTTCAATCGTCGTTCTCGCTGTCTTAATAAGTTCTTCACCAAACTTGTCATCCAGGTCTCCGGAAGCAGCAAGCTCTTCCATTTCCCGGGGATGTTTGGCAGCGATTGCTTCAAGGAAAGCTTTCTCAAAGTCACGCATCATGTTTACCGGAAGCTCATCAAAAAGACCTTCGCTGTTCACTTTAAGCAGAGCGATCTGGTTCTGAACAGGCAATGGCTCATATTCTGCCTGCTTCATCAGCTCTACCGTTCGCTCACCCCGCTTCAGCTGCTGCTGCGTCGCTGCATCAAGGTCACTGCCAAACTTGGCAAAAGCTTCGAGTTCACGATATTGTGCCAAATCCAGTTTTAATGTACCTGATAACTTTCTCATCGACTTTACCTGTGCAGAACCCCCTACCCTCGAAACTGAGATACCCACATCAATGGCAGGACGTACACCCGAATTAAAGAGGTCGGTATCCAGGAAGATCTGACCATCCGTAATTGAAATTACGTTTGTGGGAATGTAGGCTGAAACGTCCCCTGCCTGTGTTTCAATAATAGGCAGGGCAGTTAGCGATCCGCCACCTTTTACATGAGGGCGCAGAGATTCCGGAATGTTATTCATTTGCCGGGCTACCTCATCATTGTCAATGATTTTTGCTGCACGCTCCAGAAGACGGCTGTGGAGATAGAAAACATCTCCAGGATACGCTTCCCTTCCAGGAGGGCGCCTCAAAAGCAGTGAAAGTTCACGGTAGGCGACAGCCTGTTTGGAGAGGTCATCATAGATAACAAGTGCATGACGTCCTGTATCCCTGAAATATTCACCTATTGCAGCGCCTGCAAATGGAGCTACATACCTCATCGGTGCTGATGAGCTCGCCGGTGCGGAGACGATCACCGTGTAATCGAGAGCATCATGCTCTCTCAGAGTGTTTACAATCGATGCAACGGTTGAACCCTTCTGTCCGACCACCACATAGATACAGAATACCGGCTTATCCGTTGAATGGGTACCCTTCTGATTGATAATGGTGTCAATAGCCACAGCGGTTTTACCAGTCTGACGGTCTCCAATGATCAGTTCACGCTGTCCGCGCCCAATTGGAATCAGTGTATCAATCGCCTTGATACCTGTCTGCAGGGGCTCGGTTACCGGTTCCCGATAGATGACACCCGGAGCTTTTCGCTCAAGAGGGAGTTCTAGAGTATCCCCTGCGACTCCTCCTTTTCCATCCAGAGGAAGTCCCAGTGGGTCAATAACCCGGCCTAATACACCATCACCGACTTGCAGAGAAGCGATATTACGAGTTCGTCGTACCTGGTGTCCCTCTTCTACAACTTTCGACGAACCAAAAAGTACGATCCCGACATTATCCTCTTCAAGGTTCAGTACCATTCCCCGCACGGGATTTCCATCGATGTCGATCGAATCGGGAAGTTCGACAAGTTCTCCTGCTTGCACTTTGGACAGCCCGTATACCCGGGCAATACCGTCCCCAACCTGTAGTACTGTTCCTACATCATAGACTTCGGCTTCTGCTTCAAAGCCCGAGAGTTGTTTCCGTAAAATCGCCGATACTTCGTCAGGCCTTACTTGACTCATTGTATATCCTTCAATTTTTAAATTCCGGCCAGGGTGAATCGATCCCTGAGCTGGTTTAATTTATGTTTCACAGTTCCATCTGTTACAGTGTCATCGATGATCACCTTCAGGCCTCCTATCAAATCCGGGTCCACCTCTGTTTCCAGAAGCACATTCTTCCCCATAGAGGCTTGAAGTTCGTTGATCAGCTGTTTTTTCTGTTGTTCTGATAATTCACGAGCAGATACAACATGTACATCGACGATACCTTTCTGCTGATTATAAAGTTTCAGGAACTGGGTTGCGATCTCCTCAAGTAATCTTTCTCTGCTTTTTCTTGTCAATACAGAAAGCAGATGGCTTGTGATTTCCTGAATCTGATCCCTAAAGATCTCTATCAGAGCTGCTCTCTTCTTCTCTCCTCTTACAATCGGGCTCCTGAGAAAAAGGCCCAGATCGGGTGAGGAAGAGAAGGTGTTTGATATTAACAGCATATCTTCCCTGACACTCTCCAACAGATCCAGTTCATTGGCTGTCTCGAGAAAAGCCCGGGCATATCTGTTTGCAGCTTTTGTGCTCATATCAATTATTCTTAGAGAGATTTCCGATGAATGTATCTACCAGCTTATTGCTTTTATCTTTATCCAGCTCTGCCTGTATGATAATTCCGGCAGCTTCTACAGCCAAATCTGCCACTTCATTTCTCAATTCAGACAATGCGCGCTTTTTCTCCTGTTCGATTGTAACGCGAGCAGTTTCAAGGATTTTCTCAGCATCCGCTTTCGCCTGTTCAATTTTATCAGACCTGAGCAGTTCCGCATCCTCGAGCGCCTCTTTTCGAATCTTTTGCGCTTGAATTTCAGCTTCTTTCAGCGCTTTGGCATTATCTTTAGAGATCTGCTCTGCTTTGGCAAGAGCTTTCTCGGCAGATTCCAGGGAATCTTTTATTTGAGACTCCCGCTTGTTCAGTGCCTCCATAATGGGGGGTACTAAAAACTTGTTCATCAGATAGAGGAAGAGCAGGGTTGATATAGCAACCCAGATACCAAAACCTGTTTCGAACGAAAGAAGTCCCCCCCCGCTTGCCAGGAAGTATTGCATAGTTCAGACCTTATTTATTGGCCGATACCTAGTGCAAGAAGAATACAGACGATCGCGCCGATCAGTGCCACACCTTCAATAAATACGGCAGTCAATAACATAGCGCCACGAATGTCTCCAGCCGCCTCCGGCTGCCTTGCAATGCTTTCTACGGCACTTTTACCAATCATGCCGATACCGAATCCGGCCGCCAGTGCAATGATTCCGGCTCCAAGACCTGCTGCTAAAAAACCCATAAGTTTTACCTTTTTGTTTGTTTAGTTGTGTTGTTTATTGTTGAGTTATTACATCTCTCGAACGAGCGACAGATGTTTCTTCATGATCATGCTCTTCTTCTTCAACTGCCATACCAATAAATACAGCCGAGAGCAGTGTAAAAACGTAAGCCTGTATAAAAGCAACAAGTGCTTTCAGAAAGTAGAGAGCCGCTGTCAAAATAACCCAGAATATTCCTGACCCCGCACCAACAGCAGCACCAAACATATCTGTAAAAATAAAGATCAGCCCAAGAATACTCACGATCATAATTTTGCCAGACAGCATATTGGCAAAGAGCCTGATCGCAAGGGCGAATGGCTTTGTAAACAGTCCAAGAATCTCAACAGGAGTCAGAATAATACGCGACCATGCAGGAACACCCGGAAACACGAATACATGACGCCAGTGATCTTTGGTCCCGTTCAGCTGTGTAACCATAAATGTGATCAAAGCGAGAGTAGCTGTCACTGTTATATCTGCAGTGGCGGCGGCCGCCCAGGGCATCAGGCCCAAAATATTCATAAAAGCGATCGCCATAAAAATGCTAAAAAGATACGGGACGAATTTTTTGTATTTCTTTTCTGGTATAAATTCTTTTGCGATCTCATCCCGTATAAATACAAAGAGCACTTCAAATGTATTTAAAAGTGCTCCCTTTGGCTCTGTATCACGTCCATTTCCAGACTTGTATTTTCTGGAAGCCCATAGTGTTATCAGGAACGTAAGCAGCAATCCCAGCCATACATAAATCAAGTGGGAGGTGATCGACAGATCCAGTATGACCGGCGCACCACTGCTATGAATCAAACCTTCCTCCGTCTCTACAAAATCGCCAGACGCCAGAGCAGCACCTGTATTGGGGTAGAAATAAAATTGACCGTCTGCAAGAAAAATTCTCGGCAATTGTATATATCCAAACGGCGTTTCAAAATAGTTGTGATCGGAAACTTTTCCCATCACATCAATGGAACTCCCCTCGCTCTCCTGTTGCTCTGCTGAACTCTCCTGTGTTTCTTGTTGAACGCTGGATGCTAAAAGAACGGGACTAATAATCAGCAGTAAAATAATCGTGATTGATACCCGTCGCAAAATCAGGCTCATGTTTCAAGTACCTGGCTGTTAATTTGAGAATTTTCGGTTTAAAAAAATCACTTCGTTTACAGAATGGAAAAGATACGAAATTATAAACCCAACTGTAAAGGTAAATTCATCAATATTTGTCGCAATCAGGATAAGCACAAAGAATGCGCAAACAATCAGAAACCTCAGGGCTAAATTGATCAGGTAAACCTTATTGAATTTCTCTTTAGGACTGTTTTTATTATATATAGACATCATGAGATGTATGATCACCATCAACAAGCCAAGCATATAACCTGTCGTCCATCCAATCCCCTCCTCAATCGGGAAGAGCAATACAAGGACGATATTGAGTCCGGCAAACACAAATAGTGAGATCCATAACATCCCGGAAAACTTTCTTTCCATCTTGATTTTCTACTTGTTCGCTTTCGTATTTTTTATCACTCTGATGAACATCAGGATCAGCAGCGCTATTCCCGTCACCATTCCCGCCAGAAAAAACCAGGGAGAGCTATTATACTTTTGATCGAGCCAGTACCCTATAAAGATCGGGCCACTCAACGCGACTGCTATTTCGGCACCCAGACTCAGATACTGTTTATATTTATTAAATCCAGGTAGTGGTAACATGATCTTTTTGCCGTTTGATTTCACTCATTGCGGGCAGGACGGTACGTATCCAGATAGCTGAGAGGATTGCGCGGTATTCCCTTGTCCCAAATTTCAAAATGGAGATGGGATCCGGAACTTAACAGTCCCCTGTCACCCACGCTACCCAGCACATCTCCTTTGACGACAAAATCCCCCTGCTTCTTCAACAACCTTTCTGCGTGTTTATAAACACTCACAATCCCATTCGGATGTTGCAACAACAGGACATATCCGTAATTTACTGTCCACTCCGTATAGAAGACCACTCCGTCTGAAATGGCCAGAAACGGCGTCCCCGCCGGTAGCGCAATATCCACCCCGTAATGTCCGGTCTGGTAGGAAAACCCCTGTGTCACTGCGCCTTCAGCAGGCATCAAAGCGAGAAATGGTGAATCCTCGGCTTCCGGTTGATTAAGTATTTCGAAACGGTTCAGCATATCGTAGGCAGGTAACCGGCTGACCGGCTGTCTTACCAATCTTTCTACTGCTCTCTCGCCGGGTACGCTTCCCGGTTCGATCTCAAATGTGGTGTCAGGGACGGTTCGCACAAAGTTCTTGAGATCATTCAGCTGCAAATCCCTGGCTACAAGGGAATCCTGAAGAGCTTCCACCCGTTGGGTTATTTCCAAAACTTCTTTACGAAAAGCTGTTTCAAACCGAGTTTCAAAAATATTTCCCAGAGGTGTTGTATAGAAGAGGAGCGTCGAAAAGAGCATACTCAACAATAGAAATATACCAAAAAGCCAGGCAGTATCTGATTTTTGAATGTGGAAACTCCGGCTCTCTTGAGGGTGCTCCTCCGGGTAGACATCCACCCTATATTCCCGGTACCGATCAAAAAATATTTTTTTCAGGAATTCCCACATAAGTTCGCATTCCGGCTGTTAACTGCTGTTGGGGACCTTTTATAAAAATAACATTTTATGATACAGAATAGTTTGGCGCCTCTTTGGTAATGTGTACGGAGTGCGGATGACTTTCACGATAACTTGCTGCAGAGATCTGTACAAACTCAGCCTTT
Source organism: uncultured Balneolaceae bacterium (assembly GCA_938003885.1). GTDB lineage: Bacteria > Bacteroidota > Rhodothermia > Balneolales > Balneolaceae > Rhodohalobacter. The sequence continues at coordinate 1,734 of CALKWT010000285.1, read as the reverse complement.
TTAAGCGTTTTGATATCAGGCGCCCCGACATAACCCATCGCAGCCCTGAGTCCCCCTGTCATCTGATGAACAACCTCACTCAGATGCCCCTTAAAAGGCACCCTGCCTTCTATACCTTCCGGAACCAATTTCAGATCATCTTCCACATCCTGGAAGTAGCGGTCTTTGGAGCCTTGCGCCATTGCGCCGAGACTGCCCATCCCACGATAAGACTTATACTTTCTGGATTCATAGATGATCGTTTCACCCGGACTTTCATCTACCCCCGAAAACATGGATCCCATCATGACGGCATCGGCACCTCCTGCAATGGCTTTCGGTATGTCGCCTGTCTGCTTGATACCACCGTCAGCGATCAATCCAATCCCCTTCTTTGAGGTAAATTCTGAAATCTCCATAATTGCCGATAGCTGGGGAACACCAACTCCGGTAACCACCCGCGTCGTACAGATGGAGCCTGGCCCCACCCCTACCTTCACAACATCTGCGCCGGCTTCTGCAAGGGCTTCAGCGGCTGCCATGGTGGCAATGTTACCGCCTACCACTGCCAGATCCTTGTATTCAGATTTAATGGTCCGGATCATTCTGAGAACACCTTCCGAATGTCCATGGGCAGTATCTACAGTAACGATATCCACACCAGATTCAACAAGGGCGGCCACGCGATCCATCGTATCAGGAGTCACACCCACAGCTGCCCCTACCCTCAAGCGGCCCATATCGTCTTTGCACGCATTCGGAAAGTTCATCTTCTTTTCAATATCCTTAAACGTAATCAATCCCACCAGTACGGAATCTTTATTGACGATCGGAAGCTTCTCCACTTTGTACTGCTGCAATATCTTTTCCGCTTCCTCCAGGCTTGTCTTCTCTTTCGCCGTAATCAGGTTATCCCGGGTCATGATACTGCCGAGGGTCTTGTCGACATAGTGTTCAAACCTCAAATCCCGGTTGGTCACAATCCCTATCAGTTTGTTGTTATCCGAGACGATCGGAATCCCGCCGATTTTATGTTTTCTCATCAGCGACCGGGCATCTTTCACTGTGGCTGTTTCGGGGAGTGTGACCGGATCAACAATCATTCCGCTTTCACTCCTTTTAACCAGCCGAACTTGTTCAGCCTGATCTTCAATAGACATATTTTTATGAAGCATGGCAATGCCGCCTTCCCGGGCAAGTGCGATCGCTAGCCTGTATTCAGATACAGTATCCATCGCCGCACTGAATATTGGAATATTCAGTGTGATGGAAGGGGTCAACTGTACTGTCGTATCTGCCTCACGAGGAAGAACGTTCGAATAGGCCGGAACCAGCAGTACATCATCGTATGTCAGACCTTGCCGTTTTATACTGGGAAAAGGTGAAGAGTTATTCATGGCTGGAGTTTATCTTGTTTATTTTATTTTATACAAGATAAAAAATCCATCAGAATTTCTCCTGCTTTATATGTAAGGGTGGTTACAGTCGATTCACCTTCAGAGAGTGAAGTGCGGTCTCCAGGGAGCAAAGTTCGTTTAAATAACTTTTAACCCAGAATTCAATGCTTTCTCGCCTTCGCTGTACAGCAGGACAGTTTGTGGAATACCTTCCTTTCAGTTCATCCGCATATCCCCTGATATCATCCTCGATCACAAGTTTGAGAGATAGTGGAAGGTCCGACCAGCCCAGCAACTGAAACATCTCATCCATCTCTCTGTAATCATTCGCTGCTTTTCTGAAGATAGAGAGCAGGTC
>CALKWT010000284.1 GCA_938003885.1 uncultured Balneolaceae bacterium | reverse complement strand
GGTCTCTGAATCGGCTCCCCACTCCGGCTCGGAGTCTGAGAAGACATCCCGGGTGAGATTGACAAACTCTTGTGTATTCAGATCATAGACAAAAATATCCTGGTAGGGGCCAATATTCCCGTCAAATGCGATTTTTTCTCCGTCAGGTGACCAGGCAACCGAGTTGATGGCATCCAGTTCCGGAAAGCGAATCGTCCGGGTATCGAGAGTTTCATAGTCGACAATAGCCAGATTATAGGAGCCCTGAGATTTACTGGAGAGGGCAAGCTGTGATCCGTCGGGTGACCATGCCAGGTTGGGGTTCAGAATGTTGAGCTCTTCAAACATCGGATTGTCTTCTCCTGAAATGATCGTTTTTAGCCGGCGGCCGGTATTGGCATCCACTACGACCACATCAAAAACTCCGCGGCGGTTGGTGATCATTGCGATCCGGTCCCCCCGGGGAGAGAGGGTTGGGCTGGTCTCGTAAGAACGCCGTCGGTTATCTCTGCTGAGGTTTGTGGCGAGGGAAGAAAGGGTTTGACGGTTAGCGACTTCCGGATAGTACCGCTGTTTCCAGTATTCTTCCCATCGCTCTGAAAGCTCATCAATCTCCAGGCCCAGCGACTGGACCAGTGCCAGCTGGATATTTCTGGTAGTCTGAATCCTCTGCATAATTTCGGCGATCTTGGGTCGGCCATATTGGTCAGCTATAAAATACCAGAAGGACTGGCCACCGCGATAGGATAGAAAACCACTCAGTTGAGGAAGGGGGGGCAGATAGTTATTAAGAACCGCATCCCTCATGTACATGTCGGTCTGTGTGTCCCACCCTTGAGCCAGGAATTCTGCCAGGCCCTCTTCAAACCAGAGGGGAAATACGAGCTGAATATTATTTTGAACAATGGACTGAACCGACCCACCGTAATAGACATCATTGATATAGGCGTGCAGAAGTTCGTGCTGAATGGTTCTTCTAAAGTCCGCATAATCGCCCATAAAAGGCTGCGTCATGCGGTTCTTGTATTTATCCGTTACCCCTCCGATTCCCTGGGCATCGACAGGCAGCCGCACCACATTGGTCTGGGAGAAATCGCTGTGGGAGTCGTAGATGATTACCGGAATCCTATCTGTTAGCTGCTCTCCGATATCTTCGGTGAGCTGCATGAGAGAGGATTCTACCGTCTCGGCCGTGAACTGAGCCAGGTGGTAATTCTTTTCATCATAATAGTAGATGTCAAAGTGATCTGTTTCAATGTACCGCCAGTCGAAATCATCATACTGGACTCGGTTTTTCCCAAAATTAAAATATTGGGCATACAGATCCGGAACACCGGCTGTGATGACAAAGACGGTTAAAAATGAGATCAGGAATATTCTGTTGAGATGTCTCATAATAAAGTACATTAAGTGCCTGCAAGAGCGAGATCGATTTGCCGGCGTTCCAGGTTCGTATTGATAACTTTAACCTTGATCGAATCCCCAAGCCGGAAATTCCGGCCTTTTGAGCGCCCGGTAAGACTGTGCAAACTGGGATGATAAATATAATAATCATCCTTCAGATCACTTACACGAATCATTCCCTCACAGTAGATATTATCCAATAGAACATACAAGCCATTTTCTGTTACTCCGCTGATCGTTCCGGGAAAAATCTCGCCAATTCTTTCAGAGAGAAATTCAACCTGTTTCAACTTTACCGAATCCCTCTCTGCTTCCACGGCATTTCGCTCTTGCTCACTGCTGTGCTGGCCAATATCCTCGAGTTCTTTATAAGAATATCCCGATTTTCCAGCATTGTACGCTTTGAGCAATCGGTGAACCACTACATCCGGGTAACGTCGTATCGGACTTGTAAAGTGTGCATAATCTGAAAAACCGAGACCGAAATGGCCAATATTTTTTGGGGAATATTCTGCCTTTGCCATTGCACGGAGTGTTAATCCGTTGATGATCTGTTCAAGAGAGGTGTTCTCCACCTGCCTGAGGAGCGAGTTGATGGTGTTTGCATCGATCTGTCCGTGAAGATCAAAATCGATTCCGATCGGTTTGGCCGTTTCACGAATGTTATGCAGTTTCTCCAGATCCGGCTTGTCGTGGATCCTGTAAAGAAACGGGTGATCATTTTTTGAGGCTTTTCCATCTTTTTTACGCAAGGTTTTTACATAACCTGCGACCGTTTTATTGGCAAGGAGCATGCACTCCTCAATTAGTTTATGGGCGAAAAGTCTCTCCTTAATGATGACATCCACAGGCTTGCCATCTTCATCCAGTACAAACCTCGGTTCAGGTGTTTCAAAGTTTATGGAGCCCTCCCGAAAGCGTTTATCCAGAAGGGTATTGGCGAGAGCCTGGAGCGTTTTGAGTTCAATCTGATAAGGATGCTCTCTCTTTCCGTCCAGGATTTCCTGTACCTCTTCATAGGCAAACCGCTGTTTGGAACGTATGACCGTCTCTTCAATCGAGAAATCGACGACATTGCCGTTGGGTGCCACCTCCATAAAGCAGCTGAAGGTCAGCTTGTCTTCATTCGGGCGGAGGCTGCATACGCCGTTGCTGAGATGCTCCGGCAGCATAGCGATCACGCGGTCTACAAGATAGACGCTCGTGCCCCGCTCAAACGCTTCCTGATCCAGAACCGATTTTACCGGTGTGTAGTGGGTGACGTCAGCAATATGGACGCCCAAATAGTAGTTGCCGTTGTCCAGAATCTTGATACTCAATGCATCATCAAAGTCTTTGGCATCCGAGGGATCGATCGTCATCACAACCTCATCCCGTATGTCCCGGCGCCTTTTGATCTCCTCTTCCGGTATCTTATACGGTATCGATTCAGCAAATTTTACCACTTCCGGAGGAAAAGAGGCTGAGAACTGTTTTTCAGCCAGAATGGAGAGTACATTCGCTTCGTTTGAACCTGCCCGGCCCAGCCGTTCCAGCACTTCTGCCTGGGGATAGCCCCGGATGTCGTTCCATTGAATCAACCGGAAGGTTACTTTCTCTCCGGGTACGGCTCCGTGCAGGTGCTCGGGCTCCACAAAAAAGTCGGTCCGGGAGGATTGGGGGTCGGTCTTGATCACAAAGGTGTTTTTTGCTACCTCCTCCAGGGTGCCGACAAATATTGAAGAGGAGCGCTCCACAATCTCCACAATTTTGCCCATAGGTTTGTTGCTTTTCTTGTGGTACCCCGTCAGTTTTACCATTACGATATCGGAATGGAGGGCTGTCCCCAGATTGCGGCTGTTAATTTTAATATCCTGATCCCTTCCCTCCACAATGACATAGCCGTCGCCATGGCTGGTGATATCCAACTTCCCGGTAAAAACATTTTCCGGATGGGTAACTGCCGGCTCATTGACTTTCAGTAAGCCCCCTTTGGTAACCCGTATATACTCCAGCTGGGCCAACCGGTTTAGGGCATTTTTAATTTTTCTTTCATTTTTCCGGCCTCTCATATTCAGGATATCTGCCAAAAGTGGCGTGGGAATAGAGGCATCCGGATAGGTTTTAAGCAGTTCTTTAATTCTTTTTTCTAATGAACTTAATCGGTTTTTACTCATAATCTTGATGTTGCTGTTAATAATTGGCGTTATCCTGAAATTTCATCTTCAGGCTGTTCATCCCCGCTGAGGGATGTGGTTTTTGGTTCTATGCCAAACAGCCGGCGCACTGCATCTGACACGCGTTCCCGCAGATGTTTCCAGGTGTTGAATTGCACCTGTGCCTCCAATCCGATTCCGTTCATCTCCTGAGACTGACGGGTATTCACACCGCTTGTATAGGAGAGAGTGGGATCCTGTCTGTGAAAAGCTGTAACTGAAAATGTCCGGTTGATACGGTAGGTTGCTCCCAGATCTCCGATGTCGCTCTGCTCACCGGTGATCTGGCCTTCACGTCGCAGAATGATGCGATCATCAAATAGGCGTAATGCCACGCCGAGATCGACCTCATTCATGGATGTCAGATTAAAATCGATATCAAAAGCGATGTCACTCCTCAGAAGCGAGTTGATCTGATTTGAAAGCAGCGGGTTGATAATTTGGCTGGTCACAAACGGGCTAACCACAGACGCTCCGGTGAAACTGTCTGCAAAACTGAGCCCCTGTGCCTGGGAGGTAGGAAGAAAGTTGCCACTTAGCAGGATACTGGTGGCCTGGATCAGCTTTTCATCCTCATTTTGGTTTAAATTATTGATCTGCGCAGCAATGGTAGGGTCGGAGATAGCGTCAATTCCAGTTGGCATCCGGAAAAAGAATTCGTTTTCCACCGACGTAATGGTGCCTCCGATCTCGAGAACCAGTTCAACGGGAATACGCTGGCCGGGATCGAGCCCTGCGGTGGCACCTGCTCCTGTGCCTGATGACATCAACGTGGAGATGTTTGGACGGGCCCGGTATACCGCTGTCACATCGAGATTGGCATCGATGAGATCCCCCGACCAGCTGATTGTACCGCCTGACTCGAGGTTAAAGCGCCGCGTGAAAATATCCCCGCTCACAAACTGATACTCTCCGCCTACAATACTGAACTGTCCGAACATACTGACATTCTGATCCTCAAGCAGGATCCTCATATTGCCGGTTCCGTTTGCGCTCAGTATATCGTTTGTAACGGGATCAAAAATCAACCGAACGTTAATCGGATCTGCAGCCTGGAACTGCAGGTCCATCGTGAACCTTTCCATGAATGTGAGCTCCCGGGATTCATCACTCTCTCCGTTTCCCGCCAGATCTGTTTGCAGCGAATGGCCGAACGGGTCATCAAAAGAGTCAGTAAACTGGATAAAACGGCTGCCTTGTTCAAAATCCGTCTCCGGTTCAAGCGGAATGGAAACCCTGGAACTGGATGCCAGCTGAAGGGTGCCTACGGTTCTCAGGGCGGGAGAGAAGTTCGTTCCTGATATCTCGGCTCTTCCTGTACCGTAGATGTCGCCATAAAACGGGATGTCCGGATCGTAGGGATTGCTCATGAAATGAAGGTTGTTGAGATTCAGGCCGAGGTTGATATAGGTAGTCGGTTCAAAGTTGTTGAGATCTACTATACCGCTCAGGGCACCTGTACCATTGCCAGCATCTCTCAGCTGAACATCATGGAATATGAGCCCTTCTGACTTGTTGAAAGTGAGGTCTCCGTTAAGGGTATAGGGTACGCCGGTAAAGACGGGTACTCCGACAGCCTCCTCCACAGTGAAAGTGGAGTGGAAGTCAAAGTCGGAACGCGATCCGTGGATGTAGCCCTGCCCCGTTGCCATTCCTTCCATGTCGGTAATCACATTGGGCACAATGACCGTTACGATCCAGAGATCAATTTCACGGAGGTCGGCATCAAAGTAGAAAAGCTGTTCATCCGGCCCGATCTCCTCGCCCGGCATCCTGAAATAGCCGGTCAGAAGCAGGTCCTGGCCGATATCGTCGTTCTCCTGGAGATAGCGAGGATATTTTTCAGGGTTGGTAAAGACACGAATTTCAGTGTCAAATCTGTTTTCATCGGGGTTAAGGACACTCCTCAGTGTGACATCACCGATCAGCCGGTCCATCATGCGGCCTTCATCTACGCGCAAATTGCCTTGAAAAACGGGTATATGGGTAAGAGAGCGTGTCTGAAAGTTTCCATTCGCCACCCCGGAGAAGGTTACCCTGCCGCTGATAAGATCGGAGATTCTGCCCAGATCCAGATTTTGAATATTGTAGGAAACGACATCTTCGGGATCGGTACTATAGGTGCCGGCGATAAATAGATGGTCGTCCCCGCTGCTGACTGCGAAATCTCTGACATGGAGCTTTCTGTCTGCTGTATAAATAAAATGGGGTTCCCCCTCTGATTTCCACTGATATTCCGAACTGCCGGCAACGAGTCTGGCCAGTACGGCAGATATCTGCTCCTGTCCCAATGTAACTTCCGCGTCCAGTTCGAGGGTAAGGTCATCATCCATGCGCATTGCATACTGGGAGAGCTGGATCAGGCTGTCCCGCATACTGGCGGTTAGCCTTTCTTCCCGTAATACGATATTGTTCAACTCTGTCCGGGCAGTATGCAGTTGGATATCCAGCGTACTTGAATCTTTCAGACGAACCCCATGGCGAAAGCTGGCCGTAAAATCTGTATTTAAACTTTCAGCTGAATAGTTTCCATAGAGAAATAGCGGATCATAGAGTGTTCCTGTGATTGTGAGCCTTTCGGGCGTTGCATTCAGATTGGCTGTAAATCGGGCGTTGCTCTGAATCTCCGGTAGTTCGGGCAGATATTTGCGAAGAAGGGAGAGGTCTTTTACAACCACTTCCATATTCAGATTGAGTGGGTGTGAGCCCGGGAACGCTGCGCCGGTGAGGCCGTCTAATGAATCTGTCCGAAACAATAGTTCTTCATAAACCCTCTCTTTCAAATAATCTGTCCAGTAATTATTGGCACTCAGCAGGGCGGCCGGGGCGAGATCGCCGGTAATTTCCCCATCAAAGAATGAGCTGGTAAAACGGAGCTGCCTCTCCGTCCCGGAACCGTTGATGTCCGCATAAAATTGGTGAGGACGCAGTGTATCTGCATTGATCAGGGAACGTTCGATATCAAAACTCACCCGTCCCGTCACATCTTCCATAGAGTTCCATTCGAGATTTGCAGAGAAAGTGCTGTGGAACTGTGTGGAATCAGCGTGAAATTCAGGAAGGAAAGTGGTGAGGTCGAACTGTTCAACACGGCCATCAGAGATAAAATGCTTATGCCCGTTCTGATCGCTGTAGCTTCCCCTGGCCGACACAAAAAGCTCACTATCTGTTCCGGTTATATCGTATTGCAATCGCTGCCGGTCATAATTGAAAATTGCTTGAAAAGTCTCAACATCATGGCCGAAAACTGTACTTGCACTCAGATCCAGTTCACTGTTAAAACGGGCATCTTCCCCGAAGTTTTCCCCTTCCAGTGTAATGCTTCCCTGCAGAATGTTTGGCCGCAGACTATCTCCTACGAACGGGGTCAGGTGCAGTTCATCCACCTCAAAAAGGAGGTTATACCGGGGAGTTTCACCGGTGGTCAGATCCGCCTGCAGACGGAAAGATCCTGCCAGGGTTTCAGCAAGGAAATTTGCAGAAAGATTTTCGGGGGTGCCGCCCAGCTCTCCCCGGATTACACTCAGCTGATAAGCGGTGAGGTCTGTTTCGCCTTCCAGGTACGTATCTGAAATCCAGCTTAGCTGATCAGGATGAATCACAACATTATCCAGAATTGTCTGAAACGACATAGAGTCCTGGAACAGGTTCCTGCCTTGTGCAGATATCAGGATGGAGGATTCACCAATTCCCGCCTCAAAACGGTCGACAAAGTATTCATCAGCATCTCCCTCAGAAATGAGAGTGATCTGCAAATCTTCGGGGAAGGTGGGATAAGCGGGTATAAACTGCCGGATAAACTCCGAATGAAAGGAGCTCTCCGAGATATCGATGGAGTATCGGGCATCCTGGAACTGTTCCCCGAGATCGGGCTCCCGGAGGTCGACAGGCCTTGCTTCAAAACTGAAATCAGCATGGGCGGTTTCGGTGGAGATTTGAAAACGGTTTAGTTCGAAAAACTCGCCGTCGTTATAGAACTGTCCCGAAAGCGACAGATTGCCGTAGGTAGAATTGGGTATATCTGCAGTCAGAGAAGTCAGGTCGAAAAATATCTGCCTTTCCGTCGCTTCCAGAAAAATCTCGAGGTGGATATCATCGATAAGCAGAGGAGTGGGGAGTGCCAGATTCTCCGGAATCTGAACCGTATGATCTGCTGTCAGGGTCCCGGACGCTATGGTAAGTGACGGTGCATAGATGGAGACGTCCGTGAAGAGCTGAGGTGAAGAAGCGGGTTCCTGCCCGGGAGTCGGGCTGGCGGAATCTCTCTCCCGCTCCTCAAGACGTGTAAACAGAGCTGTCACATTGCTTCTGTCGTCTGCGCGTTTCAGATTGACGACGGGAGATTGAATCTCGAAAGAAGAAACCACAAAGCTTCGTTGCAGAAGATACCAGAGGCTGATATTGACCTCAGCACGGCTGATGAGAATAGCCGGTTCCCCCGGAAAATCAGGATGGCTGAACTCCATGTCGCTGACAGTTGCTGAAAAAGGAAGAAATCCCGATACCTCTCCGACACTCAACTCTCCTTCATACTGCCGGTTAAATGCAGTGACCACCTCATTTTTTATAAAATCCTGGCTTTTCGGCAGCTGCAGCAAGCCCACGGTAACCAGGAGAAGGACCAGTATGGTGGCGGCAAATAGAAAAAGTATGCGCCAGAATATCCTCCAGAGAGTATGTATATAGCGAAGTATCACCAGTTATTTAGCGGCTGTCTGATTTACGTATCATGCTGTAATGAAAGAAAGAGGGAATCCTTGTGGGGCAGAGGCTCCCGGAGCTGCTGCTTCCGTTGGTGGAGCCAGCCCGGGCTGCTGCAGAGCAGAAGGCAATTCCGAAGTTGGAAGAAAATTTTCTGACATCTTGATCAATGCGGAATTAAACGGTTTTTATCTGGTTAAAAGTTTGTGACCACGCTTCGTTGATAAGGTTTCGATCGGATACGGGAAGAACGACAGGGTTCTGCCACTCTTGGAGCAAAACAAAATTTATATCATCGCCCGTTCGTTTTTTATCGCTTTTCATGGTGTGGTAAAGGTCGTCGTAATTCAAGGCTTCCGGCGAGAAACGGTATCTGTATAACGGGATAAACGGTTGAAAATTTGGAAGCTGTTTTAAGCCTAATATCGATTCCGACAGAAAGCGTGCCGCCAACATGCCGGCAAACACCGCTTCTCCATGGCTGATTGTTTCAAAGCCGCACGCTTTCTCGAGCGCGTGGGCAAATGTATGGCCAAAGTTTAGAAAGGCCCGAACGCCGCTTTCAAACTCATCCTCCCTGACCACCTCTGCCTTTATCTGAATACATTTTCGGATCAAGGAGATAAGCGGATCTACGGGCATCTCGTGCAAGTTCTCATTCAGAAAAAACTCTGCTTCTTTGAAAATGGAAGCGTCCCGGATGGCTCCGTATTTCAAGATTTCACTCAGGCCGTTTATCCACTCGTTTCCTGGAAGAGTGGCCAGGAAAGAGACATCGGCAATTACAGCCTGAGGCTGGTAAAATGCACCGATCAGATTTTTGCCAATTTCTGAGTTAATTCCGGTCTTTCCCCCGACAGAGCTGTCGACCATTGCCAAAACCGTGGTGGGAATGTGGATATAGGGGACCCCCCTGAGGACGGTTGCTGCAACAAATCCGCCCAGATCACCCGTCACCCCGCCTCCGATTACGGCAACAGGCGTGTGTCTTCGAATATGGTTTTTCAAAAGAAATTGTACAGACTTCTCCCAGAAATGAACCGACTTACTTTTTTCTCCGGAAGGAACCGGCATAATCTCTACCTGTTCAAAACGCTCTGTAAATGTTTCCGTCAGCCGCTCCCGATGATGAATAAATACCTGTTCATCCACCAGCAGGAAAATAAGATCGGATGATGTCTCCCGGTAGAGTTCATCCAGGGCATCTCCTAATATGTGCTCCCCGGTAAACACCGGGCATTTCCCCGAGGCTGTTTCAATTATCAAATCAGGCTTCATTTGGTGTCAGCTTTTTTAAGATGATCTGTGCGATTTCGTCTGGTGGCAAGGTACCTGTTTTTATGGTAAAATGAGCCTGATTGTAAAGAGGCTCTCTCTCATCGAGAAGGGACTTTAACCGTTTCCGGATTCCCTCTCCACTCTTGCCTGCCAGCATGGGCCGGTTCGTACTTTCTGCAAGCCTGGCGGAGAGCTGCTGCAACTCCGGCCGCAGGTAGACGAGCCAGCCGTACATCTTTAATTGATCGGTAAGTTCCTGGTTCTGTAGGCTCCCTCCACCCAGAGCGAGCACTCCGTTAAACTCCCGGGCTGTCTGAATCAGCAGTTCCCGTTCCCGTTTCCTGAACCAGGATTCGCCTTTTTTCTCAAATATGGCAGGGATTGTCATCTTTTCTGTTTCTTCAATGATTTGATCCAGATCGGCAAAAGGTTTTTCCATCAGATCTGCGAGACGTGGACCAATGGTAGACTTTCCGGCTCCCATCATCCCGCATAAAAATATAGGTTGATTACTTTTCATTTTGAAAGGTGTTAACGAGTCTGTAAAGGTACTTCACTCCGGTTACTGGCTGTTGAGATCGAGTAGCGAAGAACCCGGATTTCCAGTGATGATCGGACACATGCCAAACTTTTTCAGTTCCAGGATCTGCACGATTCGGGTTTCGGTATAACGTTATCCGGTTCATCTTGTACGAGTTCAGAGAAGAGTCTGATTTCACTCAGCTTATTTCCGACTTATAGGCTTTTGGTTCCACCATCTCCACACGTTCTTTTTGTACACGGACAGCACCTGCAGGCGCCCCTTTGGGTTTGGTCACATATTTCTTCTTCGTAACGATCACCGGAACCATGGCACTGCCTCTGGCTTTAGAGTTCCAGGCAGCGATGGCTGCAGCTTTCAATATGACCATCCGCGGTGGAAACTCCTTGTTGTTATTCATACGGATCACCACATGTGAGCCGCTTACGCCGCGAGCGTGAAGCCAGATATCTTCCTTGTGAGCCATAGAGGTCAGTTTGTCGTTACTCCTGGCATTTCTGCCAACCCAGATCTCATAGCTATCAACCTCTATTTTACGGAAAGGAAGGGAAGGCTGTGAGCCACCGGATGAGAGGATTCCCAGTTCTTTCATGCTTTTTTCATTCGCTTTCATCCAATCATCAAATTCATAAACCCGTTGAATATTTTGAAACGACCTCTCCAACCGAAGAACATCTTTCAGGGCTTTTTCAGACTTTAGCAGACGTCTTTCCGATTCTTCGGCGCTTTTTATAGCGGCGGCAGATTTTCTGTAGTAATAACTTGCATTCTCCGCCATGGTTTTATCCGGCTGAATGGCAATATCCACTGGCGAATTCTCATCATAAAAGTTTTTAACAGTTACCTTTGAAGTCCCGGGTGGCGCCTCTTCGTGAGCCCGGGCCATCAGGAGGTGTCCGTACTGTTCATATTTCTCTGCGCGCTCTAATGCTTTACCTGAATTTTTCAGCTGTTTAATGGAGCGGTTAAGTTTGTTCCCGGCCTTCTCTAATGCCGGCTCAATCCGGCTCTTTTTGGCGGTGAGCCGTCGCTCACCGGACGTCTTGTAGTAGGCATATCTGATCGCTTCCTCTGCTGTATCAAAAACCTGGAGGTTCGGCAGGGGAAGCATGTCGAACGGAATCAGACAGATATTGCCATCTTCCAGTACCCGGAACTCTGCATGATTCAGCATCGCATACCGCAAGCGAAGAGTTTGTTCTCTTATCTGTTCTGGTGACTTCTCGAGAAGCCCGTAATGTTTGATGACAGGCTGGATCAGGTGGCGCGGGAACGCGCTGTCCGTAGCCAGAATAGCCTGTTTTGCATTCATTGAATCATCAAGGGGTTTCATGTGCGAGCTCTTACGGGGCTCCTCAAGTACATTGCCGATATATTTTTGAGGCGATTTGAAAGATTCTTCAATCATCCCGTTTCGAACGAGAAAAATATTGGGATGATTGCCAAAAAGCCGGAACACAAGCTGCATTTCATCGGTAAGTGAAAAAGAGATGACGCGGTCGTTATCTGCAAGTTGAACATCATTGACTATTTGTCCCTCTGCAGATCGGAAAAATGACGTCACATTTTTCTTTTTCATAGGTCGGAACCGGTCTGTGAAAAGTGCAGTATCTGACGGGTGTGAAGAAAAAACAAGACGATACTTTTTTTCATGAACAGAGATTTCCGCTTCCAATATATTTTTATTCGGAGATAGGCTTCTCCTGAATATAAAAGGAGTATATCTGGCTTTTAGCTCTCGAGTTAAATATATTAAGACGTAGAAGTTATTCATGTAAGAGCGTACCGTATAATCATATAAATAATTTAAAAAAGTTTATGCAGTATCCTATTTTTAAATCAGTTGTGAATACCATTAAAGATTCTTTATCAAAGAGAAATATAAATGTTACACAATTTAAAACTTGGGAAGAAGCAAAAATAAATGCTGCAGGACTTGAAATTGTGATTGATTTGAGGTCATCTACCAGGAACCTGACCCACATGTCCATCAACTTTGACTGGGATAGTTTCCGGGAGGTGACTCTGGCCAGCAGGATGGACGGTACCCAAAGTCACCCGCTTCTGAAAGCCCAGCATCTTTCGGAGGTTAATGTCATGCCAGTGATTGATATTGAGCTGGTATGGCATTTCGATGTAGAGAAATGTCAGCCGGAGTCTGTTGTTGGAAATGAAAACTTCAGGATTGATACTGCCAGCCGATGGATGGATATGGCCAGCAAGAGGGTAAATGAGCTGCTGCTGTCTGACGATATTATTACCCGCTGGCATATTGAGATTGACGGAGATGAAAATGGTAACTATCTGACTGCAATCAATCTTCTGTCATACTTTCAATTCCCGGTTGGGGATTTGAAGAGTTTAAACGAAGTGCAAAATTATGTATCCCGAAAGCTCGCTCATCTTCTTTCGAGAGCAAACAGAGTGATAAAGGTTGCCGATAAGAGTGTGGTTGTCGTTGCTGCCTGACGGTCAGAAAAAGGGTGCAAACCTCTCTAAGCGCACCCTCATATATCCTGATGACCTCTATACTACTTCTTCTTCTTATGCCTGTTCTTCCGCAGGCGCTTTTTACGTTTGTGTTTTGCGATCTTAGCTCTTTTTCTTTTCTTTCCGCTTGGCATAAAAAATCACCCGGGTTTCTTCGTGGTTAACTTTATAATTTGTTTTAAAATCTGGATAGATCGACAAAATACGAAAATTTTTGAAAAAAACTATTCCAACTCACCATTTAAATAGAGCTCCCATCCATCGTTATTCCCGTTTCGGTTGAGTGTAAGTACCATTTCCTCACCTCTTCCGGCGGGTACTCCCCTTATAGAAATCGAGCTTTCACTATGAATCTCGACTGAATACGTGCCGTTTTTATTCACAAGTTCGCGATCGTTTCCGGACTCGTTGGAAGATCCTGACCCGATCTGCAGCCTGGAGAGCAGTTCTGCTTCATCAAAGATGGAAAAATCCCGGCCAGCCCCATCCATCAGAGCCGGTCTTGCCCAGAGTGTCTGAGCCTTCTCCGCGGCGGCGAAGAGATCCTGTTGAACCGCAGCCTGATTTGATGTGAGTCCCGGTATGCCATTTGTATAGAGAATAAGAATCGCAAGGAAACAGGCAATAAGTAAGATCGTCCAGGCTGTCTTTTTAGTCATCTCTGAGGTTCTTTTAAAAAATGGATTCTGTTAGATGTCAGGTTCTATACAACGCTTTCTGCTTCTGTATAGTTGGCGGAAAATAGAAAATATAACATATTCGTTGAAATTTACAGGCGTTAAACGGAAGGAGTGATCCGATAAAAAGCGGATCCGGATCCTGAGGGAGCTCCTGTCTGAAACTAATCCCAAAATATCCCTAACCTTTTGTATATTTTCGGAAACAGGAGACAGAACCTTTTGACTAATAAAATCCCTGAAATTATTCATTTTTGCTGGTTTGGCGAGAAACCATTACCCCCCCTTGTGGAAAAGTGTAAAAGAAGCTGGGAGAAGCTCATGCCGCATTTTGAGATTAAACGATGGGATGAAAGCTCATTTGATATCACATCTCACTGGTTTACAAGGCATGCTTATCAGAATGGGAAATATGCATTTGTTAGTGATTATGTCCGCCTCTACGCCCTTAAACAGTATGGGGGAGTCTATCTGGATGCAGATACAGAACTTGTTAAATCACTCGATCCTTTTATGAAAACAACTGCTTTTTGCGGTTTCCAGGATGAAAAGTATGTCTCTGCAGGTGTGCTGGGTACGCAGCCTGGTAGCCGATGGGTTGATGAGATGCTGGAGTTTTACGATTCCGAAAAGTTCAGGGAAGCGAAGAAGAGTTATTTTACTGTTCCGAACACGGTCTGGTTTACTGAGTATCTGAAGAGGAAAGGATTGGAAATGAACAATCTGAAGCAGCAGGCCGGCGAACTTGTTGTCTATCCCAGCCATATTTTTAATCCGCTTAGATATGATGATCCTCACTCTTCTGTCCATGAGGAGAGTGTGGCGATCCACCACTCTGCACTGAGCTGGTTACCCTGGTATAAAAAATGCAGGGTAATGATAAAGAAACATCTATTGAGGAGATATTTTCCCGGACTGCTTAATCCGCTCAGTAAAATCTACCGTTCTCTTTTTCCCTCCCATCGGTAGAGAAAATAAGCCGTCAGGACCCCGATATGAATAGCGACAGAGCCGACATTTCGATTATTATTCCAATCTTCAATATGGCAGATACGTTGATACAGGCGTTGATGTCTCTGAGAGGAGGAGAAGCCAGCCTCGAAATAATTCTGATCAATGATGGGTCTACAGATGAAGTCAATCGTGTGGTCCGCGATTTTGAGGAAGAGATAAAAGAAGATGAAAAGATCTGTTTCCACTATATATCCACCCCGAATGGGGGGCGTGCTGCAGCCCGAAATCTTGGTGTGAAAAAGGCGAGAGGACGTTATATCTCTTTTCTTGATGCAGATGACAGTGTGGATATCGATGAACTTATGAAGCTTTTCAGGTGCGCTACAGCGAAGGGTGCAGACCTGGCCGTCGGCCAGTTTATCATGGTAGGAGAAGATAATGAGCCCTTTGCCAGACGAAGCCTGAAGCAGGACACGACCAGAGATGATCTTCTGAAGAAAATTGCACTTTCACCTCTTTCCCCTGTTCATCTAAATGCCATCCTGCTGGACCGCCGTCTTCTGCTTAGTATACCTGGTTTTGATACGGCAAATATCAATGCCGAGGATAAGGATCTTACGATCCGGTTACTGCGACAGGCTCAGCGAGGTACATTCTGCAATACCTATCACTACATCTATAAGAAACATAAAATCGGCCGGCTGCCGACGATAAAAAAAAGATTAATGTGGTTATATTTCCGGCAGAAATTACTCTTCAGCAACTATGACGGGCTGCTGAGGTTCTCCGGTATGTTTCTCCAGCTGAACTATGATCTGGCCAAACTTCTGTATGAGGCCATATTAGGTTATAAGAAACGAATAGGGTGAGTGACAGCTATGGAGAAGGGGTTGTGGTGAGTAGGCGGGGCAACGGGTGTTAGAGAGTCGAAGCTGAAGAAATTTTAATTGGAGATCAGGTGAACCAAGGCATCAGTGTGATGGAGAACAGAACGAGGCGTAACACCCCGGAAGGGTGGATGAGGAATCAGAAAAGAGCAGGAACCGAAACGGGCATATACATGCCCTGCATTGCTAACAGATGAACTATAGAAAGTTACTTTTGACACTTTTGCTGCAGGTCCTGGTTCTGGCAGGTTACTTCTTGCTGATCAGGCCCCTTCGCGCATGGTACGGACGGCTTCATCTGGAGCTGATCTTTCAGCGTGCAGCGGAGTGGCCGAAATACCT
>CALKWT010000283.1 GCA_938003885.1 uncultured Balneolaceae bacterium | reverse complement strand
ACCGAGATCTACACTCTTTCCCTACACGACGCTCTGCCGATCTGCAGAGGGAGGCTCTGCCCCTTCCCTACTGCCCCGAAGCCTCAATTCTATGCCGCAGGGTGATTTCGGTTCTGTAGAGTTCGCCATCCCGGATCAGCTCCACAAGCATGGTGTCCCCTTCCTCATACTCACGCAGAACCGCCCAGGCGTGCATTTCACTGATCACCCTCTCATCACCGATACGTATCACCACATCTCCCGGCATGATGCCGCTCTCAAACGCAGGGCCGTCCTGATTCACACTGGTGATCAGCAGGCCCCGTTCATAGGGCAGCTGGTAGCGGTAGATCAGCTGTTCTGTCATCGAGGTGAACTCCATTCCCATATCGTAATCCAGCTTGACAGATCCGGTGGTCAAAAGCTGCGAAATGATCCGGTCGACACGGTTGCTGGGTATAGCAAACCCGAGCCCGACAAATCCTGCGCTCGTCCCACCTGTAAAAATAAACGTGTTGATCCCGATCACTTCCCCTCGGCTGTTCAGCAGCGGGCCGCCCGAATTTCCGCGGTTGATCGCAGCATCGGTCTGGATCATATCGATATAGACCCGCGGGTTGTTCGGGTCGGGGCGAAAATCCCTGTTCTTGGCACTGATTACTCCAACCGTTACGGTCGGTTGTCCATCATCAAACAGCCCGAAAGGGTTCCCCAGGGCGATGGCCCACTCCCCCACAATGATATCGTCGGAGTCGGCCAGGTTCAGAAATGGAAATGTATTGTCGGAAAGTATCCTGAGAAGGGCCAGATCCGTCAGCTCATCACTGCCCAGCAATTCTGCTTCGAAGCTCTCACCCGATGGGGTGTATAGTTCAATTTCACCGGGGTTGTTGCCAACCACATGCTGGTTGGTGATCACCAGGCCATCTTCACTGATGATGAATCCGGAACCCATATTTACGTTCTCCCGGGGCAATCTTCCACCAAAAAAGAACTGGAAAAAATCGTCGTGGGGCGATCTGTAGCGCTGGATCGGTGTGGTGACCACGATACTCACCACGGCGTCACTCCCCTGTTCAACGGCACGGGTTATGGCATTGCTTCGGCTTGCCGTAATGTTCTCATGAAGTGTTTCCGGATCTGGTTCCGGCCCGGCACTGCTCTCCGGCTCGATGATCTCTTCCTCTTCAAAAAGAGCTGCTGAAAATGGCTCCACCACCTCTGTCTGCCGTTCCGATGATGCCTCTTCCGATGGGGACGGCTCCCCGTCTGACGTGGTGCATCCGAAGAATAAGAAAAGGAGTCCCGCCAGGAGTGGTTTGTTATTTTTCAGAAAGGTTTTCAAGACGTGTCAATTGGCTCGTTCCAAATTCAATGATCTCTTCAATCGCTTTTTCCAGAGGCCCGGGATGCCAGGCTCCTGCCGCCTTCTTGTGGCCGCCCCCTCCCAGATGATTGGCCCACTGATTCACATTCACACGGCTTCGCGAACGGAAACTGATTCGGATCCCATCACTTTCAAAATCCTTGAGTAATATGGCCACTTTTGCGGTCTCGATACTAAGCGGGAAGTTTACAAACCCCTCGCAATCTTCCATTGTTGTATTGGTTCGTTCCAGCATTTCTGAGTTAACGAACATCACCGCAATTTGCTGATCCCCGTACATGCGGATCGTCTTCAGCGATTCGCTCAGAAGATGCATCTGGCCGATAGAGCGATTGGAAAAGACCCGCTCCGCCACTTCGTTAGGACGAAAGCCTCCTCTCTCCAGCAGATCGGCTGTAGCGCGGACCGTCGCAGGAGAGACACTTTCAAACTGCAGGGAACCGGTATCCGTAATAATGCCTGTGTACATCGCCCTGGCATTCATCCCGGAGATCTGATCCGGATTGTGCTCCTTAAAAAGCTGGTAGATCAATTCGCAGGTGGAGGAGGCTGTCTCCACGGAGATTGCAATTTCAAAGCCGTCATCGGGATTTGGATGGTGATCAATCATCCAGACAGGCAGATCCCGGTTTTCCATCCACTCTGCAAAATAGCCGAAACGGGGCAAAGAGTTCCCATCCACCACGATAAAGAGATCGCACTCTGCAAGTTTTTCGTTATCAAACTTATGGACAGGGATCTCCTCCTGGAGCCAGTCAAGATTTTCAGGGAGATCATCCTGATTGAAGGCGGTCGAGGCTATCCCGTTTATTTTCAGCCAGCTACAGAGCGCCACCTGGGCTCCGATACAGTCCCCGTCCGGGCGCACATGCGATACGACTCCCACATGGTTGTAATTTTTGACATTCTGAATGAATTCTCTGTACATAAATCTTTAATTTTAAGTCCCGGCCTGAACAGTATTAATTTTCTTATATTGTAACGCTAACAATGACGCTCTAATATAAAAATGATTAAGCTTCATAAAATGCCTCATTCTTTCGGCACCGGCAACCAGAACATAAATAGACGGGTTCCCTCCCTCCGGCCGGCGATGGCAGATGCTGCTCTTGCAGTAAGACGGGCCACCCCTCCGAACTCCTTTGCAGGTACATTCCAGCCCCCTCTGAAGGGAGACTCCTCAGCCAGTTCAAAGAAAACAGTATACCCTTATCTGTACCTCTGTTCATCAACTCCGACTCTATGAAAGCCGTGATTTTGTGTGACGGAACCCCGCCCACCAGAGAGATGATTCAAAAAGAGTTTTCTGCCCGGGGAAATACCCTGTTGATTGCGGCAGATGGGGGGGCTTATACTGCAGAACGGTTATCGCTTGAGCCCGATATTATTATCGGGGACCTGGATACCTACTCCCCCGACGGGACCGAACGTGCCGAGGTGATCAGGGTGCCGGACCAGGAGACCAATGATCTGGAAAAAGCGCTGAATGAGGCGTTAAAACGGGGAATCAGGCGGTCCGTGGTGTTCGGAGCTACAGGTAAGAGGCTCGATCACACCTTGAAAAATCTGTCAGTTCTCTTGAAATATCACTCGCTGATGGAGGATATCCGCATTGTGGATCACTATTCTGTGATCGAATTGATT
>CALKWT010000282.1 GCA_938003885.1 uncultured Balneolaceae bacterium | reverse complement strand
AATGTCGATGCTCTCGTTTTCTGCAAGCTTTCTTGCCGAGGCAGACGGGCGGACCTGGAATCCGATAATAATCGCATCGGAGGCAGAGGCCAGCACCACATCCGATTCGGTGATAGCTCCGGACCCTGAGTGAATAATGTTGACGGACACTTCATCCCGGCTCAATTTCTGCAATGCGCCTGAGAGTGCTTCTACAGAACCGTCCACATCTCCTTTGATAATCAGATTCAACTCAGAAACCTCACCAAGCGCCATTCTTCTGGAGAGATCATCCAGTGTGAGATGTTTCACATTTCTCAGGGACTGCTCACGGCGGATCTGCTGCCGCTGTGTTGCCACCTCTTTTGCAGTTTTCTCATCATTTGCAACCACAAGGCGATCTCCGGCCTGGGGAATGTCGTCAAATCCGGTAATCTGTACCGGAACGGACGGGCCTGCTTTCTTGAGACGCTTACCATGCTCATTTTCCATGGCCCGGACACGTCCATACACCGACCCTGCCACAAACGGATCCCCGATCTTCAGGGTACCGTTCTGGACCAGAACGTTAGAGACTGTACCTTTACCTTTATCCACCCGCGACTCCAGGACAATTCCCTGAGCATTTCGGTTGGGATTGGCTTTCAGCTCCATCAGTTCAGCTTCAATCAGAACTTTCTCCAGAAGCTCATCAATTCCTTCACCCGTATGGGCAGACACTTCTGCTACCTGTGTGGTTCCGCCGTACTCCTCGATAATCACCCCGTGTTCAGCAAGCTGCTGTTTGATTCTATCCGGCTTGGCTGTGGGCTTATCTATTTTGTTAATTGCTACCACAATGGCCACATCACCCGCCTTGGCGTGGTTAATCGCTTCAATGGTCTGAGGCATCACGGCATCATCGGCTGCGATAACCAGAATCACAATATCGGTAACCTGGGCTCCCCGGCTTCTCATAGCGGTAAACGCTTCGTGGCCCGGGGTATCCAGGAAAGTGATCCGTTTGTTTGAATCTGTTTTTACCTCGTAGGCACCCACGTGCTGGGTAATCCCGCCCGCCTCGCCTGCAGCTACTTTCGCTTTTCTGATGTAGTCGAGCAGAGAGGTTTTCCCGTGATCCACATGCCCCATCACAGTGATAATAGGTGAACGGGGGATCAGATCTTCCGGATCGTCTTCTTCAAAACCAAACTCATCCTCGATCATCTCTTCTGCGTCGACAAACTCCACTTCAAAGTCATATTCCGAAGCGACAAGTTCAATGGTGGCTGCGTCGAGGCGCTGGTTGATAGAGACCATCATACCCAAATCCATACAGGTGGTAATGATGTCGGTAGCCTTCACATCCAGCAGGTCCGCCAGATCGCTGACGGTAATGAACTCGGTAACCTGCAGGATCGAACTTTCCAACTCTTCGAGCTCTTCCAGCATTGCGCGCTCTTCTTCCCTCTCTTCTCTTCGCTGACGACGTCTCTTCTGACGCTTGCTGCCAGCGGACCCTCCACCTTGAATTCGCTGAAGGGTTTCGCGCATTTTCTTCTCCACATCCTCATCTTCTATCCGGGTTACAGCGCGCTTGCCGGATTTCTTCTTACTCTTTTTGGTTGTGGATCTTTTCTTCTCTTTACCTGGTTCGGTTGCTGCTGAATCGGTAGTCTCGGTTTCATCGGATACCCGATCTTTCCGTCGTTTTCGCGTTTTCCGTTTTTTGCGTGAATCTCGTGAGAACTCAACTTTACCAAGAACTTTTGTACCGCTCAACCGGTCGGCACGGCCTTTGATAACTTCCTCATCCTCCGGCTCTTCCTCTTTGGCCTCCTCTTCTTTCCTGGTTGCAGCAGGTGTTTCTTGAAAGTCAGAAGGTGAGTCACTCTCCTTCTTTTCACTTTCTGATCGATCCGCATCGCTCTCTGCAGCGTCCTGTCCATCCGCAGGTTCCTGTTTGCCACGTTCAGCTTTTGCTGATTTTTTGGCTTTGGATCTTTCCGGTGCCGTTTTTTCCGCTTCCCCGGAAGCGCCGTCGGTATCGGGACTGTCCGTCATTTCTTCTGTGGAAACCGTGTCCGCGGCCTCCCCGGTCTCAGCTGTTTCGGTGCTTTCTGCTGCTTCGGCTTTCTCCTCCGCGATCTCAGCACGCTCAGGTTCAGCGTCCGGACTTGTCGTTTCGGCCCCTTCGCTTACGGGCTCTGCGGTATCTTCCGCTGCCGGTTTATCCTCTGCTTCTTCAGCTGGTTTACTCTCTTCCTCCACTGGTTCATCAGCCGGCTCTGCATCTTCTACCGGTTCCAGTGGCAGGTCATCCTGCGGTTCCAGCGGAAGGTCATCCAGCGGTTCCAGCGGCAGTGCATCATCCTGAGGCTCGAGGGGCAGATCGTCAATCGGATCCAGCACGTTGTCGAGCGTAACACTTTCATTTCTGTTCGACATCATCTGACTTCGCCGGGTCTCATACTCTTCTCTTGTTCGTTCGTGCTCCCGGCTCTTCTCTTTATCATCCCCATACACGTTTTCCAGTACATCATACATCTCCGGCGTGATACTGGAATT
This sequence comes from uncultured Balneolaceae bacterium, assembly GCA_938003885.1. Lineage (GTDB taxonomy): Bacteria > Bacteroidota > Rhodothermia > Balneolales > Balneolaceae > Rhodohalobacter. The sequence continues at coordinate 4,469 of CALKWT010000282.1, read as the reverse complement.
CGGTCTGTTGGTAATGTAAAAACCATGTTCCCCCAGTGTATCTACTATAGATTGGGTAGCTACGTTAAACTCTGAAGCGACCTTAAATAGCTTATTTGGTTTTTGTTTTGTCATAAATGGTTTTGTACGTCGTTTAAATCGAATAATTCAGCGAAAATGAGGCCTGTCTTTCAAGGTACAATCAATCTTCCTCGTCCTCAAATTCGTATGCAATGATGTCTATAATTCTTTCCGCTTCTTCGCGGTCTATTTTTCCATCTGTTCTTCGGATCAGTTCTTCTTCATCCAGTTCCAGGACCGCGCGTGCACTATCGCACCCTATATCCCTTAAAAGCTGAATGGTTTCGGCACCGAAATCCACTTCAAATTCATCCAGATCGATATCATCTTCTTCTTCCACTTCCCGGAAAACATCGATCTCCACTCCTACCAGTCTGGAAGCCAGACGGATATTTACCCCGCCCTTTCCTATCGCTTTCGAAACTTCATCCGCCGGCACGAGCACACTTGCCCTGTCTTCGGCTTCATTCATTTCAACTTTCAGTACTTTTGCAGGCTGAAGGGCCCGCTTTATAAATTCGACTTTGTCATCTGTGTAGTTGATCACATCGATATTTTCATTCTGCAGTTCTCTGACCACAGCGTGAATCCGGATTCCTTTCATCCCCACACACGCACCGACCGGATCTACCCGCTCGTCGTGAGAAATCACCGCTACCTTGGAACGATCACCGGGCTCCCGGGCAATTCGTTTTAGCTCAATGATCCCGTCAAATACTTCAGGAATCTCATTTTCAAACAGCCTCTCCAGGAAAAGCGGAGATGTCCGGGAGATCACCACAGTGGGGTTGCCCCCTTGTCTTTTCACCTCTACGACGACAGCCCGGATGGTATCTCCTTTACGATAACGGTCTTTGTAAATCTGCTCATTTTTGGGGAGCAGAAGTTCCACACCGTTGTGATTCACAAGAATGTCTCTGTTGTGACGGACCTGATAGACGTCGCCCAGTACGATCTCCCCGATACGGTCGGAGTAATCTTCAAAAATGTTATCCTTTTCAATCTCTCGTATGCGCTGTGCCAACTGCTGCCGTGCCATCGTCACAGCCCTGCGTCCGAAAGAGGTGATCGAGACTTCCTGAGCAAATTCATCGTAGAGCTCCAGATCGGGGTCATGCTTCTGGGCATCTTTCAGGGAAATTTCCATGACCGGGTCGGTCAGCTCATCTTCCGGTACAACTTCACGAATATGCAGGATCTGAATTTCGCCTCGATCCGCATTCAGAATGACTTCAAAGGCTTCATCTGAATTATATTTTTTCCGGATCATGGTACGGAATACATCCTCCAGAATGGTAAGCAGAAGATCTTTGTCTATACCTTTGTCTTTTGCTATCTCGGCAAATGACTGAATAATAAGTTTGGAAATATCGTTTTGCATCAGATCCTGTATTGTTTTGTGTGTTACTAAATTTTAGGAATAATTTTGGTTTCTACAATGGAATCGAACAAAACATCTTCGATTTTCCCTTCTTCCGTATCAATCACTATTCCTTTTTCACTCACTTCGGCTAGAACACCATTCACTGTAACGTAACCGGCTTCCGTTTTATATTTAACCCTTGCATGACGGTTTTTATTTTTCAGATACTGCCGCCGGTCACTTAACGGACGTGACAAGCCCGGCGATGAAACATTCAATCGGAACGTTCCTTTGAAATCGCTCTCTTCATCCAGTCTCTCACCCAGCTTCCGGCTGATTCTGGAACATGCATCCAGGATACCGCAATTCTCCTCACTGTCCACAAGGATCCAGAGCTCCGGCACCTTGCCATGCTTGAGCTCTACATCAACGAGAAAGAGTCCTTCCTCATCAGCCAGAGGCTCAGCCCATTTTCGAATGGTTTCTACTGAATCGATGTTCATATTTTATCCGGACGCTATTTATAAAAAAAGTGGGTACCTCCCGGCACCCACTCGCAGACTGGTAAAAATAACGTTAAACATCTAAAAATTCAACTGCTGTAACTTGAAAACATCATTATCTTAACCTATCATCTCCTAACTGGATGTCAGGGTAGTTTAATGGATCCGTTTACCTGAATAATAAAAGATTTAAGTCTCAGCACCCAAACTGATATGAATCCGAAAACACGAAGGCTCCACGAATGTACACAACGGTCAAACTCTCTTTTTTCTCTTCTGCTCATCGCAGGACTCCTCTTAACCGGCTGCTCTTCGGGGGATGAAAAAGTGCGTGATGAAACCCCGCCCCCCGCACGAACGCTCGAATATACAGCGTCTGTGAGTTTCCTGAACGGGGATGGCTCTGTGGCAAGTGTCATTGATGCAGCTGTAGCCGATGATGATCGTTCCCGGAGCGAAGGGCTCATGGATGTTTACAACCTCCCCGAGGATGCCGGAATGCTCTTTATTTTTGACGAAGAGGCTCCCCGCAGCTTCTGGATGGCCGGCACTCCCCTCTCCCTGGATATACTCTATGTGAATGAGGAGATGGAAATTGTCCGGATCCACCGCAATACGCCGCCTTACAGTCACGAGAGCATTGAATCTGAACTACCTGCCAAATATGTGATTGAGGTAAATGCGGGCTACACGCTCCGCCACGATATCACAGAAGGGCGCCGGATAATGATTGAACGGCAATGACAGAGTGGGCCTGAACGTCCTGGCTCCGGCAAGATACTGGCCGCTGCAAGGGTCCCCCCCTTCTAATTCTCCAGTTTTCCCGGCAGTTCCAACAGCTGAGTGTAGAGCTCTTCTGCCGCCTTTCTCAATTCATCGGGGGTGCCATTATTATGAATGACAAAATCAGCGTCCGTCTCCAGCGCTTCGAAGTCCGGCTGGCGGGCGATCCGATTCATCACTGACTGACGGTCGGTTCCGTCGCGGGAGATCACCCTCTGAACTCTCTTTTCCAGATCACTGGCTACAATCACAATGTAGTCCAGGCCATCACCCGACTTCACATCCATAAGAGCCGCTTCTTTCACAAAGAGATGAATACCGGAATCGCGGGCCTTCTTCGCATCCCTGGAGAATTTTTCCCTCACAGCGGGATGCACAATCCTGTTCAGCTCGGCAACCCGCCCTTTTTCAAACGCTTCCCGACTCAGGTAAGAGCGATCCAGCTCGCCCTCCCCGGTGTAGGCCTGATCTCCAAAAGTTTTCCGGATAGCTGAAATCACCCCGGGTTCGGTGGCCATTATGTTCTTGGCCTCATCATCTGCATAGAAAACAGCGGCTCCAAGTGACTCCCAGATTCTGCAGACTGTCGTTTTACCCGACCCGATCCCTCCTGTAACGCCTACGGTGATCATACAGGTTTTTCAACGGTTTCGAGCATCAGAAAGGCTTTCATGAACTCGTTCAGATCCCCGTCCATCACTCCATTTACGTCTGAGGTTTCGTGGGAAGTACGGTGATCCTTCACCATATTGTAGGGATGAAAAACATAGGAACGGATCTGGGAACCCCACTCATTGTTGCTTTTCCCCTCTTCCAACTTCTGTTTTTCACGCTCCTTGATCCCTTTCTCCAGCTCATACACTTTGGATTTCAGCATAACCATCGCCTTCTCCCTGTTCTGAAGCTGTGAGCGCTCCTGCTGACATTCAGCCACAACCCGCTCTTCGGTACCGTCACTCAGTTTACCTGTCCAGATCAGGCGGACTCCGGTCTCTACCTTGTTTACGTGCTGGCCACCCGCTCCTCCTGAATGAAACCGCTGAAGCTCGATGTCGGAATCGTTCAGTTCCACTTCGATCGTATCGTCAATAAGCGGAGAGACGAAGATGGAACAGAAGGAGGTATGCCTTCTGGAGTTACTGTCGAATGGGGAGATACGGACCAGCCGGTGTACACCGCTTTCAGATTTGAGGAAACCGTATGCATTGTTTCCGCTGATCTGAATCGTCGCACTTTTAATTCCGGCCACATCCCCATCCTGATACTCCATAACTGTGGTTTTATAGCCCTGTTTATCAGCCCATCGATGGATCATGCGGAAAAGCATGGAACCCCAATCCTGGCTCTCTGTCCCCCCTGCCCCGGGTTTGAAAGTTACAATGGCATCCCGGTGGTCGTCCGGATCGCTCAGCATATTCTGAAGCTCGAGTCCCTGCAGGAGGGTGACAAATTTCGCAGATTCAGCCTCGATCTCTTCCGCTACATCTTCCCCTTCCTTTTCAAACTGTATATAGACGCCGATACTCTCACGCAATTCATCAAGTTCATCCCATTTACCCACGATCTCTTTTTCAAAATCGAGAGCCTGCATCACCTTCTGCGCGCTCTGAGGATCATTCCAAAACTCCGGATCCCGGGTTTTTTCCTGCAGTTCAATAATTTTTACTTTTCTTCTGTCGTAGTCAAAGATACCCCCTGAGCGCATCCAGGCGCTCAAAAAGGGTATTTAGATTGTCAAATCTGGTTTGATTCATTCGATC
>CALKWT010000281.1 GCA_938003885.1 uncultured Balneolaceae bacterium | reverse complement strand
ATTGCCGTTCAATCTTATGAATATTACCTGGAGTCACCAACATCTTCGTTGCAGCCGCGTGCCCTGGAGGAGCTGGGCCATACTTACCGGGAGTGGGCCCTCTACGCCATGCAAAACCAGCTTCTGGATGCCGGATCTCTTCAGGAGTTGAACCGGAACGCTTATCGCATGTATGAAGAGCTGATCACAGAGTATCCTGACTATGAGCGCCTGTCACCGGTATTGGCCTCCATGATCGACCTCTCCCTGGACGGGTTCAGGGATGCGGAGCTGGCAGGCAGATGGTTTAAAAAACTGCAGGATTCGGATCCCGGGGAGAACCTCGATTTTATCAACTATACAGAGGGCAGAATTGCGCTCTTTAACAGGCAATTCCCTCTTGCACGGCAACTTTTGACCCGGGCGGACCGGGCTGCCGACGACTCCAATCTCTCGGAAAAAGCGAGGTACTATCTCGCCCTGTCCGATCTGTTTGCCGGCGACTATGAATTTGCAGAGATTCAGCTGCGCAGCCTGGAGAAGCGAACCACCTCTTATTACGCCAACGAAGCGATCAAAATGAGAATGTGGATCAGCAGCGGCCTTCGCGCCGATTCGACAGGAGGCTATCTCGAAGGAATCAGCCGGGGACTTTTTGCTCTCCACACCGGGGAGTTTGAAGAGGCTTTTTTGGAACTGGAGCCTGTGATATCCGAATCGTGGAGCCCGCTTGGAGACGATATGATTGTGGAACTGAAAAAGATGGCCCCGCCGCCCTATTACCCTGCGATCTTCAGCCGGATCGAAAAGCTGATAGAAGAACAGACAGAGAGCCCGCTGAGGGAGCGGCTCATTTGGGATGCAATCTCATTAGCAATATATTTCAGAGAGCCGGCTGGCCCTTCAGCAGAGAGCGATACAGACGAACAGAACGAAACGGAGGGCCGCTCTCCCGGCCCGGAGTTCAACGATACGGCGCCCGGCCCGGAGCAGGCGGCAGAGTGGATTGAAGTGTATTCCGAAATGCTGCTGATGGAATTCCCAGACGGGTTCTATGCCCCTTATGTCCGCGAAATGCTGCGCAATCAACCTGAGTTTGCTATATGAAAATCCCTTTTTATCCCATTCTGCTTTTGATGCTGCTGCTGTCGGCAACCGGCCTGCAAGATCGGGAGGCGTTCCGCAAGCAGGAGCTGGCACTGGCCGGATCGGATCGTGCGGGGCTGGCCCGGGAAAAAGTGCGGGCGGAGGAGCAGGCGGGGGAACGGGTGCTGATCCCGATGGATCTCTCCCAGACCAACCATCTGAAGGCGTACGGGGTGATTTTTAATCACATTGCGCAAAATGAAAGCGGAATGTGGCTGCTCAATTACCGGGGAGGAAGCTTTCTGACGACCAGCAGCTCGAATATTGTCCGGGAAGCGAGACTCCGGAATGTGCGTGTAGAAACCATCAGCGCAAGTGAGGCGCAAGCCATCCTTCGGGAGGTGGAGAATCCCGGAGCCAATATGGCGGTGGTCAACCTGGAGACGGTTCCCTCTATTGCGGTCTATACTCCCCCGGGGACACCACCCTGGGATGACGCTGTGACGCTCGCCCTGGATTATGCAGAGATCCCCTACGACCAGGTGTACGATCCGGAAGTGCTCTCCGGACAGCTTTCACAGTATGACTGGCTTCATCTCCATCATGAAGATTTTACAGGGCAGCACGGCAAGTTCTGGGCTGCCTACCAGAATCAACCCTGGTATATTGAACAGGTGAAGCGAAGAGAAGAGATGGCCGCACGGCTCGGATTTCAAAAAGTGAGTGAGCTGAAGCTCGCTGTGGTCCACGGTATCCGGGATTTCGTGGCAGCCGGCGGGTTTATGTTCGCCATGTGCTCTGCTACCGATACCTTTGATATCGCCCTGGCAGCTGAGTCGCTCGATATCGTTCCGTCCCAGCTCGACGGAGACCCTGTGGACAACAACGTCAATGAACGTCTGGACTACTCCAAAACCTTTGCTTTTGAGAACTTCTCCATCATCGCGGACCCCTATATCTACGAGCATTCAGACATCGACGTCGAGGTAGATCTCAACAGAATCAGTGAAAGCCTGGACTATTTTACCCTTTTTGAATTCTCTGCCAAATGGGACCCGGTACCCGCGATGATGACGCAAAACCACGTCAGCAGTATTCCCGGATTTTACGGACAGGCGACCGCTTTTCAGAAGGACAAACTAAAAGGAAGTACTGTCATTCTGGGGGAGTCGCCCGGGCAGGAGAAGGTAAAATATCTCTACGGAAATTACGGCCAGGGGTCGTTTACCTTCTATGGCGGCCACGATCCGGAAGATTATACTCACCGTATTGGTGATCCTCCGACAGACCTGAATCTCCACCCCAACAGCCCGGGGTATCGCCTGATTCTGAACAACATCCTCTTCCCCGCCGCAGAAGAGAAAAAAAGACAGACCTGAACCAGCCATCCGGGGAGCCTGAAAAGGAGCTGCAGCGCCGTCCCCGCATTAAAACGAAACAGAGACAGACCTGATGAAACCATCTGATAAATTTTGTGACCTCGTGGAACTGATTTCGATTCTCCGCAGGGAGTGCCCCTGGGATCGCAAGCAGACTCCGCACACCATCAAGCAGAATCTCATTGAAGAGGCGTACGAAGCGGTGGATGCGATCGATAACAACGATCCGGAAGAGCTTTCAAGAGAGTTGGGAGATCTGCTCCTTCACGTTATTTTTCAGAGTAAAATGGCCTCCGAGGAGGAGCACTTTACCATCAGCGATGTGATTTGGAGAATCTCAGAGAAACTGATCCGGCGCCACCCCCATGTTTTCGGGAAGAAAGAGGTGAGCGATGAGGAAGAGGTCGCTGAAAACTGGGAAATCATCAAATTGAAAGAGGGCAGAAAATCGCTGCTGGATGGGATTCCCTCCCATCTTCCCGGATTGATCAAAGCGCAGAGGATGCAGGAGAAGGCGTCCAATGTCGGGTTCGACTGGAACGACTGGAAACTTGCCTGGGAAAAGTTCGAAGAGGAGTCGGAGGAGTGGAAAGAGGCCGTGGATCAGCAGGATGAGGAGAGCCGGCAGGAGGAGTTTGGCGATCTTCTCTTCAGCCTGGTCAATGTGGGAAGACTTCTCGGACTCAATGCCGAGGACGCCCTTCGCCAAGCCAACAGAAAATTTGAGAGGCGGTTCAGATATATTGAGGAGCAGCTCTCCCGGCGTGAGAAAAGCCTTGCTGATAGTACGCTGGAGGAGATGGATTTTTACTGGGAGGAGGCGAAAAAGAGTGAAAAAGCTCCGTAACCCTTTTTTCTTTCAGCTTTTTACAAAAATCCGCAGCGAACCCCTGCTGCCCGCTGGTAATTGACTTCTAAAATCAAAAGCACTTTCGTATTTTATATTGATAAGATATAACACTGCGCTACATAAACATTTAACACTACTTGAGTAGTTTAACGATGTAATCTGCATCATGCCCATGATTGGTATGTTGACGCGGGTGATAAAGGAAGAACCTGAAAACATAATTAATTAGAATAAATGGCTGACCACAATCTAAATAATATTGATCTGAGCGAATATCCACATATCAACAGAGGCCTGGATGGCATTGTTGCTTTTTCAACCAAAAAAAGCTTTATCGATGGACAGTCGGGTGATCTGATCTATGCAGGATACCATATAGACACCCTGGCAGAGCATGCCACATTTGAAGAGGTCTGTTTTCTGCTCTGGAATGACCGGCTTCCGAACGAAACCGAACTGAATGAACTGAAATCGGAGCTGATCAAAAATAGAAAACTTTCGAAACCGGTTCTCGAGTATATAAAAAACACCAACAAGGAGGCTGAACCGATGGCCGTTCTGAGAAGTGCCGTCTCCATGCTGGCTGATTTTGAGGAAGGTTCCAGAAAAGAGCGCAAAGACGCCATCTCCCTGACTGCTAAGATGCCAGTCATCATTGCTGCCTTCGACCGTGCCCGAAAAGGCCTGGAGATCGTCGAGCCCCTTGATGAGGGCAGTACTGCCTACAACTTCCTCTATATGCTGAACGGCGAGCGTCCGGGAAGTGCAGCCGAAAGAACCATGGACCTCTGCCTGGTGCTCCACGCCGAGCACGGGATGAATGCCTCTACCTTTACCTGCCGCACCATCTGTGCAACCGAATCGGATATGTACTCGGCCATCACAGGAGCAATCGGAGCTCTTAAAGGCCCGCTCCACGGAGGTGCAAACACTGCGGTCATGAATACCCTTCTTACTCTGAAAGAAGAGGGTGAAAATGCCGACCCGGTAAAGTTCACTAAAGATAAGCTGGCCCGCAAAGAGAAGCTGATGGGCTTTGGCCACCGGGTATACAAAACCTTCGACCCGAGAGCGGTTCATCTTCGTAAAATGTCAAAAGCGCTTTCCGAAGAGACCGGTCACGAATACCTGTATGACTGGTCGGAAAAGATGCTTCAAACCATGAAAGAGGAGAAGAATATCGATCCGAATGTCGACTTCTTCTCAGCTACGGTTTACTACTCGATCGGCATTCAGCCTGATCTCTACACCTGTATTTTCTCCATGAGCCGTATCTCCGGATGGACAGCTCACTTCTTCGAGCAGAAAGAGAACAACCGTCTCATCCGGCCACGTGCCCTCTACACCGGAGAAAAAAATCTGGAGTGGGTTCCCATCTCCGAGCGGTAATCCGTCTTCCTTATCGTTGAACAACGTTTTTGAAGGTGCCTGAATTTTTAACAAAATTCTCTGATCAGGCACTTTTAAAACGTTATATTATTACCAGGCCCTGAGGATTCTTCCGGCAGGGCTTTTTATTTTATCAGACACCGCCCGGCATCCACAGGTTTCAGAGACGCATTCCCCTTAGCCGGAACATCTCTCTCTGGACAACTCTGCCGTTAATCATTATCAGGAACATCCAAGTAAAGGCTTTACACACGCTTTCATGCAGAAATTTACACTTCAGAAGGCTCAGAACACCCCCTCCGCAAACCCCGACTTTCTGAGAGGGCTCAACGAGCAGCAACGCAAAGCCGTGACCCATGTCGGGGGGCCGCTCCTCATTGTGGCCGGTGCGGGCAGTGGTAAAACCCGGGTGCTGACCTACCGGATCGCCTACCTTCTGCAGCAACATCACGCCCTGCCCCATCAGATCCTTGCTCTCACCTTTACCAACAAGGCTGCCCGGGAGATGCAGACCCGAATTCAGGAGCTGATCGGTGAGAAAGCTTCGGGGCTATGGATGGGAACTTTTCACTCTGTATTTTCTAAGATATTACGTTTTGAAGCTGAAAAGATCGGGTTTACCTCCAATTTCTCGATCTACGACACCAGCGACTCTGAGAACGCCATCAAGCTGATCCTGAAAGAGCTGGGGTACGATCCCAAAGAGATCAAACCCAAAACGATCCACAGGAAGATTAGTGATGCCAAGAATCAGCTCATTCTGCCGGATCAATACAGCCAGGTGGCCTCCCATAGTACGCTGGATGATATCACCGCACGGGTGTATGAGTATTACCACAACCGGCTTATTCAAACCAACGCCATGGATTTTGATGATCTTCTTATCAAACCGGTTCAGCTGTTCACAGAGCATCCCGATGTTCTTGAAAAGTATCAGGACAAGTTCCGTTATATCCTGATTGATGAGTATCAGGATACCAATCACGCACAGTATAAAGTGACGCGCCTGCTGGCACAGAAGTATGAAAATATCTGTGTGGTCGGGGACGACGCCCAGAGTATCTACTCCTTCCGGGGAGCCGATATCTCCAATATTCTCAATTTTAAATCGGACTATGAAGATGCTGTCCAGATACCTCTGGAACAGAACTATCGTTCCACCAAGTATATCCTTCAGGCGGCCGATTCCATCATCAAAAAGAACACATCCCAGCTCGATAAAACGCTCTGGACCGATAACAGCGAAGGCGATACCATCACCCTCCTGGAGAATTTCGATGAACGGGATGAAGCCAACCGTGTGGTCAGCCACATCCATAACCACAAGATGAGGCACGGCTACCTGGAAAATGATTTTGCGATCCTCTATCGCACCAACTATCAGAGCCGGATTTTTGAGGAGGCGCTTCGGCGCAAGGGTGTGCCCTATCAGCTGGTGGGCGGCCTCTCCTTCTATCAGAGAAAAGAGGTGAAAGATGTTCTGGCCTATCTGACGCTTCTGGTAAACCCGGAGGATGAGCAGGCTCTTTTGCGGATTATCAACGAGCCGAGCCGGGGAATCGGGAATAAAACGATGAACGATATTCTCCGAAAGGGTCGCGAGGAGAATAAACGTATCTGGAATATAATCAAGAATGTGGAGACCGTAGAGCTCTATAAGCCTGCCAAGGCGAGGATTGCTGACTTTGTCGCGATGATTGAGAATCTTCGAAGAGAGCTTGAAAACGGTTCGTCGATCCTGGAAGTGACCAAAAAGATGCTGGATCAGAGCGGCTACCTGAAATCCCTTGTGGAGGAGAACAGTGCGCAATCGCTCACCCGGCGGGATAACGTTCTGGAGCTCCAGAATGCGATTGCCTATTACGAGCGGAGCACACGAAATCCGAAGCTGGCAAATTTCCTGCAGGAGATCACCCTGATTACCGATACCGACAAATATGACGAAAACAAGCCGGCCGTCACTCTGATGACCGTGCACGCCTCGAAAGGCCTGGAGTTTCCGGTGGTATTTATCGTGGGGCTGGAAGAGAACCTCTTCCCCATGGGTGCCAGGGATGGCGAAGATGCCAATATTGAAGAAGAGAGACGCCTCTTCTATGTGGCGATTACACGGGCAGAAAAACAGCTTTTTTTCAGTTTCAGCAAACTCCGTTTCAAGTTTGGAGAGGAGCAGCGGCAGATGCGCTCGCGCTTTCTCGACGAAATCGATCCGGGTGTGGTTCGTACGGAGAGCGGTGCCACAATTCAGCAGCGTTCCCGTACCGACGGGGAGGAAGACTCCGCAGAGAGAACCAGCGGATCGGGCTACCGGGTGGAGTACGACTGGAAGAAACCGCTCCGGACTCCCAAACCTGTTTCCCAAAGCACCTATACCTACGAGTATGATGACGACCCATTTACCACCGGAGCCATTGTGATGCATCCCGCTTTCGGGCCGGGCAAGATTATTCAGCGCAGCGGCTCGGGCAGGGACACCCGTGTTGTGGTCTTTTTCAAGGATCGCGGCCAAAAGACCCTCATGCTTCGGGCAGCCAGACTTTCCATTATCGACAACGGAGCGTGAAGTTCAGAGTGACATATTATCTTCGGATGCTCTTTTACCTGGTTTCAGCGGGATGGCTGGCCGCTCCCGGCCTCCAGGCACAAAATATCTCCCTGACAAGAGGAGGCAACTCCCTCTACCAGGATCTGAGCTGGCCGCAGAACCTCTATGTCCAGGACCGGCTCTTTACCGCCCGGATCGGCATTCTTCAGGGAGGATACCTGAGTTACACCCCTCAGCCGGCCGGTTCGGTCTCCCAACATCTGGACCGGCTCTACGATACCCGTTACTGGAGAAATACCGGGCTGGAATCGGAGCTCCTTACCCCTGCAGGGCGGGAGACGATTTTGCGGGATCATTTTGGCAGCAACAGCACTGCCCGCTTTTTTAATCAGGCTGAAATGAACTGGATCGACATCCGCTGGCACGGCAACCGCCGCAGCTACGCCCTCTCTTTGAAAACACGCTACGCCAGCCGGTTCGAGATCGGCCGGGGCCTTTTTTCCCTGGAAGGAGCCCAAAACGGGGATTACAGCGCAATCAACCGATCCTTCTACCAGAAGTCCCAGGTTTTTCATGAGCTCTCCTTTACCACCGCCGAGCCGCTCACCTATCTGAGCGGGATGCTGTCCGACCTCTCCCAGTTTGTCGTCGGTATCACTCCAAAATTTCTGATTGCAGCCGGCTATACAGAAGTCTATGCAGATGAACAGATCCACTATGATCAGCTGGCCCATCACTGGTCTTCCACCTTTCAATTTAATCAGAGAGCATCCGGCTATATGGCTGAGTTTGCCAATGATATCGCAGTGGGCCGCTACGTTCCGGGACTGACCCGAAGAAATCTGCTCAATCCTGCGGGGTACGGTTTCGGAGTCGATGCGGGCATCTCCTATATGGTCACCCTGGGGGACAGATATGAAACAAGCATTAAAGAACAAGGAAAAAGATCGTCTCACTGTTATTCG
>CALKWT010000280.1 GCA_938003885.1 uncultured Balneolaceae bacterium | reverse complement strand
CAAAGTAAATCTGTTTCATGTGCAAGTCCACCGATAAATTGTCACTTTTTTCTCATGACATAACCGCTTTCCAAAGCTTATTGAAAACCCTTCATATTTATGAACCGGATCGACCGCCTTACGGCCATCATTATTTTTTTACAGGGAAGGAAATTTGTCACTGTTGATGAACTTTCAGAACGGTATAGTTTGAGTACCCGAACTGTTTACAGAGATCTGGCCGCTTTGCAGGAAGCTGGCGTGCCGATTGGCAATGAGCCTCAAAAAGGATACTTTATCGTAAAAGGGTATCACCTGCCGCCTGTGATGCTAAACAGAAATGAGGCCGCTGCCCTGCTTGCAGGAGAACGGATGATGCAGAAGTGGAATCATACAAACATAAGCAAAGCTTTTCTTTCTGCACTTGAGAAAATACGGTCTGTTCTCCCCTCTGAAGATCGTGAATACGTCGAAATCCTGGACAAATCCATTCAGGCACGTTATGAGCATAATGAACATCGGTCGCAGACGGATGATCAGATTTTTCTATGGATGCAGAACGCCATTTTTCAGAAAGAAGTGATCAAAATCTGTTATGAATCTCCATACAAACAGGAAAAAATCACTCGTCAGGTTGAACCACTGGGATTGCTGCTCAAAGAAAATCATTGGTATCTGGCAGCGTGGTGCCGGCTGAGACAAGATTACCGGATGTTTCGGCTTGATCGGTTTCATGAGTTTACATTTTCAGGAGAAAAACTGGGCGATAGCTGTGTTTACATTGATATCAACCGATAAACCAAATGTTATAAATCATGGATATTGCAACACCTGAATTCATACTCACAACCGAACAAGCACTCGCTCACTGGCAGGGACATCGAAATTTAACCCGCCGAACAATCGAAACTTTTTCGAACGATAAACTTTTTACTTACTCTCTGGGCGATATGCGTCCGTTTTCGGAACTGATAATGGAGATGATTTACATCGCTGCGCCGGGAGCTAAAGGAATCGCTACAGGAAAGTGGAATGAGTTTGGTGATTTTGAAACAGAAGGTCTTAAACCCTCACCCGAAACGAAAGAAGAACTGCTGGCGCTCTGGGACTGGAGTACCGAACAAATCAATCTTTGGTGGAATCAGATTCCAAAAAACCGATTCCAGGAAACCGACACCGCCTTCGGACAGTACCAGGGGTACGTTTGGTGGCATCTTCTTTATTTTATTGAAAATGAAGTTCACCATCGCGGACAGGGCTATGTTTATCTGCGTTCTCTGGATATAGAACCGCCCTACTTTTGGGAACGATAAATTGAACCTTCTATGAAACATTCCTCCTCTCAACTATACAACTACCACAAATGGGCAAACAACGAGATCTTCAGCCATCTGAAAGAGCTGCCGGCGGAGGTTTACAGCCGGGAATTAAAAAGTGTTTTCCCTTCTGTTCAGGCTGTTCTTCAGCACATCTATCAAACGGATGGAATGTGGCTGAGTGTCATGTCGGGTGATGATTTTTCCAAAACCATGGAAAAGATCCAGCTCCTCAAAGAAAACAGCGACAATAAAACATTAGCGGATACAGAAATCATTTACAGCGATCTCAACGAACAATTTGAAGAGTTCCTGGCCAATCATCCCGATCCGGATGTGGATATGACAATCCATCATCCGCGATATGGAGACGTTACCACATCAGTATCCCAGTTAATAAGCCATGTTGTAAACCACGGTACCTATCACCGCGGCAATATCACAGCGATGCTGCGCCAGCAGGGTCACGCAGGAGTTCCAACCGATTATATATTTTATCTGTATAACGAAGCTTAAATAAACGGATAAACTCCCTCGATTTTCATACCCTCATGAGAAACAGACGCTATTTTTGGACCCTATACATCCCTTCACTTCCCGGGCGCATGTACTGAAAGCCAAATTTCTCATAAAAACCGGGGACATCGGCCATCAATGAAATCATAGAACCTTTCGGGGCATGGTTCTCCAGATAGTTCATGATCTTTTCTATGATTCCCCTACCAAGCCCTTCACCTTGATGGTCTGGATCGACAGCTACATCCACAATCTCGAAATTCAATGCACCATCACCAACTACACGTCCCATTCCCACAATTTGCTCTCCGGTTTTCACATAAACACCATATAAGCTGTTTGGAAGAGCCTTTTCTGCAGCCGCCCTCGGACGCGGTGTCAAACCAGATACTTTTCTCAGCCGAAGAAAATCATCGACCGGGGGAATTTTCTCAATAAAGGTGTACATGATCCATAAAAATGTGTGGCTAGTTTCTAAATAAAATAGTCTCATTCCTGGTCAAAAGAAAACGTTATGAGTCTGCCCTGCGGACACACTTTTAGGCAGGTATTCTGTTATGATGCGTCCATCAAGCAGGCAATGTCCACTTTACTTGAAAAGCCGAGATCGTACGCATATGCTTCCAGTTCATCGCAAAAATCAGAGAAACTTATGAGAACTTTTCTTGACCTATGCGGAAATAGTCATGCATTTCATAATGTCGGTAGTTCAAAAAATCCTTCCCTCCGTATTTATGAAGAGAAGGTAATTTCATTTTTGTGATGAAAATCGGGAATCAATTCCCAAGCGAAGCCAAATTCAGTTGCCTGGCCGAAACGGGTTCGCCGCTTGACGTTCCGCCGTGATAGAGCCGGACTAGATTGCCTTCGAGCTTTTCAATGAAGAAGTTGGGGTTGGTCAGGCTCATCACAAATTGATCGTTGGTTTGCAGACTCCCTTGCTCCATGGTTTTTACCCGCAGGTTGTAGGCTCCTGCGGAATACCCCATGTCGGCTTCTGTATAGAAAACCAACAGGTTTCCTTCGGCATCTGATACGATCTGATGGGTGAGGTAGGTATAGTGATCATCCGTTTCTGAATGAATAACGGATTTCGTTTCTGGATCGTAAATCCGGATATTGAGACGTGCCAGGGAGGCTGACGGGCTATTATTGGACAAAAATACCACAGCGTAGTTGTCACCCAATTTTGAAACAGCTGGTCGCACGCCCCAGTCTGAATCTCCCCCCATATTAATAACTATTTCTTCACTGAGAGGCTGAAACTGCGCATCCGTTTCCACCAGAAAAATGCTATTCCTATCGGTTTCTACACCATCCTCTTCGATTTCATGCGGACTCAGACTAGCCATAAATGTGAATATATAGCGATCAGTGTCCTGAATGGCATGAGGCGTACTCATCGCACGAGTCCCTGTCAGATATTGGCTGGCAGTGACCTTTCCGTTTTCGATCTCAAACAGATGTGCTGTTCTCGACACGCTTTCCACCTCGTTATCAGACCAATAGACCAGCGTTGAGTTTGGAGTGCGTTCCACCTTGCCAAAAGGCATCTGAAACGTACCAAACGTACCGGGCCTCGCTTCCATCAGGGTTTCCCCGGAAACCAGTTCCCCGCCGAGTGTATATGTTTTCATCTCAATCCGATGGGCATGGTGCACGATTTGCTGAGAATCCATGTCCCTGTTCTCCGCATACATTACCATCAGGTGCCCAGCGTTTTCCCAGATCAGCGGGCTATAGGCGCTGTAGAGGGTGTCTGACACCTGAACCTGCACATCGCCGTCCAAGGATCGCAGGGTAATGCGGTGCAAATCCTCGGCAGCATTTCTGGTGCAACGCTCCCAGGCTGAGATGTAGCCGTCTACTGCGTTTACCCCCTCTACAATACATGAAAGGTCTTCAACTTCTTTCCCCCCATCATTAACAGAGCTGTTGCAGTTGCTAAACAACAGTCCTGAAAAAATAAATAATGCAAATACTGACAGGTATATATTTCTCATAAATTAGTCACATTGAGTTAGAAATGGTATGTGTTTTATAGCAAAATATTTACCCGACAATAGTAATGCCGGATAAATCGAACCAATTACTTTGTTATCCGGGTATAGGTATAGTCAAACACCGAGTATTTATCTCCTATACAGTCTTCTTCATTCCACTGATGAATTCCCTCCAGTTCAAACAGACTATAGGAAGGATGATTAAATAGTGCGACACCGATGGCTGCAAAATCTGAATTGTACTCCCAATAGAGATCCCCAAAAAATTGAGTGCCATCCACATAAGCCATTGCCCCCACCCATATTTCGGTAATGGACTTGCTGGCACCGGTTGTTACCAAGAAAATGATTTCAGCGATATTTGCAGGATTTACAAAAATCTCGTTGCTTACAAATAAACCCATATCATTAAATGGATTTCCTGCGCAAGGAGGCGTAGGATCGCCTGGATCAGGGTCTCCCGGATCGGGATGTATAGGAGGTCCATCATGACACTCTTCACTGCCGTCCGGTAATATGACACATGGCAAGTCCGCCGGCGAGTTCATTAGTTGAACTTCTGAATTCGTCATCTCTTTACGAGAACGTTCCGCCCAGGCTCGCAAAGAGTCCGGATGAAACTCTGTTCGTTCTCCTTTCATGGTAATCAAATCCTGAATGTTGCTTCCGTTTGCTTCCAGCAAGGCACTCAGATCCAAATCCTTTAGCTTATCTGATGCAATGATTTCTTCTTTGTTCTCATTGATCTTGGTGTCAGTTATCGTGCTGTCACACGCAACTGAAATCAGAATCAAAACAAAGAGAGAGAGAGAGAGAGACTCCCCTTAATAGATGTTTTCATGTTATGTAATGTTTAGTTGATGTTTAGTATTGGTTTGTATCTGGCACAGGGTGATGAATAAACTCCGTTCAACGGTGCTTTTATTTCAAAAGCAGTGAACCGTCTCATGATACAAACAGGAGGTTTTTACAACTCAGAAAATGTATCGAATACTCTACCCCTTCTTTCCTCGCCCAACGCAGCGGCATCAAAAGAAGATTAAAAACAGAACCAAATTCAGGTTCCGTAAAAGCCTTCAAATATCGTATTCATTCTATGATTTAATTGCAATTATTTTTTTTCCATCCAGTTTCTATATTAAATTTTACTAAAGGCCTGCCACCTTTAATTAAAGATAAACAGTTGTCATTTATCATCTTACTTAGTTACGAACTTATTAAAATATTTGCAATAAATTCCTAAATAATGAACAAATACTTTCGAGAACAGAGAGTTACCCCATCTTTTCCTGAGCGCGAATAAATAGAACTACTTAATTTTATTCCATTTTTCATACATAGAAATAAGCGAATAAAATCATCTGCGCAAGCCTGGTTGTCCAGGTTGTGTTTTGGATTATGATCAACGTTTCAAAAAAAATGTATTCGATTAGCATCTTTCAATACCGATTGTTGCGATAGCAACAATCATAAATTCACATTACTGGGTTAGAGCTCATCTCAATATAATTGAGGATAATGAAAGTTGGGAAATATTTGATGATGTTTATATAATCCCCTCAGCATAGGGAGGCACAGGCTTTTTCCCTCCTACCATGAAATCCCCATTTTAATCTCCCGCACTCAGACGCACGCGCAACGGCTCAGAGCCGCCCAGCTCCTTAATTAAAAGCGTGGCTTCTGATTGCTGTGCCGTCTCGCCCGACCCGTTCCAGCTAATTTCGATGGGCAGTTGCTGGCCGGGTGAAAGTACAAAAGGAGCTTCTACAGCTACATTGAGTTCATACCCGTTGGAATTATCAAGCTGAATGTATGAAATCAGTGTAGCCTTATTACCATCCTGGCTTCGCAAGATCAGCTCTTCTGTTCCATTGTTTGAAAAGTGAATTTTATCTGAAGAAACGGTTAGCCTGGAAGGGGTTAATGGTTCAAATGAAAGCTCCGGAGTTTCATTGTCAGCAAGGATTTCAAACGAGGTAAGTTCGGGCCCGCCACCTCTGTTCCCGCTCCCCGCACCAATCACCACTATGTTATCAAATGAGATCGCCTGGGTTCCATGGCGCCCCCGGATCAGCGGATCCAGTGTGCTCCACGTTTCTGTAGCGGTATCCAGCATTTCAACTTCGCTGTGTGCGGCCTGCTGGCTTCCGCTCTCCCCGCCGATAATCAGCAGGTTCCCATTGTGTACCGCAGCAGCTGTTCCGGCCCGTTCGGTTGGAATATCCCCTTCAGGTGATGGGAGTTCCCTCCACTCTCCGGTTGTAAAATCATAAACATCCGTCTCTTTAACCGTCGCTTCAAATCCTTGCCCCTGATACCCCGATTTACGCCCGCCAACTACATAAAGGCGATCCCCTGACACCTCGGCATGCAGGTGATCCCGGCTCCGGGGGGCATCCGGCAGAACCGTCCATTTATTGGTCGCCGGATCAAACTCATCCAGCCAGTTCACCCATCCGGAGCTGTGCCCGTCGATGATTCCGCAAACAATGTAAATTTTATCCTGATATACCACAGCACCGGATGCACCGCGCCGGCGATCCTGCGGAATTTCGGGGCCAATCGCCCATCTATCGACTACAGGATCATAAATTAAGATATTGGGTAGCGGTGTTTCATGAGGCCATCCGCCCGATAATGCACCCACCACATAGACCAGTCCGTCAACCGTCACGGCCTGTATGTGATGAATCTCAAATGGCGGCTGTGCACCGTGTGACCACTCCCCGGTTCCGGTATTGTAAATATCCATCGTCTTCATCCCCCTTCCGCCAAGGAGAATAAATTGATCACCCGCCCGAACGAGTGCATTTTCATGGCGCGCCTGAGGAGTCCCCTCTCCCTCCAGGGGTAACCATCGATAAGATTGTCCGGTGGCATCGTCGGGAGAGCCCCATAGTACCAGTGCCAGCGTACAGATTACAGTGGTTAAAACTTTTTTGGCCATACTTTGTGTGTTAATAGTTCACATTAAATTAGAGGCTTCATCAAAGAGTAGAATGTATAGAACACCCTTTAATTATCGTCATTATGGAACGAGGAGTTCCATTCACCCTATAATATATTGGATTGAGTCAAACGAATCTGATCGATACTCTGTTATGAAAACCTAAACAAATGCTGGTCTGTTGAATTTGAAAATCTGAAATCTTCACCCGAAATGAAACCACTACCATGAATGTAGCTGAACTTCTTGTACAATGCCTTGAAACTGAAGGAGTCACCCATATTTTCGGTGTGCCGGGAGAAGAGAATGAAGATCTCCTTTTTGCGATTGAGCCCTCCTCCATAGAATTTGTTCCCTGCCGGCATGAACAGGGGGCCGCCTTTATAGCAAATGTTTGGGGCCGTCTGACGGGGAGAGCTGGAGTGTGTCTTGGAACACTCGGACCCGGAGCCACCAACCTGATCACGGGTGTGGCAGACGCCAACCTGGATAAAGCCCCACTGGTCGCAATAACAGCCCAGGGCGGCCTCGACAGGCTTCACAATGAGAGCCATCAGAATATCAATGTGATCCAGATGTTCCGCCCTATCACTAAATGGAACAGCCATATCGCATCACCCGAAGTTGTGACAGAAGTGGTGCGAAAAGCGTTTAAAATTGCCGAACTGGAAAAGCCGGGTGCCACGCATATCGAGTTGTCAGAGGATGTTGCAAAAATGGAGGTTCCTGCCGGACTGGATCCGATACCTCCGAAACGTGTACGTCGTCCCGGATCGGATTACAAAACTATTGAGAAGACGATAGACCTGCTCTCTTCTGCAAAGAAGCCGCTGATCCTTGCAGGCAATGGGGCCATCCGAAAGCTGGCCAGCAAACATCTTACTGAATTCGCAACCCGTTTTAACATCCCTGCTGTATCTACCTTTATGGGAAAAGGCGCTGTATCCGATAGATATAAACAATCTCTATTCAGCATCGGGCTCGGCTTTAAAGATTATGTCCTGGAGGCGGTTGAGGAGAGTGATCTGATTCTGGCTGTTGGTTATGACATCGCCGAGTATCCGCCACAGCGCTGGAATCCCGATGGAGACAAACCTATTGTTCATATTGATTTCTATCCGGCCGAAGTCTATACGCACTATCTCCCCAAGGTTGAAGTAGTCGGAGACATCTCAGACGCTCTATGGGAGCTGAATAGCAGACTTAAAGAGTCTGAGAAAGCGTATGATGATTGGTATCAACCCATCAGAAAACGAATTCAGGAAGATATTCTCAGTTACCGTTTGAAAGAGAACGAGCCATTTACCGTCCCCGGAACCCTGCTGGAACTGAGAGATCTTCTGGAGGATGATGCTCTGCTTATCAGTGATGTAGGTACTCATAAGATGTGGGTCGCACGAAACTATCCCACCTACTGCCCGAACGGATGTATCATCAGCAACGGTATGGCGAGCATGGGCATCGCTTTGCCGGGCGGGATTGCGGCCAGGCTGCACGATAAAGGCCGCCAGCTTGTGTCGGTCATGGGAGATGGCGGATTTCTAATGAACAGCCAGGAGCTGGAAACAGCAAAACGGCTCGGTACTTCCTATATTAACATCGTTTTCAACGACAATGATTACGGTTTGATCAGCTGGAAACAGCAGCAGCACAGACAGCGGTCCGTGAGTACAAGAATTCAAAATCCGGATTTCAAAAAATACAGTGAATCTTTTGGCATCCCGGGGTACCGTCCGGAATCTTTGAGTGAGTTACGTACTGTATTAAAAAAAGCACTCGATACAGAGGAACTTTGTCTGATTGAAGTACCGATATCCAACCATGTAAATAATGAATTAACTGATAAACTGGAGAACTTCTGGAGGAATCATTCATGACTTATGAGATCATCAACCCTGCCACCGGTAAACCCATTAAGAGTATAAAACAGCAGACAGATGAAGAGATCAGTGAAGCGATTGAGCTTGCTGACAAGACTTTCAAAGAGTGGAAACAAAGGTCGTTTTATGACCGCTCGAAACTTCTTACAAAGCTTGGTGAACTGCTTCGGGAGCGAAAAGAGGAACTGGCAGAAACCATGACTCTCGAAATGGGAAAACCAGTGAAGGATGGCATTGCCGAAATTGAGAAATGTGCGCTTGTTTGTGATTACTATGCGGAGAATGCCGCAGAGTTTCTTTCTGAGCAGCCGATGGAGTCCGATGCATCAGAAAGCTTCATCACGTACAACCCCCTGGGTGTTATCCTTGCGGTTATGCCGTGGAACTTCCCTTTCTGGCAAGTACTCCGCTTTGCCGCACCAGCCACCATGGCAGGAAATACCAGCCTTCTGAAACATGCATCCAATGTCCCCCAATGCGCCATGGCCATTGAAAAGTTATTTCTCGATGCCGGTTATCCGAAAGGAGTATTTCAGACACTCCTTATCGGCAGTGAGAAGATTGATTCTATCCTGGAACATCCCGCTGTGAAAGCTGCTACTCTTACCGGAAGTGAAAACGCAGGAAGTGCCGTGGCAAGAAAAGCGGGAGAGATGATTAAAAAAACAGTTCTCGAGCTGGGCGGAAGTGATCCATATATTGTTCTGGCAGATGCTGATCTTGAGCAGGCCGCCAGGAGCTGTGCAGACAGCCGAATGATCAATGCCGGCCAAAGCTGTATCGCAGCCAAAAGATTTATCGTGGAGAAAGAGGTCATCAAAGAGTTTACACAACTCTTTATTAAACAGATCAAGACCTACCAGATGGGTGATCCCTCGGGTAGCAGCACCAATCTCGGGCCTATGGCGCGGGAAGATCTGCGGGATGAGGTTCACGAGCAGGTCAAAGCGAGTGTCCGGGCCGGTGCTGAATGTGTGCTGGGAGGAACCATCCCGAATCAGCCGGGTGCATGGTATCCCCCTACGGTGCTTACCGGAGTAAAAAAAGGAATGCCCGCTTTTGATGAGGAGATTTTCGGGCCGGTTGCAGCGATCATCACCGCAGACAATGAGGACCATGCTATTAAACTGGCCAATGATTCAAGATATGGCCTCGGTGCAGCTATTTTCACAAAAGATGTAGATAAAGGACGAAAAATTGCAGCTGAAAAACTCGAGGCGGGTTGCTGCTTTGTAAATGAGTATGTACGGTCTGATCCACGGCTGCCATTTGGCGGGATCAAGATGAGTGGATATGGGCGTGAACTTTCCCCACTCGGAATTAAGGAGTTTGTAAATATAAAAACAGTATATGTGAAGTAATTCCGCAGTTCTGTAACTGCAGAATTTTCCATTCGGATGACTCAACCAAAACAGGGCAGGACATACGTCGGCCTGGTATACCGCTGGTTGACCGATTGAGGAAGCAGACAGCTGTCTCGCAATCGAATCAATCGATTCTGTCATACTATCTTCAATTGGAACGTACCCCCATTCAGGTAGCCGGAAATATCTGACTCCTTATTTTCGGCTACAAATGAGGCATCGGCAAGAATGCTATATTTTAAAATGTAAAAAATCATATATAATACCCACAGCTAAATGAATATACTTGTATAAAGTGTAACTAGGCTATTATCTTTATATTATTGAATAAACCACAAGTATTTTACGCTACATATCCCGTCTTATTTTTTAGAAATTTTATAAAATAGTTTTCTAATCCCACGAATTCCCCCCGCTCTTTAATCACCATTCCATATGGGGTAAATGGTTGTTTTTATAAATCCCGGAGTTTCACCGCTCACCTGACGATATAAATAATCATGGGATCAGGACGTTTTACCAGGTTTTCCAGTAGTAACTTTAAATTACATGATAGGTTTTGAGCCAGATTACGTATTAGAAGTCAGCCGGCCTCCCGATATGGGACCCCATAACCAATAAAATTGGATACTTGTTATCTTAGAAGTCATTAAAACAGACTTCTTTTCCTTAAAAGCTGACAAAATTCGTACGATGAAAAAAAATCTCTTAATCTTTCTTTCTTTTTTTCTATTCAACTTTATAGCAAGTTGTACCGATGGTGGTGTCGGTTCGGTGGACGATATTGATCATGATGTCGGTCCCCCCGTTGAGTCGCTGGGTGCGATTGAGCAGGCAGATCATGTGGTTTTTGATGTAGAATGGGAACCGGGAGTTATACTGGCACAAGAAGAAGATGTGTTGAATGACGTTCAGGATCTTATGAGTCAGAACGGAGTCTACACGATCGCAGCTGACTCACCTCTGCTTAATGGCCTGGAAGCAGGAGACCTCGTGGTATGGCCGCAACTCGGTATCTTCAATATTATTTCCATACAGGACCGGGGAAATTTTGTAGATGTCACCACGGAATGGGCCCGGTTTTCTGATGCAATTGCTGAAGCCGATATACAGTTTCGGCACGATCTCACAGCCGGAGCCTCAGGGAGGGCTATCGGAATTGCGCCCACAACTCAGCGGCCTAAAATGGGTGGGGATCCCCAATTCGGCCTGTTCGCTAAAAGTCCCCCAATCCATATCACCGAGGATGGGGTTGAATTTTCGACCGGATCCGATGGCTATGATTTCACAATGGCAGCAGACAGAGGCGGCTCCATCACCATGAACGTATCGACGAACACAGGAGGACTGGAGGCAGCTCTCAAGGGAGTTATATCCGGGCTCTCAGCGGACGGGACGATCCGGATATCTCCCGATAGTGAAGATCCGGACCCCGCTATCGGTGTCTTCTTCAATGATATCAACATGGATATTGAAGGCACTGTCTCACTCTCCGGAACAAGAGGTGCGGTTACAATTACCCCGGAGGCCAGCCTTGTGTTCCCTTTTAGCATCGGGCCTATACCTGCATTTATAGCCGTGGGTACAAGATTTCAAATCCGATCCTCTATTACCCGGGCAGATGCAAAACTTGCAGCTACTGCGGGATTTTCAGCAGTTACTGATGTTGCAGTCGGAAGGAATCCCGACGGTGCATTTGCGGCTCAGGGTGCGTTTAAAAACCTGTCGATAAGCGGGCCTGACTTAAGCTTTGAAGCGTCTAACACGTCTGGCATGGGTTTCGATTTTGATGCACCCCGGGTGAGCATTGGTATTGGCCGACCTGGCCTGGGCTCGATGGGAGTCTTCGGAACATCAAGTGGTGAGCTGGTGTTTAATCTTACGTTTAACACAAACGCAGATTGGTGTATTATCGGGTCTGCGAAAGGTGCGATATCTG
>CALKWT010000279.1 GCA_938003885.1 uncultured Balneolaceae bacterium | reverse complement strand
TTCTACTCTTTCTGTACGAACCTCTGCAACCTGAGTATTCATTTCAGTGACGCTTCCTGATACCAGGAAGTATACCATTCCGGAGATCATCATCCCTGCAATCAGGATCGCAGCTGCAGACAGGATCGAAAAACTCCTCCTCTTGCGGTGCAGGGTATGTATTCGTCTGTTCACTTTTCGGGAGTGATCTCCTTTACCTGCTGGATCCGATATCCCTCGTTCGAAATCGATTTGGCGGTTATCCAAAGCCTGATTGAGTCTGAAGAGCACCTTTTCAAGGTCATCTCTCTCTTCTGCCCCAAAACGTAGTTGCTGATGCAGAAAACGGGCCTCCTCAATTAACTGCGACATGCCAGAGTTCTCTTCCACAAGGTCCTGCCAATACAACAGTTCATCAGATGAAGCAGTACCCTCTATCCAGCGGATAAAGGAGTCATTTGCCAGCAACTCCCCTATTTTTTTGTTTTTGTCTATCACCTGAAAATATTTGGTTGTGCCCCTTTCCATTTGTTGGGGCTGGTTATCTATCCAGTAAGAAACATGCCAAAACGGGGTGTACTCATTTTATCTGAAAAATTTTTATTCTCTCTTCTGTTGCTAGAGCCTTGGTGTAGTTTCAGAGTCAGGATTCACAAGCCAGCTACAGAGAAGCGGGCACTGGCTTGATGAGTTGGCAGATGTTGAGGAGAGGTGACGTCTCTCACTGGCGGGTATGTCTGACAGGTAACTAGAACTGAAAGGGTACCCTGCATGCATGAGGAAGCCTTATCACGATTCAGGTTTTCACCTGCTCCTTTTTATTCTATCTGAAAGGGAGTCGTAACCCCGTGTATTGGCCAGTGGATACCCGGAGGACAGAGGCAGGCTTAGATAAAGCCGCACTCAGAATTGCTCAGAAAGATAAAGAGTGGATCGTCTTCTGATTTTTATCTTTGAGATATACCCGTAGACTGGCAATAGCTCTTGCAAGATGGTTCCGGACGCTCTGCGCGTTCACACCCATCACCATCGAGATCTCGCTACTTGTCAAGCCGTGGTAATAACGGAGAAATAGCGCTTCCTTTTGGCGGTTGTTAAGGGATTGGATCGCAATTTGGAGGCTCTCTTTCTGCTGTTGATGCAGTTCACTTTGGATGAGCACCTCTTCCATAGCAAAAGTCACCAACGGCAATTCCTCTATGTAGGCCCGGTTGTATTCAGCTTTTTTCTGTGTGCTCTCTTTCGTTCGCAATAAAATTCGTCTGATGGATGACAACAGATACGCTTCGATCGACTTTGCGTCCCCTAAAGATTCACGACGTTCCCACAAACGTATAAAAAGCTCTTGAATCGCATCCTTCACCGCCTGCTCATCATCTATGATCCTGATACTGTAATTAAATAGGTGATCGTAGTATCGCCGGAAAAGTTCATTTAGTTCTTTTCTCTCCCCTGCCCGAATACCTGCCCAAATCTTCTTCTCTTCCGATCTTATCGGGTCAGAACGATTCCAGTCCAAACGCATAGATATAAGGTCATAAGATTAAATAGCCTTTCGAACCCTGCTCAAGCCAGATGAATTTTAGATAATCAAATTGTTAAATAAGAGAAAAATTGTGACTATTCAAAATAATTAACCACTTCTGGTATGGAAGATCTCTTATTGTTCGGCCTCACCTCGAGATATGCCCTTTCAGGCTGTTTCGGGATCGGTAAGGCAACACAATATTGTAAAAATCACAACAGGCATCGATCTTACTCTCTCTATAGTTCATATAGATACAGGGGCAGGTAAACTGAAGAGGGGTGCAAGCGGAAAGTTGACCCCCAGGCTTTTGAAGAGCAAACAGTGCAGACAGAACGTTTATCATTGAAAACCAATGACTCCCTGCTGTCTCCTATCCGCTGAAAACAAAAACTCGTGTCCGAAACTAAATCAGAAGGTTCTCCGGCGGCCGCTTCTCCTTGCGTTCGGAATCCACGATATAGAAACAACCAAAAAGCCGCCGGTTAAAGGAGTGTCCTTGTTCCCTGGCCCTTACCGGCCAAACGCCCGGAAGTTATAACTGAAGGTCATGATAAAATACCTTGTGAGTACGTTGGAGCGGTAATCCTCAATATAGTCGTCCGAGATGGAACGGGTAATATTATCATTCTGCCCCAGGATATCGAAAAGTGTCACACGTACTTCAGCAGCCTCATTTTCCAGAAATTTGTAGCCCAGCGATCCATTCCAGTAGATCGAGCTTTGATTAAAATCATCTCCAAGCCCCTCATAATGGCGCATATTAAAATCGCTTGCAATGACCAAGCCTCCCCATGGCATCAGATTGAACGACCCACGGACTCTACCCGAATAGTAGTTATTATCTAATTCGGGGCGTACAGAGTTGCTGACAATATTATAATTGGCATCGTATGATACACGGAAATCGATTCGGTCACTAATATTGCTGCTCACGGTGATCCCGCTGCTAAGCCGGGTATTGTCCGTCAAATTCTTCTCCTCGTCTATATAAGAGGGCCGCCTGCTGAGTGAAACACCCGCGTTCAGATTCAGGTTACTCATCAGAAAATCAACAGGCCTGCTCCTGTAAATGTTAAACCGGATGTTATGGGATTGGCCGATATTTTCAGGTGTCACCAGGCGGGCTCCTCTTGCCAGGACAATCTCATCTTGCAGAAGTGTATCCCTCTGCGCGGTAAAGGTCCGGTTCCCGATAAAGTTATCTGTGATACTCGCAGATACAAAGGCATTAATGGAACTCCCTGATTCCGGATCAGCGTGCCGCAGCCGAAGAGACACGTTGTGGGAAAACTGCTGATTCAGATTAGGATTACCGGTAGACATCCGAAGTGGATTGGAGTTGTCAATGACATCCTGGAGCTGCCGCACAGAGGGGGTTCTCGTATTGGTATTATAGGAAAGCCGTATATTGGAACGCTGAGCCAGCTGAAGCTGAACATAGGCGTCGGGAAGTATATTGGACCAGGTCTGCCTGATATCGGCAAGCTGAGGGAATGTCTGCTCTCCATCCATTGCTGTATGCTGCCAGGAAAAGCTGACATTGGCATTCACTCGCTCCCGGCTGAAGCGGTAACTCCCGCGGACACGGTTGGCAACCTGATGATTTTGATAGCGGTTCGTCAGAGTAGTATCGATGATCGTGTAGGCACCGGTAGTTTCATCGAACCGGAATACATCCTGTATCGACTCGTTTCTGTTCAGAGAAGGTTCGTAACTCAGCATGAGTTGTGTACTCTCAGTCACAGGCTCTGTGAATGTCAGGTTTCCGGAGAGGGTGTAGCCACCTGTTAAAATATCGGTTTGCTGATTATTAATTAAGCTGCTTTCACCACCATCATAGTAATGACTCTCATCAAATTGATTACGGAACCCGGTCCTGTCATTGATATTGGTGCGTAAAAAAGCGGAGATTGTACGTCCCCTTTTCTCAAATCTCTGGCGGTAAAGCACATCCCCGGAGATATGATAACTTTTGTTCTCCGAGCTATTCTCACGCAACACCTGGTTGAGTCGGATCTGACTCTGGTCGAAAGTAATTCCCAGAACATCACTGAAATTATTCTGATTTTGAAAACTCATTCTGGGACTGATAATCAGTGATCTTTTATCATCCATATTATACTCCAGACGCATATCGAACCGGTGATTGTAATTCTCACTCGTGCTGTAGGAATCTTCATCATATAGCTGATCAGCTGAAAAGCCAGTCAGATATTGGCGCTCCCGGTACATATCATGGGTGTTATCCGACATATTAAAAAAGTAGCTGGCATTTACCTTCCAGATATCATCCCAATTGTTGATGAAGTTGAGCCCTGCGGAATTGACAGCACTGATCCCGCTTTGGCCACCTACTCTGAAGTTTCTTGTGGCTCCCCGGCCCCCACGCCCGCCGGATGCCTCTGCAACCCCCAGCAGATCTTCACTGGAAAAATTCTGCTGATTCACATTATTACTCATTCCCACGAGAGAGATCCTCTGGGATCCGTCGAAATGGTTATAGTTTCCTCCAGCTAAGTATCTCGTCTGAGATCCATATCCTGAATTAGCCCGGCCAAAACGCCCTCGGTTCATGCCATCTTTTGTAACGATATTTACCGTCCGGCGGGTGTTCCCGTCCCGGAACCCTGTAAATTCAGCCTGATCACTCTGGCGGTCATACACTTCGATCTGTGCTACGATTTCTGCAGGCAGATTCTGAAGGGCGAGAGCGGCATCCTCCCCAAAAAACTCCTCCCCATCCACCAGCACACTCGCGATCTGCTCCCCCTGTGCCTGGATCTCTCCATCCTCCACTGTAAAGCCGGGCATCCGGGTAATGAGTTCTTGTACATTGGCA
>CALKWT010000278.1 GCA_938003885.1 uncultured Balneolaceae bacterium | reverse complement strand
TGAAGTTGACCTCCTTGAGTCGCACGCCGCCGCAGGTCACGAACTCCTCCTTGAATACGCCCTTGCCGACATTTTCGTAGCGCCCGGCATGCACCTCGCGCGTCAGCGCTGCAAGAAGAGTTTTAGATGTTGATTTTTGTCTCTTTCCAGAAGACGGCGGTGTTCTTGGAGTTGATCGTAATGCCTCTCTCTTTCTCGAGATCTCCCGAATCCATCACGCGGTCGTCTATCTGCTGATGCTCGCGGAAGGTACCGCTCTGTTTCAGCATTTGGTCAACCAGGGTGGTTTTCCCGTGGTCTACGTGAGCGATGATGGCAATATTTCTGATACTTTGTGTCATATAGGTCGTTTAAAAAGGGATTAAATGTGGCCGGACTTCCCCCGTCTAAAAGCGGATGCAGATAGCGTCTGCAAGGGTTTTTGATGATTTCCCTCTGCGTTCGATGAGTTCTGGAAAAGTTCCAAGCCTTAATAATACGGATTTTCCTGGAAAAAATGTGACCCCTTTTACAACCCCGTAAACCGGATCGTCTTCCTGCCGGCTCCCTTCAAAAAGAGCTTCATCTCCCCTCTCAGGGTAAACGATTTTCGGGCCCGGCTGATCGCTGTGTAGATCAGCTCACGCGACAGGATCGGAGTATCCGTGGGGGGCAGTATCAGCTGGACATGATCAAATTCCGACCCCTGGCTCTTGTGAACGGTCAGAAAGTAGGCGGGCTCGATATGGGCCAGCTGGCCCGGCGAAAAGATTTTGACTCCCGACCCGCTCTCCACATGGGCTTCCAGCTCGCCGCCGGAGGAGAGCAGCGCCACCCCTGTATCCCCGTTGAAGATGCCCAGAGAGTAGTCGTTCTGGGTAACGATAAAGGGCCGCCCGTGATACCAGCCCTGCCTCACCAGGCCCGGCCTTTTTAACATGATCTGCTGCTCTGCAAAGCGGTTGAGCCACTGCGAGCCGGGAGGGCCCTGGCGCAGAACAGTCAGGCGCATGGTGCGCTTCCAGAAGTGCAGAAGCTCTTCGGCAGATCGCAGTTTCGATGCACTGGAGTAGGCATCGAGGATCTCATCGGTAAGCAACTGCAGCTCCACTTTTTCAAAGCGAAAAGGGTGATGATGCAGATCCGCAAAGCGGGTAAAGCTCTCCTCTGCCCGGCGCCTCTCTCCCGCAAGGATCGCCTCAGAAAGGTGCGCAATCCCGCTATCCTCCCGGTAGCGGTAGCTCTTGGTGAGATAGACAATGGAGTCTGAGGCGACAGGATCCCCCTCCACCGCATCATTAAACAGATCGCCCTGTTGCGACCTGCCGAAGGATGGTTGATCGGCCAACTCCTCTGATCTTACATGTGCTTTGGGAAAGATTTCCTGCTGAGCTGCCTCTTCACCCCCGGCCCGGCTCTTGCTCTCCGCCGGCTCCTCCCCGCCGCTTCGCCCCTCACCCGCCACCGGGAGCTCCCACTCAATTCCCGACGCTCGTAGCCGTGCGGCACACTCCCTGCTGAACCGGTTATCAGGTTTTCTGCAGAGATCGGAAAAGACCGAACCCGCCTCAACAGATGCCAGCTGGTTCCGGTCACCAAGAAGAATCAGACGGGTCTGCTCTCCGGTATGGGCCAGCAGCCGGTACATCAGCTGAAGGTCGATCATCGACGCTTCATCGACGACAATCAGATCGTACGGGAGAGTTTCCCTTCTGGCGGATGGCAGCAGCCCTCTCTCCTCCGTCCTTGACAGAAGTCGGTGGAGGGTGCTTGCATCTTCGGGGATCTGCTCTCTCTCCGCATCACTCAGGCCGATCCGGTTCAGCTGCTGATGCAGGGCTTCGGCCATTCTTCCCGCAGCCTTCCCTGTAGGCGCGGCGAGCGCGATGGTAAGCGGTGAATCCGCCAGGCGGAGGTGCAGCGCCAGAAGGTTAGCCACCGTGGTGGTTTTGCCCGTGCCGGGACCCCCCGAAATAATGGTAAAGGGCCGGATCACCGACAAGGCGGCGGCTACTTTTTGCCAGTTGGCCGGAGTGCCGGGATCTTCCATGGGGAAGAGTTGATCCAGCACTTTTCTGATGCGTTCCGGATCGGGCATGGTGGAGCCGATATGGCCGTGGCCGGCGATCCATTGGGAAATGGAAGATTCATACTGAAACTGTTTCCTGAAGCTTACCCGCTCCGGGGTGGCCACCAGGGGAGTGAATGGTTCCAGAGAGCCGGAGGCCAGCTTCTCATTCTTCAGAAGATCCCCGGCCTGAATTTTTTTGCCTGGAAGCAGGGCGATCGATTCGGGGGGCAGCCCGACGACCTCACCCCACTTCTTCGGGGAGAGTCCCAGGGGAAGGGTGGTATGGCCCGACTTGAGGAAGAGTGAGAGAAAAACCAGCACCAGCTGCTCATCATTGGTCAGACGGCCAGTTTTTTCTCGTAAGAAATAGACCAGCTCGGATTCGTAGCGGCCAAGCCACCCCTTCCGGATTCCATCCGACCACCAGTTTCTGCGTTCACTCATGCTCCGCCTCCCAGATACGCTTCCAGTTTTTGAATGACGGCCTCTTCCGGCCTGTGAAACCACACTCCCCGATCCGTACCCGCTTCCATTCCGCGGACAAAAAGATAGCCAACCCCGCCAAAGTGCTCTTCATAATTAAAACCGGGCATCCGTTCCCTTAAGTATTTGACAAGCGCCACTACATAGAGGTGATACTGCAGATCGTAGTCGGATCGCAGGATCTCCTCTCTCAGTGACTCCACCGAATAATCCTCTGGAGTGTCCCCCAGATAGTTGGATTTGTAGTCGAGGATAAAGTACCGTCCGTTCTGCCGTACAATCAGGTCAATAAATCCGGTCATCAGATGGTGCATTGAATTGAGCGGAGATGTATCACCCTCAACCGTGGCGCCCGCCCATCTGTCTCCGTTGCCGCCACTCTTCACTGCACCACCCACTCCAGCCGCACCCTGCGTAGCACCGCCCCCGAAAGGCCCACTCACGTTCGGCCTGCTCTCTCCGCCCCGGATGATCTCCATCAGGGATGGGTAGGTGGCCGGCCCCGTACGAAAGAGAAACTCCATCTCCTTCAGCTGATCTTCTGATCGGACGGCGCGCAGATCGAGCCCGGGTATGAGGGCCCCTGAAACCTCCCGGACCATCTTCGCAAAGACCGGAGTCCAGCTTTTTTCAATGCCATATTCCTGAAGGATCGTGTCGATTTCCAGAGTGTAATCCCGCTCTTCTGCCTCGCTAAACAGAAAATCATCCAGCTCAAAAAATTTATGGATCGCCGTTCCCGGGGTAGCCCCCTTGGGAAAGGAAAAGATTCCGGGGAGTTCATGCTCTGTCTCCTCCTGAAAAGCGGCGCTGTAGTGATCCATGATCTGATCATAATCGGGTTCATGAGAATACTCTCCGCCTTGCCGGGCCAGGGAGGTAAAGCTCTCCACAGCGGTCTCTGCCCGGATCTCTCTGCGCCCTCTGTAGGGCTCAAAGTGGTGCGCTTCCCGGTCGGGCGGCTCCGCCTGCATCCCGGTTGCCGAGAGATGAATTTCATGCTCTTTTTCAAACTCTTTGATCACAATAGGGCCCGACGGATGCCTTGACAGGATGCTTCCTGCTTCCAGGGCCACGCTCTCCAGATCATCCTTTGCACTCTTCTCTCCCGACTGAAAGTCAAAGAAACGCTCTCTGCCAAGAAATGGCAGTCCGATACCCGATTTCCAGGCGTCGGTATGGGACGTCCAGATCACCTCGCAGTAGTGCTCGGCCCGGGTGACGGCCTCATACGCGTTCCGGGTCTCTTCAGCGATCGAATCGCGCAGCTGCATCTCCCCGGCCTCCTTCCGGGATTCCGATTGGGTTTTACTGAGATGAATGTTCAGCCGGAACTCCTCTCCGGAGTGATACTCCACCAGCCCGTTCGGCGTGCCCGGCCCCTCCCACAACGAGGGGCAAAACACCACAGGGTACTGAAGTCCCTTGCTGGCATGAACCGTCGAGATGACCACCAGATTCCGGTCACTCTCTAGCAGCAGCGCTTTCTCCTCATCCTCCTCTGCCGTCTGAATTTCCTGGTCAAACCGCTGAAGTAGTTCGTGCGGTCCCAACCCCTCTTCCAGCTCCATCACCGAGAGCAATTCGGCCAGGTGCGAGAGGTTGGTGAGCACACGCTCTGAATCGTCCAGGCCCGCCAGATGAACCAGTGCTTCCTGCTCAAAGAGAAGTTTCCGGAACATACGTGCGGTACTCGTTCGATCCGGACGCGGCGAACGCGC
>CALKWT010000277.1 GCA_938003885.1 uncultured Balneolaceae bacterium | reverse complement strand
CCTGATCTAACCATATTTAAAAGAGTTGCCATTCTGCCGCTGTGGCACGAACTCGACTCTTGAATACAGTGCATTTTTGTTCGTTCGGAGGTTTCCACAAGTTCCCAACACTCATCAATGGTATTGGCTGCAGGCAACTCTGTAAATGCATGCTTGCCGTTTTCCATAGCATAGACACACTGAACGGTATGAAGATGCCAGGGTGTTGCAATCGCCACAAGATGAATATCCCCTCTCTCACAAACTTTTTTCCATTCATCTTCCTCTCCCGAATAGCCATCAGGCTGATGGTGGGTACTGCTGATAGCCTCTTTCGCACGTTCAACCCGGTCGGGTTCCAGATCGCAAAGGGCCTTGATCTCCACACCTTCGATACTTGCCAGTCTCCGTGTGGTGCCTGTACCCCGGTTCCCAAGCCCGATTACTGCCACGCCCACTGTTTCAATTGGCGGGGCTGCATAGCCGTGCATATTAAAACTGTTGCGATTGTTTCGATTTACAAAAGGTTCGTCATCCTTTTTTGCTCCCGTTAGTCCTGCTCCCATTAAAGCCAGACTGGCAAGTCCGCTCTTTTTCAGAAAATCTCGTCTGTTTCCATCCATAATAAAATGACAATCTGTTAAATGTTAGAGGTTTGGCATGTATGCCTTTATATGAAGGATCTTTGTTACCAACACCCAGTCAGAAACGCAGAAAGTAATACACTTTAAATAATAAACATTGTAAAAGCAATGAAAAGAAATGATGTGAAAAGGAAACCATCACTATATAAGACTATCGACAGTGATTGGGTGCACTTCGAAAGCATATATCAATACAAACACCTTTTTATAAGCATAGATGCCGATTCAAACTTTGTGAATTTACTTTATTAGACATACTAACCTTCCTTTTTGGGTAAACAATACGAAATTATCACTCTCCAACAAAATGAAATGCTCTCCCAGTTTATTTTTTATTCTTGTTATTTCATGGATTTCTTTTCATATGGTTTTTATTTAGATTGCTATAGCAACAAACATGCTACTATTTAATTACATGAGAAGTCATTTTCAATTCGTTTAATTATGAGTATAAATCAAACAGAAAACTCTCTGCATACCAAACAAGAAATCGAAGGCCAGCCAAAGCTTTGGAGAGATACATTAAAGCTGCTTCGAAATAACAAAAACCTGCAAGACTTTTATAGTTCTTTAGCAGTCAAAAAAGGGGTGAATATTGTTTTAACAGGGGCTGGTACTTCCGCTTATATAGGGGAAATAACAGAACACCTTTTTATTCCGAATAATAAAATAACCTCAAGAGCGATTCCTACAACAACACTTGTCACTCATTTTACAAGCTACATACATACCACCGAGCCCCTGCTTCTTATTTCTTTCGCCAGATCGGGCAACAGCCCGGAGAGTATTGCGGCAGTAGATATTGCAGAATCACTCTGTAGTGACGTATATCATATTGCAATTACCTGCAATCCTGATGGAGAGCTTGCTAAAAAAATTGACAAACTGGAAAATGGGCTTTCTATAATTTTGCCGCCAGAATCAGAAGATAAAGGACTGGCAATGACAGGAAGCTTTACAAGCATGGTGCTTACGTCTATATATATGTCTCATCAGTGGAAAGAGAAGAATGGATATAACCAGCTCGATAATATTATTCGGGCAGCTGAGAAGGGAATAACCAATTACTCTCCCTCACTAAAAGAGTTGTCAAACAAAAATTTCGACCGTATTGTATTTCTTGGCTCCGGTCCGTTATTTGGTATTGCCAAAGAATCCCACCTTAAGGTTCAGGAACTCACCGACGGACATGTGGTTGGAAAGTTCGACTCTTTTCTGGGTTTCAGACACGGGCCCAAAGCTGTTGTAAATGACCGGACAGTCCTCGTTTT
Organism: uncultured Balneolaceae bacterium; assembly: GCA_938003885.1. Classification (GTDB taxonomy): domain Bacteria; phylum Bacteroidota; class Rhodothermia; order Balneolales; family Balneolaceae; genus Rhodohalobacter. Next base: position 1,238 of record CALKWT010000277.1, on the reverse strand, counting down.
CCTCTTCTCAAAAGATGAAAAGGTTTTCCGGTATGAAAAAGATTTAGTCGAAGAGATCTTGCAGGATGGCATCGCAATGCACTGCGTCGGGATCTTTTGCAGCCAGGAACAGGCTGAACAAGTTAATGTTGATGAGAAAATAGTATTCGATTCTGATGTAGAGAGTTCCGATTATGAGCTTCTGCTTTATGTTATTCCAGCTCAGATTTTAGGCTACCATAAATCAATAGATTTAGGACTGAATCCGGACTCTCCTTCACAAAATAATGTGATTTCAAGAGTGGTCAAAGGCGTCACGATCTATTCCTCATAACCTACAGCAGCTACTCTATGATCATTGTACTTTGTCCCAATCCTTCTGTAGACAAAATGCTGCATCTGGATGAACTACTACCCGGGGAGGTTAACCGGAGCACCGGTGAAACCCCTTACCCGGGCGGCAAGGGAGTTCATGTTTCGATGGCCTTGAAGGAGTTACAGACAGATAATAAACTAATCGGCTTCTGGGGAGGCCCTGCAGGGGAGTGGATTCGCAAGGAGTGCAGCCGAAAGGGGATCTCCACCTATGGGCCGGAACTAGAGGGATGGACTCGTACCTGTCTGACCATCCTTACACCAGACGCTTCCACACGCAATACAGAGATTCTTGAGAAAGGTCCTGAAATAACATCGGGAGATCTCCTGAAGTTTTTTGATATTTCGAAATCGCAAACAGAAAATGCCCGGGCACTCTGTGTCAGCGGATCCTGGCCAGTCAATTCTCCAGATGATGTCTACCAGGCTCTAAAATCGATCTGTGATGAGAACAGTATCGATCTCTGGGTTGATGCGAGCGGTGAACGACTGGAGCAGGCTCTGGAGACAGAACCATTTGGCGTCCACATCAACCGTCAAGAGGCCCGGGGATTTTTTGGCGGGGATCTGCCAGCCGGGGAATATGCGCGAAAATTGTTAAACCATTGCTCCATGGCGGCAGTTACGGATGGTGCAAACGGCCTCTATCTCGCTTATCAGTCTGAAGTTATCCATGCAAGCTGCCGGGTTGATCATGTAATCAGTACGGTAGGAAGCGGAGACTGCCTGACCGCCGGAGTCATATCCGAATGGTACCGCAGCGGAGATCTGAATGAAACTGCGCGAACAGGTACAGCCTGCGGAGCAGCCAACTGCATTTATCCGGAACTTGGCATGATCCGGAGGGAGGATGTCAGGACCCTTAAAGCTGCAACCACGATAAC
>CALKWT010000276.1 GCA_938003885.1 uncultured Balneolaceae bacterium | reverse complement strand
GCCCTGCGGCAGGCAGGCATTGAATTCGATGAGCGGCTTGTACATGTAGGCAGCTATTCACAGGAAGAAGGGTATCAGATGGTCAATGAGTGGCTGGCTTCGGTGCCTGAGATGACCGCCCTGTTTTGTGCAGGTGATACCATCGCCATGGGAGCGTTGTTGGCTTTGAAAGAGAACAATATTTCAGTTCCTGAACGGTTTTCAGTCATGGGATTTGACGGGCTTCCCATATCAAAATATCTGATTCCCCCTCTTACAACGGTTGCACAACCGATCTATGGTAAAGGAGAGAAGGCCGCAGCTCTTCTGATCGATCAGCTCCAGAAAAAAGAGACCCGCACCCTGCATATCGATCTGAGTCCTGAACTGATCATCCGAAATACAACAGCACCCGCTCCGTAAACGACCCAACCTTTTTGAGAAGGCCGGACTCTTCAGGGCATATTCCGCCTTGCGGTTGCTTCATGACACGGTTCAAGGGTGATGTTGTCTCACTCTGTAAAGGGTACGCATCTGACGAATAGGGGATATTCAATCAGAGTTGGCGGAGTGGGGCTTCCCCAGAATCTGAATGATCTCTTCCGGCTCTGTAACCGGACTTCTGCAAGAATAATTTCGGCAGATATAAACCCGGGGGATGTCAGAAAGTTCGAAATTGCGGGTAAAGGGAGCCAGGGTGTTTAATAGATGTCGATTCTGTGATGTCAGAAGCAAAATGACAGAGCCTGCCGGCATGTGATTCCTGCAGAGCTCTGTCAATCTTCTGCTTTCCGGTGTTTCCGTTTCGGCAGTTATAACAATTTCCGCACGATCAGCACGGAGCAGCTGGTACCCATTTACAGCCCAGGTATATCCCGTGGGTGCATCTGTTATCTGTTCGGAAAAAGCCCTGCAGATCTCAATAGCCCGGCTGGTATATCCGGTATTCCCGGTTATGGCTCCGAGATAGTAGTTATTCCATATTGCGGCTGAATTGGAGGAGGGTAATGCCCCGTCATAGATCTCTTTCTGACGGCCCAGCAACTTTTCAGCACTCCCTGAGGTAAAGAAATAACCTCCGTGGGTATCATCATAAAAGTCGAGATCAAACTGTTGCTGAAGTTTCACGGCCTCCTGAAGATAGACGGGGTTAAGAGTAGCCTGATAGAGCTCAATCAACCCAAAAATGAGAAATGCATAGTCATCTGCCAGTGCGGGAACTGCAGGTTGATCACCCCTTAGCATGTGGTGTAAAGTCCGATCTTCGGGAATGGAATCCAGGATGCGGGCCCACGCTTGTTCAGCTGCCTGAAGGAGATTCCGATCACCGAAGGTGGCAGCAGTCCGGGCCAGGGCAGTAATCATCAGCCCATTCCAGTCGGTTAAAACTTTGTCATCCAGAAAAGGATGTTCCCGCAGATTGCGTACCCCTTGTAGTTTTTGCAATATCTCATCCACCCTGCCTGAATCGTACGTGAGCGGAGTTTCTCCGGGTCCAGCTTCAGCCGGAGGCCCCTTCAAATGGGGTATGTTACGGCCAGTTTTCCTGCCCGTGGACTCATCCCTGAAGTTCCCCTCTTCATCAAAATTAAAGGTTTTTAGAAAATAAGCAGCGTCCTCCGGGGAGAGTATCTTACGAATCTCATCACAGCTCCACAGGTAGAACGTTCCCTCTTCACCCTCACTCTCTGCATCTTCTGCGGAATAGAAATCTCCGCCGGGTGAGGCCAGACGCCTCTGCACATACTCCGTGATTTCATAGGCAGTCTGTCTGAACAGAGGGTTTTCTGTGACCTTCCATGCCTCTGTATAAGCCATGAGCAGCATGGCCTGGTCATGAAGCATTTTTTCGAAGTGAGGGAGAAGCCATTCCTGATCCGTAGAGTAGCGGTGGAAGCCGTAACCTACATGATCCCAAATGCCGCCCTGCCTCATTCTGGTTAATGTGAGCCGGGCCATCTGAAGGCTCAGCGCTGATCCGGTGGTCCGGAAGTGGGTAAGAAGAAAGAGGATATTGTGAGGAGATGGAAACTTGGGAGCCGGCCCGAAGCCACCGTTCCGGGGGTCAAAACGATTGGCAAGAGCCCGGAAAGCCTGATCGATGATCCCCTCGTTCAGGTCGGTAATGCCTCTGCCGAGATCGAGGGTTTTGGTGAAACCTGAAGCCAGGCTTTGAGCCGCCTCTTCCACTTTATTCCGGTCGTTATTCCAGGCCCTGGAGATGGCAGGTATAAAATCGAGCATACCCATTCGTCC
>CALKWT010000275.1 GCA_938003885.1 uncultured Balneolaceae bacterium | reverse complement strand
ATTCGATGGAGGAAATTCTGGAGCGGTATCCCGGCCCGGCTCTGAAATCGTAACAGAGGATGCAGTGCAGATGAGCGCTGCATGGGTGTTGCCTGCCGTACTGGAGAAAGCAGCAGTGCAAACGGGGCAGGAGTGCAGAAATGGCCCCTGTTTCAGATGTCCAACAAAGAACTTAAATTCAGGATCATTCCCTGTCAGATAATAAACGATGTCAGAAAGTGTGAATAAAATCCGTCATTTTGCCGCCCTCATCCGGGAAAATCCGGAAGAGAGCTTCCCAAAGTTCGCCTTGGCGCTGGAACTTTTGAAAAAGGATGATGTTGCAAAGGCCCGTGTACTTTTTGAATCCGTTCTTAAACAAGATCCGGACTATCTGGGCGTTTACTACCATCTGGGAAAGCTCTATGAAAGCATAGAGATGACAGAAGAAGCGGAAACGATGTATCAGCAAGGGATCCGGGTTGCTGAGCGTCAGAAGAACAGCCGCACACGATCTGAATTAAGCGAAGCTTTGATGAATCTAAACAGTGATAGGTATGATGATTAAATTCCGGTTTCTGATAATTCTGACTGGGATTCTGCTCTTGCTGCATAATCCGTCGGTTGGCCAGCAGGCTTCACAAAACCAGAGCACCGATCACCATACGGTCACTCAGGGGGAGACCCTTTTCAGCATCTCGCGGGATTACAATATCACCGTATCGGAACTCAGGGAGTGGAATAGTCTCTCCAGTGACAATCTGCAGACGGGCCAAAGGCTGCGGGTGACTCCGCCGGCTGGTGAGAACAGGGTGACCCACCAGGTGCGTCAGGGAGAGTCCCTTTTTGCCATCTCCCGACAATATGATGTAACCATCGCAGAAATTCAGAACTGGAACAACCTGGACGGCACCTCCATAGAGGTCGGCAGAACCCTGGTTCTCTATCCGGAGAGTGCCTCTTCGGCGCAAACCGCCCCGCCCACCATCGATGAAATTGAGCAGATGGATGATCAACAGAGAACATCCGTTGTACAGCAGATGCAGGAATCGGCTCAGAACAGCGATACCTATCTGGTCCGCAGTGGCGATACCCTTACCCAAATTGCACGCCGTTTTGATATGACCGTCAATGAGCTGCGCACACTCAACAGTCTGCCCAATGACAATATCCGTGTAGGGCAGCGGCTCTCCGTCCGCAGGCTTCAGGCACCGCCCTCCATTGCCGAAGGTGCCGAGAACTCTACCCCTCAAGGCCGTTTCGCCTCTTACCGTTTGCAAAGTGGTGAAAACACCGGGTCCATACTCTCAAAATTCCAGATGTCAGCGCCCGAGCTCGCAGCACTCAACCCGGACATCAACATCCAATCCCTCTCCTCCGGCCAGCAGATTACCGTGCTGCTGCCGCCTACTCGTTCTTTTCCCAATCCCTACCGGGAGAATGCGAACCTGAATGATCTGGGAACCGTTCCAGTGACAGTCTACTCACAGGAAGACCGGGCTACCGCCACCTCCAGCGGCGAACTTTACAATCCCGATGAGCTGACCGGTGCTCATCCCAATATGGTATTGGGAAGTATTATCTATGTTGAGAATCCCGCCAATCAACGCGGGGTATTTGTAAAAATCAATGACCGTTATAGCGGCGGCGGGTTGAAATTATCGAGAAGAGCCTACGAACTGCTGGACTTCTCTTCTCTTGCCCAGGCAGAAGCCACCATCTACATGGATGAGTGATCCGGGACGGCCGGAGAGTTTCGCTCCCCGGTGATCTCTCTGCCCCGCCATCTCAGAATGACCCGGATATGGTAGCGTATATACTACTCCGTCTCTTCCCCAGCCGGACTCTCTGGCCCGGCCATGCTGAGTGCTCTGTCACTGGTTTGCCAATCATTACCCGGCCACTCCTTTTTGCCTGACTCTCTCTGCGGCTCTTCCATATTCTATCCTCTGAGGATCGCACATTCGCCATAGAGGATGCTCACTCTTTGCAAATTCTGCTGTAAATTCTCAGGAACAAATCTCAGGCACTTGTGTTAGCAATCATCACCGCCGCACAATGGTTGAAAGTAATTGATGCGGGATACCTTATGGGACGGGGGCAGCGTGGCTGATATTTCCATGCTGTATTCGTTTATTCAGAGTTTTTTTATTTGTTTTATTAGCATAAAATCTGTTACATAGAGAAAGCAGTCCGGCCAGGGCAGTTGGATTTTGTGTGAAGCCGGATATAAACCGGATGTAGATATTTAAATATCAACAGATCCAGTGCCGGTTAGACATCTCATGTTTGTTACGGATTTATGAGAACTCATCGACAGATTTAATATAAGTAGAGTGAGGGTGATGAGTTTTGATGTGAAAATAGATTTAAAAGGGATGAAAGCTAAATTATAATTCGTTCATTTCACAAAGGGCAACATGAAAGAACTGACAGAAAAGCAAACAAGAAAACAAGATGAATTTAAAAACGAAATGCTGCCTCATCTTGACTCTCTCTACAATTTTGGACTAAGACTGACAGCAGACCCCATCGATGCGGAAGATCTGGTACAAGACACGATCGTAAAAGCTTATCGATTTTTTGGAAGTTATGAGAGGGGTACCAATGCAAAAGCCTGGCTCTTCAGAATTTTAAAAAACTCCTACATTAACGGGTACCGTAAAAAGACCAAGATCCCGCAACAGGTCGATTATCATGAGGTTGCCGTCTTTTATGAAACGATCCGGGCGGAACATACCGAGTCTACCAATCTGGAACGCAATATGTATCGCCAGATGATGGATGACGATCTCTCAAAGGCGTTGAACAGTCTGCCCGAAGATTTCCGAACGGTGGTGTTGCTCTGCGATGTGGAAGATTTTACCTATGAAGAGATCGCCAATATGCTGGATGTCCCCATCGGTACCATCCGGTCCCGCCTGCACCGCGGAAGAAATTTACTGAAGGCTGAGCTGGTGGATTATGCGTACAAACGGGGCTATATAGGGAGAGAAAACGGAGTTTAGACCGGGAGCTCAATCCTCATCACGGTCCCTTTGTCCACCTCACTGCTATTCACATAGATCTTACCCTTGTGGTAATCCTCAACGATTCTGCGTGTGAGGCTGAGCCCGAGCCCCCACCCCCTCTTCCGGGTGCTGAATCCCGGTTTAAAGACCTCTTTCAGATATTTCTTTTCAATTCCTGAACCTGAATCTTCCACATCAATGATGATAAAGTCTGCTTCCTGGCGGATCTCAATTGAAACAAAAGATCTCTCCTTGTTTTTCTGAATAGCATCCATCGCATTTTTGATCAGGTTTTCTATCGCCCATTTAAAAAGATCGGGATTCACCTCCGCTTTGGAGGTAACAGATACAGATTTTCTTACCTCTATCTGTTTTCCCAGCTGCGGAAGCCTTCTCTCCATATAGGTGATCACCTCATCCACGATCAGCTCAATATTCATCAGCTTTAATTCCGGCTGAGAGCCTATTTTATTGAAGCGTTCTGCAATTGTACGCAGCCGCTGGACATCATTTTCGATCTCGTAGGTGATCGAAATGACGTCCTGGTCATCCCCGCTTTTGTCCTGCAGAAGCTGCAGCCATCCATAGATACTTGAAAGTGGAGTTCCCAGCTGATGAGCCGCCTCCCTCGCCATGCCAACCCAGAGATTTGACTGCTCCGATCGTGTAATACTCCGGTAGGTGGTGTACCCTACGCCCAAAAGAAGTGCCAGGATACCAACCTGTACGTAGGGAAAAAACCGGAGGTAACGGATGGTCGGGCTCTCTCCGTAATAGACAAAGGTATGGCGGATATCATCGTCGTGGCCAAATTCAATGATGATGGGATCGTGGAGCTCGGCAAACTGCTTCATGAGGGCATCCAGATTATAGTTGTCCCCCTCTATGAAACGGTTTCCTATTGCGAAGCCCGATTCATCTGCCAAAATCACAGGAATGTTAAACAGATCCTCCGCCAGGATGATCTCCTTCTGCACAAAATCATTGGTGATAGCGGCCGACTCTGCCTCCAGGATAAGACGGGAAAGACTGTCCGGAACCTCCTCATACTTTTGAATCTCTCTTGCTGCCATCGTCAGGTTCTGGCTGATCTCCTGCTGAACCCGGGAAAAGTTGTGCTGAAATGCACGTGCCCAGAGCTCGACATTTTTTCTCTCCTGCTCCATAATCCGGTTCACCAAAATCTGATTATAGACGAAGGAGGCCCCTGCCAGGGAGATGAGCAGAGCTACCAAGATAATTTTTATCCGGCTGGACGGGATGAGAAATCTCATGACGGCAGATTATCGGCGAAAAGTTTCATCGGGATCATAAGTTATAGCCACATGGGGGTCCCTTCAGCTGAAAGTCTCCCGAAGCCAAGTATAACGAAAAAACTGTTTGCCGGAAAATCAGCCTTCTCTTATGCGGAGGCTTTATGCTTCTCGTAAATGGGCGGTGCTTTCTCCTCGATCGTTTCGCGGGTGATGACACAACGCTTTACATTTTTCATCGAGGGAATCACAAACATGATATCAACCATGATGGCTTCCAGAATAGATCGCAGCCCGCGCGCCCCTGTTTTCCTCTCTTTGGCTCCTTTCACAACAGCTTCCAGCGCCTCATCCTCAAACACCAGCTCCACATCTTCCATGCTGAACAGCTTCTTATACTGCTTGGTGATCGCATTTTTGGGCTTCAGAAGTATTTCAATCAGGGCTTCATCAGAGAGCTCCTCAAGTCCGCAGATGATCGGAAGGCGTCCGATCAGTTCGGGAATCAATCCAAATTTCTGGAGATCTTCCGGTTCGACGTGGGTAAATATTTTCGGATCGTTCTTGTCATACTTCACCTGCTCATTGGAGTGGAAACCCATCGAGCTGACGGATAGCCTTTGTGAAATAATATCTTCCAATCCGTTGAAAGCTCCTCCGCAGATGAATAGAATATCTGTCGTATCGAGCTGAATAAAGCTCTGTTCGGGATGCTTTCTCCCCCCTTTGGGAGGGATATTGGCTGTGGTTCCTTCCAGGATTTTCAGTAAGGCCTGTTGAACGCCTTCACCTGAGACATCTCTGGTGATCGATGGATTGTCACTTTTCCTGGAGACTTTGTCCATCTCATCAATATAGACGATACCGCGTTTCGCACGCTCCACATCGTAGTCTGCCGCCTGGAGCAAGTTGCTGAGAATACTTTCCACATCTTCACCTACATAACCGGCCTCGGTGAGAACGGTTGCATCAGCAATGGTGAAAGGAACATCGATGATCTGAGCCAACGTTCTGGCCAGAAGTGTTTTACCCGACCCTGTAGGGCCGAGCATGATAATATTACTCTTTTCAATCCGGGTGTCATCCGAACCGAGTTCCGGTGTGATAGAGATCCTTTTATAATGATTGTAGACAGCAACTGCGAGCGCCTTTTTTGCATCCTCCTGCCCGATCACATACTCATCCAGCCTCTCTTTGATTTCTACTGGTTTCATAATCGGCTGATACTGTTTTTCCCGCCGCTTGTTAAGTGCACTCAGGTCACTCTGTATAATGCTGGAGGCATCCTCAACACAGTGGTTACAGATGTACACATCAGGGCCGGCAACCATAGAGGTGACCTCCTGGCTCTTCCGTCCACAAAACGAACAGGTTACAGTATCTGATTGCTTTTGATTACTCATAAATTAAACTAAAATTCGGATGAATAACTTTTGGGATGATCGGGATTCAGAGAGCACCGCAAAAGTGCGGTTACCATCGGAATGAATCAGGACTCTCTTCTCATAACCTGGTCGATCAGGCCATACTCTTTGGCCTCATCTGCCGTCATCCATTTGTTTCTGTCTGAATCGAGAATGATCTGATCGATACTCTGGCCGGAGTGCTCCGCAAGGATTCTGCTGAGCTCCTGCTTGAGGCGCAAGATCTCCTGTGCCTCAATCTCGATATCACTCGCTTGACCTCGGACACCGCCCAGTGGCTGGTGAATCATCACTCGTGAGTGCGGAAGGGCGTGACGCTTACCTTCGGCACCGGCTGTCAACAGGACAGCACCCATAGAGGCCGCCATCCCCACACAGGTGGTGGCTACATCACATCTTACATACTGCATGGTATCGTAGATGGCCATTCCCGCAGAAACCACGCCGCCGGGGCTGTTAATATAGAGGTTGATATCTTTTTCAGGATCCTGGGATTCCAGAAAGAGTAACTGTGCCACAATGTTACTCGCTACGGCGTCATTTATAGGCGTACCCAGAATAATAATACGGTCTTTCAGCAGACGTGAATATATATCGTAGGCTCGCTCTCCTCTGTTTGTGGTCTCTACAACCATCGGGACCAAATTACTCTGAACCGGGGAGGCATTCGGATTGTCCGGCATCTCGAAAATGGGTTGCTTATAATTCATCGTTCCTTCTATTTAATCTTTTTCAGTTTCTGCTTCTGATTCTGTGTTGCTATCGTTGTGATTCCGTCAGATTACTCCGTGGATCCGGCATCTGACTTTTCTGTGTCATCGCCTTCTTTATCGCCAGACTCTTCAGCTTCCTGAGACGCATTGGCTTCCTCTTCCTCTTTGGCCTCAGCTTCTTTTTTATCGTTAAACTCCTCCCGGGAGAGCTCATTCAAAGCCACCTCATCAGCGAGCTTCTCAAACAGTTTATTTTCCCGGATGCTTGTTCTGAGATTTTCCAGCTGTCCCGGATCTTGTGCATAGAAACTCTTCAGCTGATCGGCTGTAACACCAAATCTGGCGGCCTCGATACCGATAAATTCATCAATATCTTCGGCTGTAATCTCGATATCATCAAATTTTTCCTGAAGAGCCTGACTTATGAACGCCCATTTGGCCTCGCGAATTGCCTGCTCGCCCATATTGGATTTGTACGTCTCTACATCGAAGCCCGCAGGCAGCTCTCCACCAGACTGCTGTTTCGCCATTTCCACATACTGATTCAGAACCTGTGTCTTCATCACTTCAGGAATTTCAAAATCGTGCGCTTTCGTCAGCTTATCAATCGCTTCCTGCCTGAACATATCTTTCGACGTCTGGTCGTAATACTGCTGCATGTTGCTCTTGATGAAACTTCTGAACTCATCCACATTGTTTGCCATACCCTGGGAAGCCTCTTTTGCAAACTCATCGGTAAGTTCGGCCTGATTCATTTTTTCAACTTTCTTGATCTCCATTTCGAAATGATCAAGTTCATCTCCTTCACCCAGCTTCATCTCGACCTTGTCCCCGGTCTTCTTACCAACCAGATGCTCCCTGAACTCTTTGGCAGACTCCTGGCGAAGATCCAGAACCTGATTTTCATCCCGCTCTTCTTCTATCGGCTCGCCATCTTCTCCAATCGTCACCGCATCGACAGTCACGCGGTGCTCTTCGGTGATCTCATCTTCCACCTCTTCCCAGTTCCCCTGCCGGTCGAGGGTACGCTGAATCTCTTCTTCCACCTCTTCGTCGGTAACGTCATGCACCATTTGATCAAAAGTCAGTGAACTGAGATCCACGAGTTCGAATTGTGGACGTGCACCGATCTTGAATGTCACTTCCAGCTCGTCATTCTCCCAGCTCATATCCGTCATTTCGGTTTCACCGACAGGTTCATGCTCCGGCACGATCTCCTTTTCGTACACTTCTTGTACGTAGTTGTTGATCTCTTCAAGCTCGATCTCTTGCCCGAACCGCTTTTTAATCAGCCCCAGAGGAACTTTTCCAGGACGAAAACCGGGCATCTGAATCTGTGCACGGTACTTTTTGTACGCGTTATTAAATTTTTCTGCGAGATCCTCCCGATTGGCTTTTATAACGATCTCTTTATCAACTGAGGTGAGTTCCTTTACGGATAGTTCCACTATTTCTTCTATTTAATTTCTAAAATTACCAGGTCTTGCCTTGATTCAACAAGTCCGACGTTTCGTTGAAAATTTATTCAAGACAGCTAAGTTAAGAAATTATTTCTAATAATTACAGAATAGATAGCTCTGAATCCTACTCAATGAACTGTCCTTGTTCATCGATTTCCAGGAGAAAGATATCCTCACCCTGATATATGATATAATAACCTTGTGGCGATGGAATCAGAGCAAAATCTTGATAAGATCCAACATCTACTACTAAACCATTACCGCCCCTTAGTAAGTCGCCAACCGAATATTTCTTCACCCACTCCTTTTCACCAGATTGATTAACTTTAATCAATAAATTATCCCCACTTCCCACTCCTGCAAAATCTCCATCATAAGAAGATGACGATCCTGATAAAAGAAATCCTCCGCTCTGAGTTGGGATCATATGGTTTAAAAACTCTCTTCCACTCCCGCTAAACGTTTCTATCCACTCCGTTTCGCCAGCAGCATCGACACTTATCATAAATATCTGAGCAATACCTCGCTGGAACTCTCCCCCATACCCTTCAAAATCCCCATTGCGGCAAATCACCCCGTTCATTTCACCGCATATTTACCAAAGTACGAGAGGGGGGACTCGAACCCCCACACCGATGAAGGCACCAGATCCTAAATCTGGCGCGTCTACCAATTCCGCCACTCTCGCAAGGAACTTATCATTCTGAATGATAGCCGTATAAAATACAACTTAAAATATCTCATTTCAACCAAACTCTGAAATTGTGTGTGATAACTTTTCCCCCCTCTTGGACGCAACCTCAAAACGTTCTGGTATTCGGGGTGCATGCTTTCCCGCCGACCGAGAGAGCTCAATCACCCACAAGGCAGAAAACGCCCCACACCCTAACGCCGGGATGGCTCCTCACACAAACCGGAGTTGACGACCTCCCTGAAAGCACTGAAGGCACTCCCCCCGGGATCGCTCCCCTCTCGCAGGTTTTCCATCTATATATATCAGGGCGTGCGCCCATCCTGATGCTCGCTGATGGCACTCTCCAGGTCGGCCTCCTCTTCATAGAATTTTTCCCACTTCTCTTTCGGGTCGGGTTTGGTCAGCAGGGAGACGACAATAAGCACCACAATGGAGAGGCCCGCTGCCGGCAATACAATATATTCAAACGGAAGGAGCGGTTCCTCAAGCAGTGAGTTGGCAATTGTGATGATCAAAGTGACTCCCATTCCCGTTACAATCGAGGCCACCCCTCCGGCTGTGGTCACCCGCTTCCATAGAAATGCGGCCAGCAGGGCCGGGGTCAGGCCGGCCCCTACCATCGTATAGGCGGTAAAGGCCATATCCAGGATGGTTGTAAATTGAGTCAGTAGCAGGTAGGCCGCGATCCCAAGAATCAAAACCATCGTCCGCTGAATCAAAACCACTCTCTTTTCAGATGCAACCGGATTGATAAACCGCTGATAGATATCCCGGGTCAGATTGGTAGAGGGTGCCAGCAGGAAACTGTTGCCTGTGGACGTGATAATTGCCACAGCCGCACAGATCAGCAGCAGTCCGCCCGCTACAGGGATGCCGATCTCCGTGCCAAAGGTCGCTGTGTGAAGTATAATACGCTCACTCTGCTCGGCTGCTAAAAAGTAGATACTTGAAGGATCCAACCCATTAAAGTAACTAAAGGCCATGATTGCCAGAGATGCGATCGCCGTCTCCACAACGATGGTACCGGACACCCACCATATCACAGCAGTTTTGGCCGATTTTTCATCTTTTGCTGAGAAAAACTTCTGATACATATTGGACTCACCCAGCAGCAGAAGAAAGGTGGGAAAGAAGACACCCATCGCCCAGAGGAAATCGTTCTCTCCAAACACAGTAAAAAAGGAGGGGTCCAGGGTTTGTGTCAGATACTCCACACCTCCCAGATGAGAATAGACCAGGGGTACGGCCACGATGACGGCCAGTGTAATGACAGTTCCATTGATGATATCCACAGAGACAATGGATAACATCCCTGCAAACGCTGTAAAGAGAATGATAAAGCCAGCCGTCAGCAGAACTCCTTGCCATTCCGGGATCCCCGCGACAATGTTGAGCACAAATCCTCCTCCCTTAAACTGGTACCCCACAATGGTGGTGTATGCGATCACAATAACCACCGTCCCGAGAATCCGGGCCCATTTATTATAACGAAGTTCCAGAATATCGGGCACGGTATATTGTGCAATGCGTCTTACACGGGCGGCAAGGAAAAAGACGATCACGATTCCAATCCAGGCACCTGCGGCCATCCAGAGCTCAGAGAGTCCCACCCGGGCAGCAAGCCCGGCACCGGCCAGCAAGCTCCCCGAACCGATCCAGGTACAGAGAAGCGTCCCCACCAGCTTATATGTTGAGACCGATCTGCCCGCCACCATAAAATCTTCCTGACTCTTAACAGAAAAACTCTTGTAGATGGAAATCATCATCAGAAGAAAGAGGTAGAGAAGAATTACCCAGAAAAATAGGGACATGATGGGATGAGTTTGGTGTTTATAAATAATGAGCTGGTTATCCCGTAACCAGTCAGGAACGGATGCTCCTGTTTAAAATCCGGTTGTAACCATGATCACCATGCAGATGGCTGCTCCGAGAATTAACTTCAGAATAAGCGGAAATGCAAAACGAAACCATCGGTCGTACGGCACACCGGCCATTCCGAGAATCCCCATCAGTACCGCGTTTGTTGGGATGATCATATTCGAAAACCCATCACCAAAGATAAATGCCTGGACCGCTATCTGCCTGGAGACTCCCAGAAGATCACTCAGGGGAGCCATCAGAGGCATGGTGACAAACGCCTGGCCACTACCGGAAGGCACGAACAGATTGAGAACTGTCTGCACCAGCATCATCCCGACAGAAGCAAGCTCAGGCCCCACGCTCTGTAGCGGAACTGATAATGCGTGAACGATCGTGTGCAAAATCTCCCCATCCTCCATGATGAGTGCAATCCCTCTCGCTATCCCTACCAGCAAGGCGGTTTCAGTCAGATCCTTTGCACCCTTTACAAATTCTGAAGCGGTTTCACTCGGGCCCACCCGGCCGATGATCGCCACCACCACAGAAAGCACGACAAAAGCGGCGCCCAATTCGACCAGATACCACCCCTGAGTGGCGATGCCCCAGACAGCGGTACCCAGAGCCAGGAAAAAAGATAGAATGATGAGAAGATGGGTGACCGTCAATGCTGGGTACTCTCTCGTTGCACTCTCCGAAGCTCCGGGCAATGGCTCCATTCCCATCAATAAACTCAAAGAAGGATTGCGCTTTACCCGTTTTGCATAGGAGTGGACGTGGTGTGCGCCGATCAGAGCGAAAGGTATCAGGATTCCCATCCGAACCTGCCAGCCTGAATAGGTCGGCACACCGGCAACATCCTGAGCAACTACAACCGTGTATTGATTAAATGCCGCAGCACCGTAGCCGATTCCATACCCCGCTACGATGATGCCGACAGCTGTCATGGCATCCAGATCCATCGTCCGACAGAGGGCCACCAGTATCAGCACAAATGGAATATACTCCGCAGAAGACCCTATGGCGCTTGATGTAAGCGCAAAGACAAAAACAGTAACATAGATCAGAGTCCCTGGCCTTCCTCCCAGTTTTTCAAGCATCTTTCCGAGAAGGGCGTCGATCGTTCCTGTCCTTCGGATAATCGCCAGTGCTCCGCCGATGATAAACAGGAAAAATATGATATCCTGAGCGGCAGTAAACGCCCTGGGGATTGCTGTAAAGAAGGAGAGCGGGCTCAGCCATCCTGCATCCTCGGAGATCTGGAACGTACCCGGCACCACCACTTCCCTTCCGTCAATCAACTCCGTTTCGAAATGCCCCTGAGGGATGATCCAGGTCGCTACAAGTGCAGCAACCATCAGAAAGAAGAGCAGGGTAAGGGTGTGGGGCATTTTAAATTTCATAGTATATATCGAACTACTTATTTGATTACATCATACTTTACGTGATCAATCCCGAACATCCGGACAGCCGGGCGTACCGTATCGTGGTGAACCTTCCTTACGAAAAGGGCCCCGGTTAAAATAATGAGGGAATCCACTTCATACAAATAAGGTTCTCTATCTTGTCCGGCTATAGATGAATACTTGCGGTTTTCTGAGCGGATCCGTTCAGCATCCAAAGCCACCGGGAATTTTCATCAACCGGAAAGAGGCCACTTGCCCTGAAATTGGCCTACCTGCTCATTTCCATGCCCTCAGCAGATCACAAATAGAGTTGTTTCGGAGAGCAGTCAGAATTTTGAACTTCCCATTCTCAGCGCCAAACCCTCTATCAGCCAGACCCACCTCACCCATCTCCCGAAGAGGATTGACAGTTTCACTATCTAAAAGTAAGTTGATCCATCAACGTATATTCACCTTTATGAGATTTTTCCTATGAGACCTCTGTATGCGCTACTCGTGATTTTCTTTTTATCTATTTCAGGATGCAACGATTCAGAGCCCACGGTGCATGATGACGCATCCTCCGGCATCGATACTGAACAACTTCTGGATGATCTCCGGTTTCTCTCTTCCGATGAACTGCAAGGCCGAAAGACCGGTTCGGAAGGCAACCGGATAGCCCGGGAATTTCTATCGGAACGATTCAGGAAACTCGGCCTGAAGCCTGGTAACGGCCAGGAATTTGAGCAGAAGTTCAGCCATACCAACCCACGCACCAATGAACTGTTTGACGAGGCAGTCAACCTGATCGCAATCGTTGAAGGCTCCGATCATCCGGAAACCTATATCGCCATCACTGCGCACTACGATCATCTGGGAGTTCGTGACGGTGAAATCTATAATGGCGCCGACGATAATGCCTCAGGTACTGCTGCACTGCTTGCGATCTCCGAGTACTTTCTTGAAAATCAACCCTCCAACAGTCTGTTTATCATAGCATTTGATGCCGAAGAGCAGGGATTGGCCGGAGCCCGGCACTTCATCAACAATCCTGCAGTCTCCCTTGATCAGATCCTGATGAATGTAAATATGGATATGATCAGTAACAACTTTGAAGATGAACTGTACGCTGTTGGCACCTATCACTACCCCTTTCTCACCTCATATGTTGAACGTGCGGCCAGAAAAAGTGCAATTTCTGTGAAGTTCGGTTACGACTCGGATGAGTGGCCGCAGAACTGGACCATGTCCTCTGATCACGGCCCTTTCCATAGTGCGGGGATTCCCTTTCTTTATTTCGGCGTGGAAGATCACCCCCATTACCACAGCCCAACAGATACATTCGAGAATATCAATCCTGAATTCTATATAGAGGCGGTTAGAACGATTATTCACGTGATTGAAGAGCTGGATCTGCATTCAGACGAACTGGCCAGACAGATAGAAACGCTCAGAAAAGGGTGATGATCCGTCACTCCAGCTCTTTGGTCATGAAGTACATAATGGGGTCCCCATGTGTAAAGCCTTCACTTTCGTAGAGTCGTTTGGCACGGTTATCCTCCCTCACTTCGAGAGTCACCTTGCTGCATTTTTCCATTCGTGCTTTCTGTACTGCATAGTTTATCAGCGAACGGCCCACCCCCCGGCCTCTGAACTCTTCCAGAACCGCTAAGTCATGTATGTTAAGAACCCGGGAAGCCTTGAACGTGGAAAAGCCAAAAAAGCAGTTGGCTATACCGGCCGGACGATCATCAACCCAGGCCAGAATACCCAGGTAGAGAGGGAATTCTTTCAGCGCTTCCAGTAAACGTCCCTGCGTCGATTCCGGGAGAGGCGCACCCTGCCCCATCGGGTCCCTGGCATAGCGATTCGTTAATTCCAGAATCGCTTCGGCGTGCTTCGGATTGTTCAGATCAGCTTCGATTATTTTGATATGGCTCCTATTGAGAGATGACTGGAGATGAAATCTTTAAATACTTCTACATCTTAATTAAGAGGCCCCTGTTTCCAATAGCAAATAAAGTTTACTTTGCTAAAAAATTATGACAGAGAACTTTCTTTAATTTCGCTTTAATTCCATCAACCACACACAAACATCTACTATCATGAATAAATATCTGAATCTACTTCTTTTTCCCCTTTTTCTCACCGGATGCTATCACGCACAGGTGATGACGGGGGCTCCTGCCTCAAATGAAGTATACACCAAGGCGTGGGCCAGCTCTTTTATTGCCGGCCTGGTTCCTCCGGCTGTTGTGAATGCCGACGACTACTGTTCCAACGGAGTGGCCAAGGTGGAGACCAGGCACTCTTTTCTGAATATGGTGGCTCAGATGGTGACGTTCAGTATCTACTCTCCCATGGAGATCACCGTCACCTGCGCCAGTGCGAGTTCCGGTATCCCATCCAACTCAACGACGCTGGAGCTGGCCGCTGATGCATCTGCGGAGGAGATCCAGAGTGCCTACTCGGAAGCAGCCCTCCTCTCCTCTGCTTCAGATGAGCCGGTCTACCTCAACTTCAACAGGTAGGATTTATAAAACTCCTGACAAAAAAAGGCCGTATGGGTCGCATACGGCCTTAATATCAGGTCGGTTTATATTTCACACTGCCTGGAGTAACAAAAAGTTACTCAACAACCAGCGTACCGATCATTCCGCCGGCATAATGGCCAGGGAATGAGCAGAGAAAGGTATGCTCCCCTGTCTCCTCAGGTGCGGTAAAGGTGATGGTATCTGATTCACCATTGCCCAGCATACTGGTGTGAATAATCACCTGATCCTCCAGAGACGGTGCAATATATTCGTTATCGCTAGCAACCAGTGAGGCGCGCGCAAAAGCGTCGGCATCTGCACCCTGCTCAAGCAGTACAAAGTTATGCGACATGGCGGCCGGCGGCAGATTACTGATCGTTGTTAATGTAATTCGGATCTCTTCACCTGGTTCGACAACAATAGACTCGAGAATAAAATTCTGCCCTGTAACACCGCCGGTAACCAGTCCATTGGCTTCTGAACGGACAGCAAATTTCATATCATCGGTACCGATGATCTCAATGTGGCGAACGCCATCATTTGTTTCAACTTCAGGTTCCTGTTGTGTTGCCGCCTGATCAGCTGTCTCTCCACCACCGCATGCTGTAAAACTTAACGCAAGAGCGATAATAATTGAACTAAAAAGATATTTTTTCATTTTTTTGTTGATTTGATTTTAATTTCAGCACCCGGAGCATCTGCTAAAAACGGATGCGACCGGAGCAGAAATTTATTAATTGAAATAACTCCTTCTATAAGTGTATAGCGTCATTTTTGACATTTATACAGTTAATGTAGCAACCAGAAGATAACGATTTTCAGATTTAGTTTGTTGATATTGTAACCAACTTTTTTTGTAAATCATTTCATTTTTAGAAATTCAGCCTCTGCTGCTCAATAGATCAGGGTGACCGATCCCCCGGAAGTTCTGGCATTCAGCAGCGGGCCGCCTCTGCCAATCCTGCCTTCGATATGGTTTCTCTCTGCTTTCCCGGTAAAGTTCTGCAGCTCTGCTCTTACGCGGCTTCCTTTCAGGCCGATGTCGAAATCACGGGCATCCGCCAGTTTAATCTTGATGCTTCCCCCCGAGGTGCGAAGATGAACATCCTCCTGAAACCTGGTCACCTCAACAGAGATCCGGCCCCCACTGGTTCTGGCCGACAACCCTCCTGATACATCACTCAACTGGATACTTCCCCCGGATGTACGAAGGTCCATTCCTCCCGTCAATACCTCACCACGGATCGATCCACCGCTGGTTCTGGCTTCAATATCTCCAGCCACCCGGCCCAGTTCGATCGTCCCGCCGGACGTTCGCAGATCAATACGGTCTCCCTGAACATCTACTGCCCGGATCCGCCCTCCGCTGGTACGCAGGGTGAGATTATTTCTGATATATTCTGCTGAGACATTCCCGCCGCTTGTTCGCGCATCCACCTCAGCACTGTAGGGGAGATAGACCCGAAAGGATACAGAAACCGAGCGGCCTCGCCTGAAAAAACTCCCTTCTTGTTCGGCACTGACGACGATGTTGTTACCCGTACGGGCGATTTCGATCGTATAGTCGGACAGATCTTCCTCCCCGGGTGAAAGATATTGGGAGCCTTTTCTCACAAACATCTCCACAACCACGTCATTATCGTTGGTTCCAATCACCTCTATGAAGCCGCCCTGAGTTGAAATGTCCACCCGGGGAGCCTCAATCGATCTGAAAATTTCCGTTTTGTAAATATCCCCGTCTGATTGGCCCCAAAGCGGTTTAGAAGTACAGACCATCAGCAAAGTAAGAAGAACGAAAGTTGCAGTAAGATTTCTGAAGAACGTGTGTTCAGCCGGGTAGGCATTGAAACGTGCATCTCCTTTGCACGTCACCATCGTCGCGGTGTCCCTGTTGTGTGAGTTTTCCATAAGATTGTACCGGGTTTTTCAAGTTGATTGATATTTCGCATACGCCATTCAGAAGAGAGGGTTTCAGATTTCTAAGTCTTTAGACCTGGAAGGGTGATGCGTTGTATGCTCTTTGATTTTACGGCCATTTCCAGATGGTGCAGAGAGAAAAGAGGCGCGGGGCGAATCGGTCGAAGCTGTTCCCGGGGCAGAAAGATTCCTGTACAATATATCTTCTGTCCTTGCTATCTTCCTGTAGATAGTGGACATTTTTTATCTATTATTCAAATATCAGAATCTAATATTCATCACCGTCCGAGAAATTTATGAGACTACCTTTCTTCCTGGCCAAGCGATTTGTAGCTGCAGAGACATTTGTCGAAACCATCCCGAAGATAGAAGAGATTAACAAGAAAGGGATTCGCGTTACTCTGGATCTGCTTGGTGAAAATGTGAGTGACAGGGCAACGGCAGACCAAACAACCCGCACCTATATTCAGTTGTTGCAACAGATCAGGGAAGCGGGGCTAAAAAGCACCATCTCGATAAAGCTCACCATGATCGGACTCGATATCGAGGAGTCGTACTGTGTCGACAATCTCTGCTCCATCCTGGAGGAGGCCAAAAGTTCAGATTCCTTTGTGAGGATAGATATGGAAGGGTCTGCTTACACAGATCAGACCATACGCATTTTCAAGGATGTGTTTCAGAAGTACGGCGAGGCCGTGGGAATTGTCATTCAGGCATACCTCCACCGGACAGCGGATGATATTCAGGAGCTTGCCGAACTGGGAGCAGATGTCCGCCTCTGTAAAGGAGCGTATAAGGAACCGGCTGATATTGCACTGCAGAAGATGCCCGATATTCAGGAGGCCTTTATGAGATATGCTGAAGTTCTGCTTGCCAAAACGCCCTATCCCCGCTTTGCCACGCATGATGACGAACTGATCTTCGGAATCCAGGAGTATGCGGCGCGTCATAAGATACCGAAAGAGCGGTTTGAATTTCAGATGCTCTACGGAATCAGACAAGAAACCATGGAAGAGTTGTCACAGAACGGATACAACACCCGGATTTATGTACCTTATGGCACGATGTGGTTCCCCTATTACAGGCGCCGGCTGATGGAGCGGCGGGAAAATGTCTCGTTCGTATTGAAGAATCTGTTTCGCCGCTGATCGGGCCGGTTCCCTGATAAGATCACATACACCCTGACGCACCACCTTTTCTCCTTGAAACAGGATAAAATTCAGGCTCTCTCTTTATAAAACCCTTACAAATAAATAGTATTATACAGGGCAGCAGGGAGCTGCATATAGATTTGTACCGGAAAAAATCTGAAGCCTGCAAGATGGCTGTTAACAAAATGTCTACTCCATGAAAACTCTGATTGTTGCCACTGATTTTTCCAGAGAAGCTGAAAATGCCACCGAATATGCGGGGGCCGCTGCAGCCGTACTCGGAGCCAAAGTTATCCTCTTTAACTCATTTGATGTACCCGTACATCTTGCGAATTCTCTTCTTCCTGCTAGTAATATTGCAGAGATCATGGAGCAGAACAATCAGTTTTTGCAGGAGAGAGCCCGAAAACTATCGGAGGACTACTCCATAGAGACGGGGTATGAGTCGGGCCTGCTGCTGGATGTTAGCAAGGAGCTGAAAAACCTCATTGCCAAGCACGAGGCAGACCTGGTAGTGATGGGAATGGCTGCCAGCTCGCTCGCTCAGGATATCTTTGGCAATACAACCACCGCAGCAATCATGCAGCTGAAATTTCCGGTTCTGGCTGTGCCTGCAGATGTGAAGTATGATGGAATTAAAAAAATTCTCTTCGCCTGTGAAG
Source organism: uncultured Balneolaceae bacterium (assembly GCA_938003885.1). GTDB lineage: Bacteria > Bacteroidota > Rhodothermia > Balneolales > Balneolaceae > Rhodohalobacter. The sequence goes on along the minus strand of CALKWT010000275.1, from coordinate 14,948 downwards.
TCACTCGCGGCGTTCATCAGAAAGTCCTGGATCAGATCCGGAATCTCTCTCTTTTATTTAACGCCGAAGTCATCCTTTTCCATGTTCGTGAAAAGGTCAGCGAAATTGAAGAAAGTCAGGTTCGATCCTCTGCCAAAGAGATTGGGGATGGCCTGAAGGGAACCTCCTACTATTTCAAGGATGTCGATTCGGAAGAGGTGATCAAGGCGATTAAAAATGAACTTCAGGTATCAGGGGCCGATCTGCTCATCATGGTCCCCTATCGGTACGGCTTCTGGAACTCTCTGATCCAGCGTAGCAAGACCCGTATGATGGCTTCGAAGAGCTCGGTGCCTCTGCTCTCTATACCGCTTTAGGCTTCCGGCCCATACAGCCATCCATTGAATGGCCCGACGGCAGCCCGGATTCTCTTGCTTTGACAGTTCAATGAAGGTCTTAAGGTTGTGCAATGATAGCGGGCAGCCCCTCACAGAGTCATCTCTACCGCTGCCCGGTTCTCTGCCCGCGGCCTTCGTTCCTGTGAAACACCCCTGCTCCACTGATCTGGTGACAAAAGAGCGCAGCAATCACGCTTCTTGCCTGGTTTGGATCCATCTTCTTCTGAAACCATTCCGATCGTAAGGGGGATGGTACTCCCCGCCTGTCACTCCCAACCGCCACCCAGGGCCCGGTAGAGCTCCACCGTTGTACTCAGCTTCTCAAACTCAGCATTAATCAGACCCAGCTGTGCGCTCAGGGCATTTTCCCGTGCAGTAAGAAGTTCCAGATAGTTGATCAGGCCGTTGGCCATCAGCTCTTCCGACAGTTCCGTTGCTGCCTGATACGCTTCATATTGTTTTAGCTGAATATCAATTTTCTCCTCCGCAGCCTGATGAGAATAAAGAGCGTCGGACACTTCCTTGCCTGCGATCAGTATCGCTCTTCTGAAATTCAGAAAAGCTTGTTCCTGCTGAGACTGCGCCACTTCGTGCTGCGTTCGTAGCTGCCGGCCGTTAAAAATGGGTTGCGTCAGCGATCCAATCACATTTGAAAATAGTGAGTTCACACTGAAGAGATTGTCCAGCTCCAGGCTTTGAAACCCGGCCGAACCGGAGATCACAAGTGAAGGATAGAGTTGACTTCGTGCTACATTTGTGAGTTCAAATGCCCGGATCAGATTATACTCTGCTGCAATTACATCGGGACGGTTCCTCAGTAATTGAACAGGGTACCCTGTCTTCAGCTCAGCGGCGATCTCCTGTTGATCCAGACGACTTCTTTCAATCTCATGGGGGGTTTCACCCAGAAGAAGCGAAAGCGTATTCTCCAGCAGTTTAATATTGGTTAGCAGATCGACCCGAAGAGCCCGTGCAGAGTAGACCTGAGCTTCTGTCTGGCGGACGGCGACCTCCGTTACAAAACCGTGGCCTGCCTCCTTCAGGGCACGCGTAGTCCTGAGGCTGTTCTCCCGGTTTTCAATCGACTCTTCTGTGACCCTCAACTGCTCATCCAAAGCCAGCAGCTGATAATAGATGGTTGCAATATTGGCAATCAGCTCCGTTTTTACAGCTTTGTGAGCTGCAGCTGTCTGGAGATAGGAGGCCTCAAAAGCTCTTTTCTGGCTTCCTATTTTACCCCATATGTCCGCCTCCCATGAGAGAGTAGCGCTCAGATCGTACTGAGTTGCATTCACCCCCCCTTGAGCACCATTCTCAGACGACTGCTGGGCAGCTGCCTGAGCTCCCGCATTGAGAGATGGGTAGTACCCCGCCTTACCCTGCCTGTAGTAAGCCCGGGCCGCTTCGATCTGTTCCAGGGCGATCCGAATATCTATGTTGTTGGCCAGGCCGCGTTCAATATATCCGGCCAGGTAAGGATCTTCAAATAGCTCCTGCCACGATATTTCGGCTACCGTCAAACTATCCTGAGGAAGCTGATCCGTTCTGTAAAAACGTTCATCCAATACATCCGGCCTTACATACTGTTCTGCGGTAAAGCACGATTGCAGAGCAAAAAGCACGACCGGCAGTAAGGCCAATTTAATGAGTTTAAACTTATTCATGATACCTAATGAAAATGATTAACTGATGTCCCGGTTAACTGATTCGGGGGCGCCCATGATCTTCTCCTGTATCCACTGAAACAGAATGAACAGAATCGGGATAACGAATATACCGATGACCGTACCCACCAGCAGGCCACCTACAGCACCTGTTCCAATGGAGCGGTTTCCGGCCGCCCCTGTTCCGGTTGCGAAAACAAGCGGAAGCAGGCCGATAATAAAGGCTAAGGAGGTCATCAGGATAGGCCGCAATCTCACTTTGGCTCCGTCAAACGCCGCCTGTGCAATGGAAAGGCCCGCCTTTCGCCTCTGAACAGCAAATTCCACGATCAGAATGGCGTTCTTTGCCAACAGGCCGAGCAGCATGATCAGGGCAATCTGAAAGTAGATGTTCGCTTCCAGCCCGGCGAGCCTGGTGGTGACGTAAGCCCCCATCACCCCGACTGGCAGGGAGAAGAGAACAGAGAGCGGCAAGAGGTAGCTCTCATACTGGGCAGCCAGCAGAAAATAGACAAACAGAATACTGAGCATGATAATATAGAGCGTCTGGCCTCTTGCCGAGATCTCTTCACGGGTCAGTCCGGAGAATCCTACAGTGTAGTTGCTGGGCAGTGCCGTTTCACTCACTTCCTGAACAGCCGCAATCACATCTCCGGAGGAGTACCCCGGGGCTGCAGCTCCGCTTACTCCTGCGGAGTTGAAGAGGTTAAACCGGTTCACCGCCTGTGGCCCGTAGACCCGTTTAAGCGTTACGAACTGTGTGATCGGCGCCATTTCACCACTGCTGTTTTTCACAAAAAGTGAGTTGAGGCTCTCCGCATTGGCACGATCTTCCGGCAGAGACTGCACATAGACCCGGTACTGTTTACCGAATCTGGTGAAGTCTGCAGCATACATACTTCCGATATACCCCTGCAGAGTACTGAAAATGCTGCCTACCGAGACACCTGCTTCAGCAGCTTTCTCAATATCCAATTCGATTTCATATTGCGGATAATCCGTTCGGAACGAACTCTGGGCATAAAGAATTTCAGGACGGGCCATCAACTCAACCAGATAGTTCCTGGTCACTTCATCCAGATCGTTAAAGCTGCCGCCCAGACGATCCAGCACGTTCACCTCAAATCCTGCAGACGCACCGAAACCGGGCACACTCGGCGGTTCGAAGAAAATGATTTCGGCATCGGCGATGGTACCCGCCAGCTGAAACAGCTGCCCGATAATCGCCTCTACAGACTGGGAGGGGTCCTTCCTGTCGTCCCAGTGCTCCAGCCGGATGAATCCAAGGGCGTTGTTACTACCTGCACCCGACATCATGCTAAATCCGTTCACCATGGAAGCCCCTGCCACACCGGGAATCTCCTGTGCCCGCCGGCTTAATTCTTGTGTCACCTCGACGGTCCGGTCCAGTGAAGCACCGGGCGCAAGTTCCACATTGGTGAAAACCATACCGCGATCTTCGTTGGGCACAAAACCGGTTGGCGTAGTGGCTGCCGCCCACCAGATTCCCACCAGGGAGAGCAGCAGGATAACAGCCGTTATCCATTTATGCCGGTAGAGAAATGTCAGGGAGTTGACATACTTTTTGGTCGTTACATTAAAGGCTGTATTGAAGGCCGTATAGAAACGCTGCATCATCCCCTTCTGCTCGCTCTCATCCTTGTTATGAGGCTTCAGGAAGAGGGCACAGAGCGCCGGACTGAGGGTCAATGCGTTGACCGCCGAAATAGCAATCGCTACGATCAGGGTCACGCCGAACTGTTTGTAGAAAACACCGGTCGGGCCTGTAATGAAGGTCACCGGTATATAAACCGCACCCATCACCAGGGTAATGGAGATAATAGCGCCGGTAATCTCTTCCATCGCTCTGTGAGCCGCCTCCCGGGCACTCTGAACCCCTCCCTCGAGTTTAGCGTGGATCGCCTCTACCACAACAATGGCATCATCCACCACAATCCCGATCGCCAGAACCAGTGCAAAAAGAGTCAGCAGGTTGATGGAATATCCAAACAACCCGAGAAAGAAGAAGGTCCCTACAATCGATACCGGTACGGCAATCACCGGAATCAGCGTCGACCGGAAATCCTGCAAAAAGATAAAAACCACAATAAAGACGAGTATAAATACCTCGATAATGGTAACAACAACTTTGTTGATCGAGGCATCCAGAAATTCATTGGTGTCGAAGTTGACCAGAACGGACAATCCTTCAGGGAAATCTTGCTCCATCTCACCCAGGCGTGCATGCACATCATTAATAATCTGACGAGCGTTGGAACCCGGTGTCTGATAGACAGCCATACTCACACCCGGCAGGCCGTTGGTAGAAGAGATCACACTGTATCCTTGTGCATCCAGCTCCACAATCGCCACATCTTTCAGCCGCAAAAACTGACCGTCGCCGAGAGATTTGATGATGATGTTTTCATACTCTTCTTCGGTGTTGTAACGTCCGCCATACTTGATGACATACTCAAAAGCCTCGGCGTTATTCTGCCCAAGGGCTCCTGCAGCGGCCTCCAGGCTCTGCTCATTGATCGCTGCGGTAACATCAAGGGGCATCAGATTGTAGGCGGCAAGTTTCTCGGGCTGCAGCCAGATCCGCATGGCGTATGTTTTGGCCCCAAACACACTTACCTCTCCGACGCCATCAATCCGTTGAAGCTCAGGAAGGACGTTGATGTTCAGATAGTTCTGGATATAGGTGGCATCGTAATCCTCGTTTTCCGACAGAACCGTCAGGAACATCAGGGAGTTGGTCTGCTGCTTCTGTGTAGACACCCCCGACTGGGTCACCTCTCTGGGGAGCAGGGGTGTGGCACGGGCCACCCGGTTCTGCACGTTCACAGCTGCAATATCGGGATCGATTCCCTGCTCAAAAAATATCTGGATACTTCCGCTTCCGTTATTGCTGGCGGTCGAGGTCATGTAGGTCATCCCCTCCACCCCGTTGATCTGCTCCTCCATCGGTATAATTACACTCTCCAATACCGTTTCGGCGTTGGCTCCCGGGTAATTTGCAGAAACCCTTACTGTGGGGGGCGCGATATCAGGATATTGGGTGACAGGGAGTGTCGTCAGCCCAAGGATACCCAAGATCAAAATTATGATAGAAACAACCGTAGATAGTACCGGTCTGTCAATAAATCTTTTTATCATCTTGAAACTTATTTAAATACAACATTAAGGGATGTCAGGCTCTCGAAAGTGACGGGATCCGGCTGGATCTGCGTATTGTTCTGGAGAAGGCCAACACCGCGGGCCACGATCTGATCACCGGCCTGAACACCGGATGAGAGAACGGCCATGCCGTTAATACGGTCCAGGACTTCGACACCCGAAAGAACGGCTACCGAATCGCTGTCCACCCGAAACACATAGACTCTCCCCTGCTGTTCAAAGGTACTAACCTCGGGAACGACGACTGCATTTTCATAGATCTTCGGAATCCGGATTCTCCCGCTGTTTCCATTGGCCAGGATTCGGTTGGGATTGGGGAAGGATGCGCGGAAGCTGACGGTACCGGTCTGCGTATTGACCTGGCCGGTTACAGTCTGAATTTCGCCCGGCAGATCGTACAGATCGCCGTTGACCATCTCCAGCTCGACAGGCGGAAAGTTCCCGATCTTGTCGGTGAGTGTCTCGCCCTCTGTATTGAGCACGAAATTGAGGTAGTCGCTCTCATTCATAGAGAAATAGACATAGACATCTTCAATGTCCGAAACGGTGGTCAGGGGAGTGGGATCGCCCGGGCTCACAAGGGCTCCCTGGCGGTGGGGAATCGCGCCAACGTAACCATCTACCGGGCTCTTGATTTCCGCATAATCGATATTTGCAGCGATACTGTTGTAGGTTGCCCGGGCCTGTGCCAGTCTGGCACGTGCGGTCTCCAGCTGTACGTTGCTGATAATTCCCTGATCCACAAGAGGTTGCAATCTGTTTACTTCTACCTCTGCAACCTGTACATTGGCCGCAGCGGCTTCCGCATCCTCAGAGAGAGAGGCTGTTTCAAGGCGGAAAAGGACCTGGCCCTTGTTCACCTTTTGGCCCTCATCGACCAATACTTCTGTAATGTACCCGGAAACCTTCGCACGAACCGCACTGTTTACTTTACCCTCCACCCTTACAGGATAGGTTGTATAACCCGTTACATCCATCTGCTGCACTTCCACAGTAGGATAGACAGGTGTCTGTTCTGCAACCTGCATCTCGTTATTCTGACAGGAGATCATAAACAAGAGGCCTGCAAACAGGCCGATAAAACCTGCGTTTTTCGTGTTTCTATTCAAAATCATTTTTATTTATATCGTCTTAAAGTTTAACTGATTGAGAGGAAACGGGTCTGATTTCAAATTCCTGAAAGGGTACCCGAACTATTGATAGCAGAATCGCTCATGCTCATACGGCAATCCCGTCCCAAAAGATATCCCGCATCTGCTCCATGCTGGTACTTCCCGCTTCCGGGTTTCCAAATTTGTGCATCTTTGCAGCAATGGCAATGTTGCTGACGGTCAATACCATAGCCAGTTTTGGACTGACCTTTTTCAGATAGCCGTTCTTGATTCCTTCTTCGAAAAAAGATAATAGCCGGCTGTGAGAATAGGCATTGTTCTTGTCTGCTTTATAGGGAGAGTTAACATACTGCTCAAAAAAGATGAGAATCTGGGTGTTGTCGATGTAAAACTGATGGAGGGCTTCCCACAGATGGTAAAAATTCTCTTTAAATGAGTGCTTCTCACTTAGTGAGTTATCGATCACCTCAATCGTCAAATTGCGATTGTAGTTGTAGAGCTCGCTGATGAGTTTATCCTTGCTCTCAAAGTAGTGATAGATGGTACCCGCAGCCACACCTGCTTTTTTTGCAACCTGGCTCATGGTGGTACCGTGGAAACCATGCTCCCGGATCAGCATGAGTGTACTATCAAAAATGGCTTTCTGTTTATCGGTTAGCTGCTTCATTCCTGCAAAACGATTGAACGTTCATTCAAGCGGTCAAATGTAGGAGCTTCCTCAACAAACTCAAATAGAAAAATTGTAAAAAGATAAGAAAGGGTTCGCGCCGGCCGTACGATATCACCGTACGACGGACAGGGCGATTGCACGTTGCTGGATCGTCAGCAACCTCCATCCCGGGATGGGAGAATCGAAGAGCTGCGATAATTCCCGGAGCCAGTTCACCCGATTATTGCTCAATTAAATACCTAAAGGGAAGACTTCTGAAGGCAGATGGGCTTCCCGGATCAGACGCTCCATCTCTCTCACGATCTCCGGATGCTCCTCCGCCACATTTGTGGTTTCACCAGGGTCTTCGGCAAGATGATACAGTTCCAGCGGGCTGTCAGGATTCTCACGTACGTTCAGTCGCACCGCCTTCCAATCCCCTTTCCGAACCGCCTGCTTCCCGCCCTGCTCATGAAACTCCCAGTATAGATAGTCATGTTCCTGCTGCTCGCCATCCCCCGTCAGTGTGGGTAGCAGCGAAATACCATCGGTATCTGCCGGTACTTCCGTCCCTGCCAGCTCAGCAAATGTTGGCATCATATCCTGGAACCCTGAGATGTGAGGACTCATCTGTCCGCCGGCCACCACAGAAGGCCAGCGTGCAATCAAAGGGACCCGGATCCCACCTTCATACAGATCTCTCTTTCCGCCCCGGAAGAGTGCGTTGGAGTTGAGCATAGAGTAGTGATATCCCCCCTCTGCATACGAGCCGTTGTCACTGGTAAAAAGTACCAGCGTATGATCGGCGATGTTCAGTTCATCCAGTTTACCGAGCAGGTCACCTACCTGGTGATCCAGAAAGGTGACCATCGCCGCATATGCCGCCTTCGGCATAGAGCTGTTCACATAATGCCCCTGAGGAGTAGGCTCCTCATCAAAGATACTCTCTCCATTTTCGTCCAGATAGATCTGTAGGAACTCATCCGGTACCTCCAGAGATGCATGCGGAAGCTGCATCGGCAAATAGAGAAAAAATGGAACTTCCCGATGTTCTTCTATAAAAGCCAGAGCTTCCCGCTGCATCACTTCGGGAGCGTACTGCACAGCTTCAATAGGTCGGCCCGATCCGGGGCTGCGTTCAGGATCATCATCCGTAATGTTACCATCCAGCGAGACACGTTCCAGCTCCCTTCCTTTCAGATCGCGAAAGAGAAACTCGGGATAGTAGAAGTGCGCCCGGCGCTGATCAAGGAATCCAAAAAAGTGATCAAACCCTTGCAAAGAGGGCAACCCCTCCGATTCGGGCCCTCCCAAGCCCCACTTCCCGAAGGCCCCGGTGGCATATCCCGCATCCTTGAGAACTCGCGCCAACGTGAGGGTCCCCTCCGGAAGCGGATGCTGGCCAATTGGTAAAATTTCCCGGTTTCCACGAATGGGGGTATGGCCGGTGTGAAGGCCTGTCATCAGAACCGAACGGGCCGGAGCACACACAGTACTACCCGAGTAATGTTGTGTGAACCTGATCCCCTCATCAGAGAGCCGGTCCAGGTTCGGTGTTTCGATCTGCTGCCCGCCATACGCGCCCAGGTCTCCGTAACCCAGATCATCCGCGAGAATGTAGATGATGTTGGGACGTGAACCGATTGCAGAATTTTCCTGATCCCCCCGATTCTGATCCGTACAGGAAATCAATCCTCCTGCAAAAAAGAGGAGGATCCATAGAGGTGGAAAACGAAAGGTCCGATTCATCAGCAGCGGGTTTTCAGGTTCATTGTTTCAAAGACGGTAATGTCTATACGGGATCCACTTCCGGGACATCATACTTGTCACGCAGACGAATTAGCTCCTCTTTCAGTTCAGCCACAACGTCTGCATACTCGGGATCACTATAGACGCTTCTCATTTCGTTCGGGTCTTTCTCCAGGTCAAACAGCTCCCATTCATCCAGCTCATAGAAGTAGATCAACTTGTGGGTATCAGTCCGGACTCCGTAATGTCTCGGCACGGCATGCTCGCCCGGGTATTCGTAATAGTGGTAGTAGATCGATTCTCTCCAGTCCGAAGGAGTTTCCCCTTTCATCAAAGGTACCAGACTTCTTCCCTGCACATCATCCGGAATATTAGCACCAGCCAGGTCCATCAGAGTCGGAGCAAAGTCAATATTTTGAACCAGGTCGCTGTTTTCGCTTCCGGCTGCGATACCGTCGGGCCACCGGATCATCAATGGTATATGGAGCGACTCTTCATACATCCATCTTTTGTCATACCACCCGTGGTCACCCAGGAAGAAGCCCTGATCGGACGTGTAGACCACCACGGTGTTGTCGGCCAGGCCAGTCTCGTCAAGATAGTCCAGAAGCCTTCCAAGATTGTCATCTACAGAAACAATCGTCGTCAGATAATCCTTGATATACCTCTGATAGATCCAGCTCAGCAGCTCCTCTCCTTCCAGATCCAGCTCCTTAAACTCTTCATAATAGGCATCATATACCTCATCCCACGCTTCGCGCTGACTCTCTGTCAGGCGGCTGTGAAAATTTTTCCATGATTGTGCGTAGGGCTCATTCATCACGCTGTCGGGTGGAAATTTGAGATCCCACGCCTTGCTGAAGTGGTTCATCAGAGTCATCTCCTGTGTCCGGACGCCTGTGGTTCGCCCCTCCAGTGCCTCTTCATCGATTTCACCCCCGGTCAACTCACCTGACCAGTTGGAAAACAGGGTTTCAGGTTCGGGCAGATCGATCCCATCAAACATGCCGAGCTGTTCCGGGCCCGGTTTCCAGTTTCGGTGAGGTGCCTTGTGGTGATAATTGATCATGAAAGGCTGATCCCCATCTTTATTGGAGTCGATCCAGTCGATCACCTTGTCGGTGATAATATCGGTTACATAACCCTCCGCCTGATGCTGGCCCTCCGGTGTAATAAAGACCGGGTTGTAGTAATTCCCTTGCCCTGGCAGTATATCCCAGTGGTCAAAACCTGTGGGGTCACTCTGGAGGTGCCACTTCCCGATCAGGGCTGTTTTGTAGCCCGCTTCCTGAAGTGCTTTTGGATAGGTAGGCTGCGAGCCGTCAAACACCTGGGCATTGGTCAGCTGTCCGTTGATATGACTGTGCTTTCCGGTGAGAAGAACACCCCGGCTTGGTGCACAGATCGAGTTGGTGACAAAGGCATTCTGAAAGAGTATTCCCTCGCTGGCCAGCCGGTCCATATTCGGCGTTTCTAAAATCCTGGATCCATAAGCGCTTACTGAATGACTGCCGTGATCATCGGTAAAAACAAAAATGATGTTCGGTCTTTCGGGTGGAGTGGTCGTTGTGCTGCAGGATGAGATGAATAGTCCTGAAAAGATGAGAAGTACAATCCATGGTATCCGTTTGTTGATCGGCATGATGAAAAACGTCATTTTGATGAGCACCTGTCTGATAGCAGGTGTTTGGATGATTTGATATTGATTAATAATGTACTAAAGTTAGAAGAAGATCGATATGATTGTTATAAAATATCTTCATCTTCAATTTCTGACCGGGCCTTCAGCTTGCTGATAGACCTTCACCCAGTCGACCACCATCTGCACAGGCAGATCTTTGTCGTGGATCTCGCCGACCCAGTCTCCCCCCAACGCCTGATTCAGGATCAGGTAGAAACTCTGGTCAAACGGCCATTGAACCTGATCAGCTCCATCCAGTTTAGGGTAAGTAAAACTTCTCCTTCCGTTGACTAAAAAGTCGATCCGTTCAGGAAACCACTCTATGCCATAGGTGTTGAACGAACTCGGATCGATTTCAGCGGTTGCGTGGTTAGGAGGGGTAGAAGTCTGCTCGTTGATGTAGGTGTGCTCTGTATGCAGGGTCTGGTAGACAAATGTGTCAAAATTGAGATGTTCCATGATGTCGATCTCCCCGCTGTAGGGCCAGCCCCCATACACCGCTTCCTGTGGCATCATCCAGATTGCCGGCCAGGACCCTTTCCCGGCAGAGAGCTTCGCATGAACTTCTACCTTGCCGTAGCGGAAACTGAACTTGTCTTTGGTATTGATGCAGCCCGTCTGATATTTTACAGAATCAGACTCTGCGGTATTGAGCCCGCTTCGGATTACCAGCTGATCATTCTCGACAAATACGGTTTCGGCACTCTCCCTGCAGTACATTCCCCAATTGGCCCGGTTCCTGCCTGCAAAACTCCATTTTTCGGGATCGGGTGCACTCACACCTGTAAAGTCATCCTCCCAGATCAGTTCCCATGAAATTTCAGAACTCCCGGAACCATTCTCTGTCCCTGTTGCGGTTTTCCTGTCTGTCCCGCAGGATACAAAGAGGAGAAGGATGAAAAGTACAGCAGTAGATCGCATGGCATCTGGAATAAAAAAAGTACAGCAGCCTCTCCGACTACTGTACTTTGTAAGGGTTAATTTATAGAGATGTCCTTTTCATACTTTTATTCAATAGCGCCCGCATTTCCTTGCAGAGGCCAGTATGGGTTCTGGTAGATCACAGAAGATTCCAGATCACTCGATTCTCCTTCCGTGGTAATACTGAAGTGCTGAATGGCAATCGGTGAGAGGTAGTGTGCTTTTGCCCAACGATACCCATCCCGAACAAAGTTGCCGCTGTCCAGATTCCTTCTGTACACCTGGAGGTACTCACTGTCCTGGTCGCTCGACACATTGGGTGTTCCCGGATCTTCAGGCCGGATCAGGTCGCCTTCGTACCACTCTTGCATCGGGCCCCACAGTTTGAATCCTTCAATGATATGGGGCTGGTCAATCAGCTGATCGAGAGCTCTCCATCTCTTCAGGTCAAAGTATCTCAAACCTTCCGCCATCAGCTCGCTTCGGCGCTCTCTGCGAATATTATAGAGGATCGGGTCGTTTAGAATCTGTCCTGCAGAGTAGGCACCAAAGTCATTTTTTGCCTCCAGCTGCATGTTGGTGGCATTCACAGTGACCATATAGTCTGGTTGAATTCCCGCCCGCTCACGGATGGCTCTCCAGTATTGATCTGCTTTCCCGTCAATCGAACCGTTCAGCAAGTAAGAAGCTTCAATATAGTTAAGGTACGCTTCCACTGCCCGGAAAATAATGGCACCAATCGTATCAGAACTCCCGTCATCCCGCATTTCGTAATTGAGGCCTTTTTTGACGGCATATCCTGTTACGTAACGGGTTTCAGCCAGTCCAACAATGTCGGGTTCCCCTTCCAGGATCGGCTCACCGTCAGGCGTCGTGGCATTGGTCAGCCTCAACTCCCCGGGTGCCTTCATAAAGAGTTGCAGACGGTTGTCCCTGCCAACCTTAACATCAGATATGTAGTCATCTCCGGCATATCCTGAACCAGGAGCGTAGATCGGCAATCCGTTTGCCATTACAAAGGTGTCGACAAATTCACGCGTATACCCTGTGTTCCCGCCGTTCTGGTTGATATAGTGGTTCACATTATGATAGATCCCTTCGCCGAGATTGTAATCTCTCCACAGCAGCACTTCACTGTATGATGAGAGGTTTTCGTCACCAAACATGGTGAAGTACGGGTTTTCAGAGCTGTCATACCCATCATCATGGGTACTCTCCACCAGAGGGATCAGGTCAGCCACTTCAGAAGCTGCTTCTGTTGCCTGCTGCAGGAAGAATCGGCTCTCTGCATCGATATCGACAGAGTAGGAGCCTCCGGGCCAACCCGGGCCGCCCGGAACGTGCGCTGTACCGGCGTGGTATTTCAACCAGGTGCCCTCATGCAGAGCCACTCTCGATTTGAACAGCAGGGCAGCATATCTTGAGATCCGGTTGGTTCCTCCGGGAGGATTGCTGCTCAGCAGCTCAATGGCACGGTCCAGATCCTCCAGGATAAACCGGCCTACTTCATTCCTGGGGCGTCGTTCAGAAGCTTGCACCAGGGCGTCCATCTCATCCGGAAGCGGGGCCGTTACGATCGGAAAGTCACCCAGCTCCTGAACTCTGTTAAAGTACTCATAAGCACGGAGGAAATAGGCTTCACCGATATAGTGTTCGATATTATCCTGATTTCCAGAGAGTTCACCGCTTTCATACCGGGGCAGTACTGTATCCAGAAAGTAGTTGAGCTGATAGATGTTTCCGAAAGCCCAGGCTCCGCCGCTGCTCGGCACTCTCCACTCTCCGGGTACCCAACGTGTGGCGTAGCCGGAAGTGGCTTGGTTATCGGTATGGTTATCGCTTGCGAAGGTTCCAACTCCCCAGCCGCCATGGGATGGAAAGTTATACCGGTTGATGGTGTATGCGGCCAGGTCTGCTTCATGCCAGAGATACTCTGCGGGTGTGACATCCGAAAGCGGGTTCCGGTTCAGAAAATCGTCACAACCTGCCACGAGTACAACCAGTACGGCGATGGCTATTAATTTTAAACTTGTTGGTTTCATAATGTTCTATGGCTAATGATTAAAATCTGATTTCGACACCCAGTGAGTAAACTTTGGCGAGCGGATAGGTTTTACCATCATTCCATCCTGCCAATGCTACGGTTTCAGGATCAAAAATACTGGTCAGGCCTGTAAACGTAAGGAGGTTTTCTCCCGACAAGAATACTCTAAAGTTTGAGATACCTGCCTGCGAAGTAAGAGACGCTGGCAAGGTGTAACCCAGCTGAAGGTTCTTAAGCCTCAGGTAGGAGGCATCCTGCAGAAAGTAAGTCTGAGTATGCCTGTTCTTACCAGTTCCAAAAGCGGGCCTTGGGAAATATGCATCCAGGTTTACATCCGCTATACCTGCCTGAACCATGACGGAATTTTCATCCCGGAAGAAATCCATGTGTTCTTCAAAGCCGGCAGCCTGCCACATTCCTTCTCCGGCAGCACCCCAGAAGTAAGGTCCGTTTGGCATATAGTCTCGTTTTCCAACACCCTGGAGGAAAATTCTAAAGTCGAAGTTCCTGTAGCTTCCGTTGATGTCGAAGCTGAAACGGTATCGGGGAGAAGAGTTTCCGATGATGGAACGGTCTCCGGTATCGCCGAGAACACCACTTCCACCGTCAATCACACCGTCTCCGTTGACATCCTTGTACATAATATCACCAGCCTGCCAGTTGGAGCCGAGTGCACTTTGGTCGACGTTTGCCAGATGGGCATCCATCTCTGCCTGGGTACGTGCAATACCGATGGTTTCATAACCCCAGATCTCACCGCTCTTACGGCCATTGTACCACGCCCCGATATTGCCGGTCGGGTTAGGGTAGTTGGTAACGGTCTGTTGATCATCAGAAAGTACAGCACGGATGCTGTAATTAAACTGATCGATATTATCTCTCCATATCGCTTCCAGTTCGAAACCTGTGGATTTCATATCCGCGTTGTTCAAACGTGGCACTCCTGTTCCCAGAATTGCAGGAAGTTCCGGTGCAGGACCCACCATGTCGAGGGTCTTCCGCTCATAGACATCTAACGAAAGCATCAAACGGTCCTCCAGCATTCCCAAATCAACACCGGCGTTCCAGCTCTCGACTCTTTCCCAGGTGAGCAATGAGCTTACCAGTGGAGGTGCACTTGCCACGGTTGGACGCTGGCCGTTCACCAGCCATCCGCCGGCGTTAACACTTACAGGCACACTAGGGTGGAACGGGTACCAGTTTGCAGTATTCTGGTTACCGAGCTCCCCATAGGACATTCTAAACTTCAGCTGATTGATCGCCGCAACATCGAAGAACGATTCACGAGCCAAATCCCATCCCACAGAGACAGAGGGGAAAAGGTTCCATCTCTGATCATCCAGAAAACGGGAGCTGCCGTCGTACCGGGCGTTCACTTCCAGCAGGTAACGCTGCTTGTAGTTGTAGTTAAATCTGCCGAAAATTCCTGCAGTTGCCCAGTGCTGATACTGGCCCTCACGTGCCTGGCTGTTCTGGGTCGCCGTATTAATCGTAGGCAGGTTAGGAGTAATCAACCGGTCACGGGAAGCCGCAAGGGTTCTGGATTTGTTGAGTTGTGTATTAAATCCACC
>CALKWT010000274.1 GCA_938003885.1 uncultured Balneolaceae bacterium | reverse complement strand
TGCCGGGATGATAAAACGCTTTCAGCCATCCACTGGAAATGGGATGGGTGGAATCAGGATCTGTCAAGAGGCAGGCGCCACTTTCCAGCAGCGGTTCAACCAACGATCTGTCAATGCGATCTGTCACTTCGCGATGACGGGCAAGTCGCGGAGAGTGCAACGTGCCGCTGTTTGAAAATGAGCTGTCCATTACAGATATTGAAGAGCAGCTGGTTTCATGGCTCTCTTTCCTCTGGCGGGCCACTTCATGAAGTGGCGACCCTATCTGCCTTTAACGAAGAGGCAGAAATGGTCTAACGGATCGACGGCCTGGCCCAAGAAAGGATCTGTCAGCCCAACGGTTCAACCATAGGGATCGACAACCTCGAACGGCCAGCAAGACAAACCCGGCCAGGTTGGGCAGGAAAGCCAGTAAGTTTACCAGTTAACCCAGACAGAACAGTGATCAGCGAAACAAACAGGCCGATCTGTCAGATCCGCCCGACAGAAACAGGGGCCCAGCGGGTACCGGACCGGCCCGATAAACAAGTCGTTTGAACAAGGAACCACCAGATGAGTAAACGCAGAGAAACGCCCCTCGAAAAGATTTTTATCGAAAGCCATCACTGTACCATCGACCTCCGGCTGGAGATGCTTTCACAGGCTCCATTTTTCAAGGGGCTCGATCCAGAGATGCTGCGCGAAGTAAACAAACGATTCAGTGCCACTCATTTTGAAGCGGGTGAGATGATCTACTACGAGGATGAGCCGGCCCTCCGTCTACGTGTGGTCGTCAGCGGCAAGGTGAAGTTGATGCGGCATACCGAAGAAGGAAAAGATGTCCTTATCGATATGCTGAAACCGGGTGAATTTTTCGGAACACTCTCTCACCTTGGCGGCGAAGTCTACTCCGAAACGGCCACCTCGCAGACCCACACCTGTATTCTCTCCATCGACTCCCAGGCGTTTCGCGATATTCTGACGCAATACCCTGTGGTTGCGGTCAATGTCCTCGACATCATGGCAGGACGTCTCCAGGCCTCCCGCGACAGCCTCTTCGAATTGAGCACGCTGCCGGTAGATCAGCGCATTGCCAGAATTCTCTACCGGCTTGCGGAAAAGTTCGGTGAGCAGGATGACGAGTTTGGCCTGCTGATTCAGATGCCCCTCACCCGTAAGGATCTGGCGGATATGGCAGCAACCACAACCGAAACGGCAAGCCGAATCATCAGCCGGTTGAAAAAGGATGGGATCATCCATGCAGGCCGGCAATGGATTGCGATCGAAGATCTTCAGGAGCTGGAAACTCTGAGCGCCTGATTCGCCCGTTTCACTTCACTATGCCTCTCTCCCCCGGGAATCACCCGGCTCCCTAAACCCTACACGGCTCCCCGACGTACGTCATGGGCATTCGCCACTCTTCAGGCAGCAGGAGGTGGCCACGATATCGGATCGGCCGCTTTTGCCCGGCCCATTCCGTCAAACTCAACCGTACCCGCTTGCCCGCTTCCCTTTTCGGTGCCAGCCCCCCTTCTTTTCACTGATCCCCTTTTCAGCGCCAACCCACGTGCCCTCTGATCGCCCGGGCTCCGGGCTGCCTGTCTCCTCTCCTTTGTAACCTGGCTCCTTTCAGGCAGTGATTCTTTCCATTCCCTTGAACTCAACAGTCAACCTCAGGAAATAGGGAATCACCGTTCTAATTTGATCCAGCTCATTTTAGGCACCGGCCCTCCCTGTTATCTTGAAATCAACAGAATTAAACAGTAGCAAGGAATCACCGTTCTAATTTGATCTGGCTCATTTTAGGCACCAAACCTCCCTGTTATCTTGAAATCAACAAACAAATGTAACCTAACGGAGAACACTATTATGAAAACCACAAAATTAAAACCCATCTCACTTCTTCTTTCAGCACTCTTACTTTTCAGCGCCATCTTTCCCTACAACGCTTTTGCACATTGTGATTCCATGGACGGCCCGGTCGTACAGGCTGCCATCGAAGCCCTTGAAACAGGAAACGTGGATCTGGTTCTCATCTGGGTACTGGATGAACATGATTCGCAGATTCGGGAAGCTTTTGACCGAACCATGAAGGTACGTGGCCAGAGCGAAGAGGTCAGAGAGCTGGCTGATATGTACTTTTTTGAAACGCTGGTCCGTCTTCACAGAGAGGGCGAAGGCGCCGCCTATACCGGCCTGATCCCTGAAGGGGAGTATTATAACGAAATTGTTGAGATCTCGGACCGCGCCTTAGAGACCGGGTCCCTGGAGGAACTGCGTGATTATATGGTCAGCGCTCTTGAAAACGGCCTTCACACCTACTACGATAAAGCGCTCGGCCTGAGCAATTTCAGCTCCGACGACATAGACGGAGGACGCGAGTTTGTAGAGGCGTATGTGGAGTTTATTCACTTCGTAAAACCCGTTCTTCAAGTGATTGATGCGGAGTCGGGTCATGCACACCACCACTAAACTTCCTGTACTAAACTGATCTGGATCATTTTAGTACGGAGAACGCCACCTTATCTTGTAAACAAATAAGAAACAACAAGAAGGTAGACAGAGAAATTTTAAATCAACAAGACAAAATCAACGAGGTAACCATTATGAAAACCGTATTGAGAAGTAAAGATCTAAGCTGCCCATCCTGTATTGCAACCATTGAAAAGGATCTGAACAATCGGGAGGGCGTCGAGAAGGCAAACGTCCACTTTACCACAGGGCGGATCGAAGTGAAGCATAACCCGGAAGTTATTTCCGGAGAGGAACTGGCCGACGCCGTTACAAAGCTTGGCTACAAAACCAATGTATCTGCGTTTTAAAGCAGCTCACTTGAAGTAGCCTACAGAGGCTCCTTCACAATAAACTATGATTCCTCCGGGGTTTGGTCATGCGAACCCCGGGGCAATCATAGGAGACATCCTCTTCCACAATCAACCGTTCACCACCGGGATCCTCCGGGTTCCGGTCAGCCGCGGAGAGAAGGGAACCTCACTTATCAGAGCAACCGGCCAGCCGGCCTCGGCTTTTCTGACATCAACCATTGACTGCGAACCAAATTTCCAAAATTATGAAAACGTATTTCAACCGACTCCTTTACAACCGATCGTTTATAACCGGACTAAGTGGCCTGCTGATCGTAGCCTCCTTTATTGCTGGGAGCCTGGCTGGCCTGCCGGGACTTAAAAACGGGCTGATGATCGCTGCAGCCATTGTGGCCGGATCCAACATCGCCGTACGGGCGTGGAACTCCCTTCGAAACAAACATATCAGTATCGAACTTCTGGTGACCATTGCTGCCGGTGGTGCACTTATTATCGGCGAATATTGGGAATCTGCAGCCGTCACCTTTCTCTTTATGCTGGGGGCATGGATGGAAGGCCGTACTATGGACAAAACCCGCCAGACCCTTGAAAAGCTGATTGAATTGGCGCCCGATACCGCCGTGGTGATCCGGGATGGAAAGCCGGTGGAGATCTC
>CALKWT010000273.1 GCA_938003885.1 uncultured Balneolaceae bacterium | reverse complement strand
GAACCAGTAAAGGACACTCCTGTTCCTTCTCATGTAGATTACGATATGTGGCTCGGACCAGCCCCGGAAAGGCTATTTAATGAGAATCATTTTCATGGGTCGTGGCGGTTTTACTGGCCTTATGGAGGTGGGGTGCAGACTGATTGGGGGGTACACCTCCTCGATATCGCAATCTGGGCAATGCAGCCGGGCAGATTGCCCCGTTCGGTCTATTCCACCGGGGGGATCTTTTCAGGATTGAACCGATCCATTGACGCGGCAGATACCCAGGCTACGCTGTATAACTTTGACAAGTACTTTTTCGAGTGGAAACATACAGGCGGGGTAGAAACTCCGGCCCCCTATCAGAGGAATTACGGGATTGCATTTGTTGGGAATCAAGGTACATTGGTTGTAAATCGCGAATCGTGGGAGATCATTCCTGCTCCGGGCAGTTCACTTGAAAAAGATGAAGGGCCGGGAAGTGGCAATGATCACTATTTACATGCAAAAAACTTTGTGGAGAGTATCCGCGGGAATGAAACGCTGAATGCACCTGTCGAAACAGGGTATACAGCAGCTCTCTACGCACATGCAGGGAATGTATCTTATCGAAGTGGCGATACCCTCTACTGGAATGAAGAAGGAGAACTGGAAAACGCTGAAAAATACCGAAATCTCCTCACCCCGCACTACAGAAATCCCTGGACGCTGCCGTCCGTATAGTCCCCTTCGGCAGCCCGGGAACTTTGACAAAAATTTTACTAACATGGAGTTCACTCTGCAGATCTATGAAAAATCAGCCCACTATTATGAAAACAACAATCCTGATAATTTTACTGCTTGCAGGAGTACAAATGAACAGTTATGCCCAACAAGCGTTATGGGGCGGCGAGGAGATTATCTCCCCCGAAGTACATCAAGATGGGACCGTCACCTTCAGAATCCAGGCGCCTGAAGCCTCCACAGTCCGGTTGTTGGGTGATTGGATGCCGTCGGAAGGGTGGAGTCCCGGCTTCATGGAGATGGAGAAAGAAGAGGAGGGACTCTGGACAGTCACGGCCGGCCCTTTGGTATCCGATCTCTGTACCTATTTATTCGTGGTGTATGGGGTTCGTGTTCTGGACCCTGCCAATGTGCATGTTGTTCGCGATGTTGCTTCTCTCTTTAACATCGTTGCTGTGGGAGAGGGGGCCGGAGATTACTATATGCCGGGGGATCTGCCAAGGGGTACGGTTGCCCGAATGTGGTACAACTCCCCTTCGCTGGAGAAAGAGAGAAGAATCACGGTATACACACCCCCGGGGTATGAGGAAAGCGAAGAAGAGTATCCGGTACTCTATCTGTTACACGGAATGGGAGGGGATGAAGAGGCGTGGATAACCCTTGGACGAACTGCTCAGATCATGGACCGACTGATAGCCGAAGGGAAGGCTGTACCGATGATCGTGGTGATGCCCAATGGTAATGTGGCCCAACAGGCAGCTCCCGGCCACTCCCGGGAAGGGTTGACCCGGCCGGTGATGATGCTTCCAAATACAATGGATGGAGTATATGAACGCTCTTTCGGGGATATTGTAGAGTTTGTAGAGAATCGGTACCGGGTCATCACGGAAAAGTCCTCCAGGGCCATAGCGGGCCTCTCCATGGGGGGCTTTCACTCTCTTCACATCTCCCGTACTTATCCTGATACCTTCGGATATGTGGGTCTTTTTTCCCCGGCCATTTTTCCCATGGAGGGGACTACGGCAGAGATCTACGAAGATCTGGAAGGGTCTCTGCAGAGGCAGAAAGAGGCTAGCGTAACCCACTACCGAATCGCCATCGGCAAAGAGGATTTTCTATACGGACAAGTGGAGGAGTTCAGGGAGTTGCTCGATTCAATAGAGTTGAACTATGAATATATCGAAACAGAAGGGGGGCACACCTGGAAAAACTGGAGGGATTATCTGAGAGATTTTGTTCCAGAGCTATTCAGGTGAGGGAGCGGCAGGAGTGGCTGAAAGAGAGTGAATCCATCAGTGTGCAAGCATTCCACGAAAAAGCGGTTGGTAAACAGACCAGATCGTCCTATTTTTACTGACTTATAAAATGTATACAAAAAGATCAGCAATAGCAGGCGACTACTGCTATTTTTTTATTTAATTAAGATTGAGTGCAACGTTATTATGAAGAAGAATTATCTCTCTAAAGAAGGCCATGAGAGGCTGGAGAAGGAATTAAGAGATTTAAAGACACGTGGGCGGAAGGAAATTGCTGCTGAACTTTCAGAAGCCAGATCCAAAGGAGATTTAAGTGAAAATGCAGAGTATGACGCCGCGAAAGAGGCGCAGGGACATTTGGAGAAAAAGATTGCCGAACTTGAGCACACGCTGGCTACAGCTACCATCATCGATGAAAAAAATATGGATACCAGCAAGGCGTATGTCCTTTCAACGGTAACCATCCTGAATAAAAAAACGGGTAAGGAGATGAAATACACCCTTGTCTCGAAAGATGAAGCAGATTTTAAACAGGGTAAAATTTCTGTGGAGTCTCCGATCGGCAGAGCGCTGCTCGGAAAAGAACTAAACGATCTCGTTACGGTCCAGGTTCCTGCCGGAACTCTGGAGTTGGAAATTTTAAAAATAGAACGCTAAAATTACTATTATTTATGAAGATTGGAATAATTGGAACCGGATATGTTGGCCTGGTAACTGGAACCTGTTTTGCCGATAGCGGCAATGATGTGATCTGTGTAGATGTGGATCAGGAAAAAGTTGAGCGAATGAGGAATGGAGAGGTTCCGATTTATGAGCCGGGACTCAACCGGGTTTTTGACCGGGCGATCCGCGACAAGAGACTGGAGTTCACGACTGATCTGGAAAAAGCGTTCAAGGAATCTGATATTATTTTTCTATGCCTTCCCACGCCTCCGGGAGCAGACGGCCAGGCGGATCTCAGTTTCGTTCTGGACGTGGCTGAGAACCTGGGCGATCTTTTTAACAAGTACCCCGGATATAAAGTAATTGTCAACAAGAGCACAGTTCCTGTGGGAACAGCTGACAAGGTTACCCAAAAAATCTCAGATAAAACCGATGAGGAGTTTGATGTGGTGTCCAACCCGGAGTTCCTGAGGGAGGGGGCTGCTGTAGAGGATTTCATGAAGCCGGAGCGTGTGGTCATCGGAACGAAGAGTGAGAAAGCAGCCAACCTGAGGCGGGCCCTCTATGAACCTTTTGTTCGCAGTGGAAATCCGATTATCGTCATGGA
>CALKWT010000272.1 GCA_938003885.1 uncultured Balneolaceae bacterium | reverse complement strand
GAGACCAGGATCTCTTTAACAGACATGCCGGAGTCTTTCATCATCTGAAGTTCAAGGTGTTCGAAATATCCCTGAAAACGCCCCGGCGGTCCGCTGTCTGTTCCCATGGCGACGGGCACCCCGGCTTCATGGAGGCGAAGCAGGTTCTCTTTGGCAACGGGCAGAGCTTCCCGGTAGTAATCCGCCTCTCTTCCGGTAAACTGCTGCTGAACCTCCTCCCGCTTCAGCTGTTCCACAGATTCAGAATCCGCATATTTTAGAAAAAAAGGATCCTCGAAGAAATCGGGCTCAGAGGCATAAACAAAGGTGGATAGTTCGCGCGTTAAAGTGGGTGTGATGCAGATATCGTTCTCCAGCATCAGATCGATCAACTCCTGGTCCACAGATTGATCCCGTATGCTGTGGCCGATGATCTCGGCATCGTTCCGGATAACCGCTTTTGCGTCAACAAGTGTTACAATATGTGCAGCAAGAGGCACGCCGTGATCGCGTCCGGTTTCTATGATTCTGGCATAGACCTCCTCGGGCAGTTTTTCATGCGTTCCAAGGCCATCGTCGACTCGAATTTTAAGCCAGTCGGGGTTCTGATCAAGATGGGCAAGAGTCAGAGAATCCGCCTCTTCGGGTGTATTTGCAGAGAGTACTTTGCCAGCCAGAAACAGACGGGAAATCGCCTCATCTTCAAAAGCGGGGTTGTCCCTCACCTGGAACGCTTCAGACGGCTCATCCCCAAGGCTGATTACGGTTGTCACACCATACCGGGCATAGAGTTCGAGCTGTGAGAGAACATTTTCAAGACTCTCTTCCGTAGATGCCGGTGGGCCTGGCTGTAGCCCATGCGCTACACCTACGTGCCCATGGGCATTGATCAGCCCCGGTATCAGGTAGCTGCCATCCAGGTCGATGGTGAGGTCTGTTTCGGGAATCTCATGATCGTCTCCATCGTAGATCTCCTGTATAACCCCGTCTCTGATAATGAGATGCGCTCTTTGGAAGTCGTTCTCACGCAAACCGTCCCATACAAATCCGTTTTTCAGAAGGGTGGATGGATTGAGTTCATCGACATAGGGTGATTCCCCGCCCTCCCCGTTTTGCAGATCCATGACGGCACGGTCCCCGGAATCGGGTGTGGTACAACCTGTATAGATGAATAGAGATAAAAGTAAAAAAATCGAGAAGTACTGTAGAAGAGTGCGCATATGGGTGGGAGTCGTAAGATGGATTATCAAAATTTGAGAACTTTTAAGCCCGGAAGATTTACAGCATCTGCCGTCCGAGTTCAATTTTTGGTAAAAATTGGATATAGAAGCTCCGCCCGGGGCAGAAGCTGAGTAGTGTAGAACGTTTGTTAGCCGGTATTCATTCCTGACCCATGGCATCATAGGGGGGCTGTATTTTACGGTAAAGGAATCAATGAATCAGAGTAAGCGGCTACAACCCGTACTTTCTGTTTAAAACAATGTACCAGCTTCTGGTGAAGTAGAGGACCAGAGTGGTTCGCACAAGGCCCAAACCTGTAGAGACAAAACAGGGTTCAGGGAGAAATACCATTTAGCAAATGTTAAGAGATGTTCCTACATTTACCAGCTAAAATTCTATAAAAAATAAGAGGCGGTAGAATTTCGAAATTAAAACAAAGAATAAGATCTTGTAGTTTTACGTTACTCATCTGACGGATGCCACGTAATGCGGCTTTTACCTCTCATACCATAAATTGAAGCAGTAATATACTATGAGTTATAAAAATACAATTATGGAAAATTTCACAGGACTATCATCACGCTTAGCAAGAGTGATCGCCCTTGCAGGAGTACTTTGGATCGCATCCTCTGTGAATCCGGTCTCTGCCCAACAGTTTAAAGATTATACATTGACGATTCCTGAGACCTCTGTAGAGATGGACTTCGTTGCGGTTCCCGGAGGGACCTTTTTGATGGGAAGTGATGTGAATGAAGCCGGAAGAAATGAAAATGAAGGCCCTCAGCGGGCAGTTCAGGTGGACTCTTTCTGGATGGGGAAATATGAAATATCATGGGAGCAGTACAACCTTTTCGTAGAAGAAGAGATCCCCGCACTGACGCAGAAAATTGAGAAGAAAGCGGGTGATCTGGAGATTGCGGCCGATGCGGTTTCTCTGCCTACGCCTCCCTATGTGGATATGAGTTTCGGCATGGGCAGGGAGGGATATCCTGCGATCAGCATGACCAATTATGCAGCGATGATGTATGCAAAATGGCTCTCCGCTAAAACAGGGGAGTTCTACCGGCTGCCCACCGAAGCGGAGTGGGAGTATGCATGCAGGGCGGGATCCGACACCCCTTACCATTTTGGAAACTCTGCCGACAGTTTAGACGAGTATGAGTGGTATGCAGAGAACAGTAACAGGGGATACAATCAGATTGGTACAAAAAAACCGAACGCCTTTGGCCTCCACGATATGGGAGGCAACGTAGCGGAGTGGACCGTGGATCAGTATCATGAAGATTACCTGGAAAGGCTGGAAGGTGATCCCGCTGTCAATCCGAAATTCATACCTAATGAGCTCTATCCCAGAAGTGTACGGGGCGGGAGTTGGATGGATGATGCAGATCAGCTGAGATGTGCAAAAAGACGAGGATCCGAAGCGCGATGGAAAATGCTCGATCCGCAACTTCCAAAGAGTCTCTGGTGGCACACAAGTGCTCAGTTTCTCGGGTTCCGGCTGGTCCGGCCAGAAGTTCGTCCTTCAGAAGAAGAGATTGAAAAGTATTGGATTGAAGCGATGCATGATTATTTCTGATGTCCGGTTGCATCCGGCGCGTTACTGCCAGGGTGAGAAGCAGGTTTTGCAAACGATTCTGTAAAATTATATATGTTTTAACAAAAGAAGATTTGGCAAAACATGAAAAATTAGGCAATATTCAGAGACAGATTAATATTGCGTACCCTGGTATTTAACGGAACACTGCGAGCTCTGTTTTTCGGTTGCACTCCCATATCAGGGGCTCTTTGGCCAATTTATGTCAGGGCGTTGGAAAAATTTTAATCAGGCATTTCGCAGATAAATAATAAATAATAGTGACTTATCATGAATAATGAGAAAAAACCCGGAATTTCGAGACGACGATTTATGAAGCAGGCCACATTGGCTGCAGGTGGAGGTATGTTATTGAGCTCTGTGCCTTTAGGAGGTGTGTATGCCGCAGGAAGCGATACCATTCGGGTGGGGGTTATCGGTTGCGGTGGCCGTGGGACCGGAGCCGCACATCAAGCCCTCCAGGCTGATGAGGGAGTAAAAATTGTAGCCCTTGCAGATGCCTTTGAAGATCGTCTCCAGCAGTGCTATTCCAATCTTAACGAAAGGTATGGAGAGTCGGGAAGACTGGATGTTCCGGCAGAGATGAGGTTTACCGGATTTGACGGTTACAAGCATGTTATTGATGCCAGTGATGTGGTGATTCTGGCAACGCCTCCCGGTTTCCGGCCCCTGCATTTTGAATATGCTGTAAATGCCGGAAAGCATGTATTTATGGAGAAACCCGTGGCAACAGATATTCCGGGCGTGAAACGCATTATGGAAGCTGCAAAGGTGGCCAAGCAGAAGAGATTGAATGTTGTGGTCGGCCTCCAGCGTCATTACCAGAACAACTATCGGGAGATTGTGAAGCGTCTCAACAATGGGGACATGGGGCAGATCATCTCCGGCCAGGTCTACTGGAACAGTTCAGGAGTCTGGGTTCGTGAGCGTCAGCCGGGACAGTCTGAGCTGGAGTATCAGATGAGAAACTGGTATTACTTCAACTGGCTCTGCGGGGATCACATCCTGGAGCAGCATATTCACAACATTGATGTAGCCAACTGGTTTATAGGCCAATATCCTGTGGTAGCCCAGGGGATGGGTGGACGTGAAGTGAGAAAAGGGAAAGATCACGGCCAGATATTTGATCACCATTTTGTAGAGTTCACCTATCCGGAAGGACAGGTCATCGCCAGCCAGTGTCGTCACCAGCCGAACACCATGTCTCGTGTGGATGAGGTTTTTCAGACCACCGAAGGAACCGTCTATACCAACGGTAACGGAGAAGCCAACTTGAAAAGCTGGGCCGGACGTACGATTTATGAACACAATGGCATGCAAGATCCCAACCCATACCAGCAGGAGCACGATGAGCTCTTCGCTTCGATTCGTGCCGGTAACGTGATTGATGATACCGAAATGGGTTACGAGAGCACACTGGCAGCAATTATGGGAAGGACTGCTACCTACACCGGCCAGGTCATCACCCGTGAAGATATGCTGAAATCCACAGAGGTCCTGGTACCCGATACCATGACGTGGGATTCTGTACCACCGGTTCTGCCTGATGAGAATGGAAATTATCCTGTACCTGTTCCAGGAGTCACCAGACTGGATATTCCACAAGTTTAATCAGTTTCAGGCCTGAATGTTAAAGCTCTGAGCCGTATCGTAATGGATCTGCTCAGAGCTTTTTTCAAATCCTGCCATACAATCTTCGGAGCTCCGGCGCCTCTCAGTTCTCTGTTTTGATTTCAAAACTGGTGGTGATCTTCGCTGTTTTTTCAAGCATTTTGGATACCGAACAGTATTTGGTCACCGAGAGCTCAATCGCCCGGGCCGCCTTTGCTTCGTCTACGGGCCCTCTGAAGATGTAATGCATGTGAATGGCGGTGTATTCAGAATAGGTTTCCCTTTGAACCCTTTCCCCTTCCACTTCGATCGTCATTCCAAGAGGGTTTTGTTTCTGTTTGGTCAAAATACCGATGATGTCGATTGCAGAACAGCCCCCTGCTGCGGCCAGCAGCATCTGCATCGGCCGGAAACCACCATTAATTCCGCCAATATTGGCTGAACCATCCATCTGAAGGGTGGCTCCATCTTCATTTTTTGCTTCCATGTGTACGGCATCATTCAGCCGTTCAATAGTAATCTTCATGTAGATCTGATTTAGCGTGAAATAGTTTATTTCAAGATATACATTTTTAATCCGAAGTTCATGGAAGGTGCGTGGGCTGGCAGAACAGAAACTCCTGACACCTCAACTCTGCTTCTCACAAGAATTATCACCCGGCAAAGAGTTCAAAATTTTACAGAACCTCTCTGTCGTTTTGGAACTCGTACTCCCTTTCCACAACGGCAATGCGGGTTTTATAAAATCTGTACCCATGGGATTTTCCCTTCTCCTGTGCGATGATGTGCTCTGTTTGTTCTTTCCATTTCTTAATAGATTCGAGATCCTTCCAGTAAGAGACGGTGATTCCCAATTCATTCCGGGCACTTTCCACGCCAAGAAACCCTTCCTGTTTTCTGGCAAGAGAGGTCATTCGTTCCGCCATCTCAGCATAACCTTTCACATTATCTGTCCGGATGGAACTGAAAATGACGGCATAATAGGGAGGCTCGGGGGTATAGGCAATCAGCTCTGGATCGGGATTCCTGCCGGTGCCAATCCGGCTCATGACGGGTGCAGCGATGGTGCCCAGGACATCCAGTATGGCAAACACCCCCAGCATTCTGAAATAAAACTCACTTTCATCAAAGTTTGTCAGGGTGGATTTGATAAGCATGAGCGCTGTGATGGTGACAGAAGCGATAGTAGCTATAAGAATAGAACGGCTGGTGTGGTCTGATGTCCTGATTTGCAGAAGCAGGGAGACATGGGAGATGGCCGCAGACAAGATGATAAAAATCACCATGGTTTTCCAGATGTGATCGATATCAATAACTTCCCAGATCGCTCCTGTGGTGATGACGAAACCAGTAACGGCAGTCAGCATGCCGATGACTGAAAATAGTTTCAGCTTCTCTCTCTTGTAGATAACAGAGCAGCAAAGCCCCGCCAGGCTGTAGCCTCCGATGGCTAGGGTCGTGAAAAGCAGCCGGACTTCCGTCTCACCAAAGTCCCCTGCCAGAAAAATATAGATTCCGATCAGCGCGCTGACCGAGAGTGCGCCGATTAAAACTTGCAGGAAGTATTTCTGATAGCTGATGGGATTCATGGGGTTCGATTAAATTACCGCTGACAAGAGGGAGCATTCTATTTTAACGGCAACTATCACACCACTGGCCCGAGATAGGTTAGAAATTCTATAGCCATTATAAACCCAATAACTTCTCTTTCTCTTCAAATGTCTGGGACCGGTTTTGGTTCAGTGCTGTTTTGAGAATCGTTCAGGAAGCCAAAGGGCGTAAAAGGAAGGAGTATAGTAAAAGTTAGGGAGCTATGGGGACAGAAGGCGAACCCATAAGCTCCTTAACGATGTTTTGGTAAGTCAGTTCTATGGAACCGTGACATCATCGTTCAGCAGTTCCATTAATTTCCGGGAAATCTTTTTCGTTCCGGCGAGTGTGGTTCCGGGTTCTTCCGTATAGAGATCCGCAGTTCTGAGTCCGCTTTCCAGAACGCCATGAATGGCAGATTCAATTTTCTGTGCAGCTTCTTCCAGTTTCAATGAATAGCGGCAAAGCATTGCTGCAGATGCCACTGCTGCCAGCGGGTTTGCGACTCCCTTGCCTGCGATATCGGGTGCTGATCCATGAACCGGTTCGTAAAGCCCGTTCTCCCCGCCAATACTGGCTGATGGAAGCATACCCAGGGATCCGGTTAACATAGAGGCAGCATCACTCAGAATGTCGCCAAACAGGTTGCCGGTCACCATCACATCAAACTGCTTAGGATCCCGGATAATCTGCATCGCACAGTTGTCGACCAGCATATGGCTCAGTTCAATATCCGGAAAGCTTTCCGCTGTTTCGAGAATGGATTTACGCCACATTCTGGAGCTCTCCAGCACATTTGCCTTGTCTACGGAGCAGACACGTCCGTCACGCAGAGCAGCGGCTTCAAAAGCGACCTTCGCCACCCGCTGTACCTCTGATCTGCTGTACTTCATGGTATCCACAGAGTAAGGATCGCCGTTCTCTTCTGAGGTATAGCGCGGCGTGCCAAAATAGACGCCACCAGTCAGCTCGCGCACGATCAGAATATCGGTGCCTTCCAGGACAGACTCTTTAATCGTGGAGGCTGAGGCCAATGCGGGGTACACATTGATAGGGCGGAGGTTGGCGTAGACGCCGAGCTCCTTGCGCAGACGAAGCAGGGCAGCTTCGGGTCGCAGAGTCGGATCCAGGTTGTCCCACTGCGGGCCGCCAACGGCTCCCAGAAGAACGATCTGAGCCTCCTTGCACGCCTCTATCGTCTCGTCGGTAACAGGTACACCGTGCGTTTCATAACTGATCCCGCCAAACGGGTGTTCCTCTACCTCCAGCTCAATCCCGTAACGGCTGCTTGTCTGAAGGAGTACGTCCACCGCTACAGCCGTAACTTCGGGCCCGATTCCATCGCCCGGAAGGACGACCAGCTTCTTTTTTTTCAGACTCATAGCTGGGGTACCATTCCATTTGCGCGGGCGTATTTGAAAATACCACCGGCATTGACGATATCAGCCACACTGCCCAGAGATTTGATGGGATACTCTTTATTACGGGTGACATTTTTCAGGATATGGTTCTCCTGGTCAATCTCCAGCTCATCGCCGGTCTCTACTTCTTTACTCAGATCCTCGAAGCTTTCGAAAGGGATCAGAAATCCGCCATCCACGGAGTTTCGGTAGAAAATACGTGCGTAGGAGGGGGAGACGATCGCTTTAATCCCTGCAATTTCCAGGCTTGCCGGTGCATGCTCCCTGGAGGAGCCGCATCCAAAGTTGTCACTCGCGACAATGATGGAAAATTCGCTTTCTGTCCTGCCTTCACTGGTGAGGGGAATATTCCCTTGGGGGAGTCCCGACTCGGCGGCTGGTACACCCGAGAGGGCATACTTTCCGTACATTTTTCGCTCTTCGGGATCTTCCAGACTGTAGACCAGATGGGCAGCCGGAATAATCTGGTCAGTATCTATATTCTTGCCCAGAACAAAGGCTTTCCCTTTTATGGGTTCTGATTTGTTGCTCATGAATTGGTTTTCTTTAAAAAAATTGATGCATTATAATTTCGGCCAGCCGGGTACGAAACTGTACCCGGTTCAGGTTAGCCATGTTGTCAGATCACAGTTTCCTGAATGAAAACCCGCGGATCTGTAATCACACCGGTCACTGCCGATGCAGCCACGGTGTAAGGAGAAGCAAGGTAGACCTGAGACTGCTTGGATCCCATTCTTCCCGGGTAGTTCCGGTTAGTAGAGGAGATACAGACTTCGTCGCTGTTCAACCGGCCGAAGGTATCTGCAGGGCCGCCAAGGCATGCTGCGCACGATGCGTTTCCAATGTTGCAACCTGCTTCCCGGAAAATTTCAATCAGTGGTACCCCGGAGATGGTTTCCGTCTCGAGGCCCCTGGCAATTTCTGTTGTGGCCGGCACGATGTAAGTGTCCAGCTTCACTTTATTGCCCTGAATGATTTCAGCGGCTGCGATAAAGTCAGAAAGTTTTCCACCGGTACAAGAACCGATATAGGCCCGGTTCAGATAGGTTCCTTCAACCTCTTCCACAGTCGCTTTGTTGTCGGGGCTGTGAGGTTTTGCAACCATCGGAACCATCTCCTCGAGATTGTAGAAGTGTTCGCTGATGTAGTTCGCATCGGGATCACTGTAAACCTTCTGGTAAGGCTTGTTGGTCCGTGCCTGAACATAGGCATCGGTCACTTCATCCGGCTCTACAACTCCGTTTTTCCCGCCTGCTTCAATGGCCATATTGGTCAAGGTCATCCGGTCTTCCATGGTGAGCGCACGTATTCCTGTGCCCCCGAATTCCATGGTCCGGTAGGTTGCGCCATCCGTACCGATATCTCCGATGATCTGCAAGATGATATCTTTCGCCATCAGGTAGGGCGGCATGGAGGTACCCTCAAGGACGAAACGCATGGTTTCAGGAACCTTCACCCAGAGCTTACCAGTACCCATGATAAAGGCTGCGTCCGTGTTACCGATACCGGTGGCGAACTGTCCGAATGCACCGGCCATACATGTATGGGAGTCGGTACCAAAGAGGACTTCTCCAGGTTTGGTAAACCCTTCTTCTGCAAGGGCAACGTGGCAGACCCCCTTATATCGGTCGGTGCCCACATCATAAAAGTGTGGCAGATCCTGCTCTGCCGAAAAGGCACGTAGGATGTCCACATTTCTATTGGCATATTTGTCTTTTGTAAAGATGTAGTGGTCTGGAATAATGACAAGTTTCTCCTTGTCCCAGACTTTGGCATCTTCACCGAATTGCTTGTTGAAAATCCCAATCGCGGGCGGCCCACAAACATCATGTGTCATCAGGATGTCCACATCAACCCAGACGTTGTCACCGGCAGAAACCCGGTCACGACCGCTGTGGTTGGCAAGTATCTTTTCAGTTAATGTCATTCCCATAATAGATGGAGTTGTGTTATGTATGTTTATTTTAATTTTTAAATATAAATCCCGATGGGGTTATCCGCCGGCGGCAATGGGACGCTTGGGCCCCGGGTTTACAAAGTTTGCGCTGGCAACAATCTGCATAATATCTTCGTCGGTTACCGTTTTCTGCTTATCGGCCAGCTGGATGACCTTGGTATAAACACGGTTCAGATCTTCACCTTCCAGAACATAGCCATGTTCCTCAAGCTTTTTGCTCAGGGCAAAGCGTCCGGAATGTTTGCCGATTACAATTTTATTACCGGTGATTCCGACTGACTCCGGCGTCATGATTTCATACGTCAGTGGATTTTTTAACACGCCGTGCTGATGGATTCCAGCCTCATGTGCAAATGCATTTTCACCTACAATGGCTTTGTTTGGCTGCACCCCTTTTCCAGTGACTTCCGCCAGCAGCTGACTGGTAGGGAAGATCTCTGTGGTCTTAACAGAAGTGGTGTAGTTCATGCTGTTTTTTCGGGTTTGGATCGCCATGACCACCTCCTCCAAAGAGGCGTTCCCGGCCCGTTCCCCGATCCCGTTGATGGTGCACTCGACCTGACGTGCACCGTTGCGGACAGCCATCAGTGAGTTGGCAACCGCCAGCCCCAGATCGTTGTGGCAATGGGCGCTGATTACCGCTTTCCCGATATTCGGGATGCGATCATTCAACGTTTTAATCAGTTCGCCAAACTCCCAGGGAAGGGCGTAGCCCACGGTATCCGGCACGTTGATGGTGGTGGCGCCGGCATCTATGACCGCCGTAAAAATCTCAATAAGAAATTCCGGATCACTTCTGGAAGCATCCTCTGCAGAGAACTCCACATCGTCATAGTACTTTTTGGCATAGCTTACAGCATTCACGGCAGATTCAATCACCTGTTCGCGGGTCTGCTGCAGTTTGTATTTCAGATGAATGTCGCTTGTCGCTATGAAGGTGTGAATACGAGGTTTTCTGGCCGATTCGACAGCTGAAACCGCACGTTCGAGATCCTCCTGCCGTGTTCTGCTCAATGCTGCAATTGTACTGTTTTTAACAACCTTTGAGATCTCCCTGACTGTCTCATAATCACCATCCGAAGCAATGGGAAAACCGGCCTCGATCACATCCACACCTAGTCTTTCCAGCTGTAGTGCAAGCCGCAGTTTTTCCTGCTTGTTCATGCTATAGCCCGGCGATTGCTCACCGTCCCGAAGTGTCGTATCGAAGATGGTAATATGATTATTCATGGTGATGTTGATTTATGATTCACTGATCCAGATTGTAGTATTGTCTGAATAGTTATCGTGTTATCGGTTGTTTTTCAACGATGTTTGCTTTGTTTTGGGGTTTGCTGTTCTGGTTCATAAGGAAGTAAATGATTCCCTCGGAAAGAGCCTGGAAGCTGGCATCGATGATGTTTTCAGATACACCGACAGTTCCCCAGCTGGTCCCTTCTTTCGCTGAATCAATCAGCACACGAACTTTGGCCCCCGTGCCATCTTTTTCATTCAGGACCCGTACCTTGTAATCCTGGAGCTGAATGGAAGAGACCTCCGGATAGAATTCGCAGATGGCTCTTCGAAGTGCTGCATCCAGTGCGTGAACGGGGCCCTTGCCTTCTGCGGCACTCAGTTCAATTTGATCGTTTACACGCACCCTGATGGTCGCCTCAGAACGGGATTCCCCATTCGCATTGCGCTCGATAATGACCCGGAAACCTTCCAGTTTAAAAAACTCAGGCGCGCTGTCCGTCATCTGCTTGACCAGCAGTTCAAAGGAGGCTTCGGCGGCTTCAAACTGGTACCCCTCGCTTTCCAGTTTTTTAAGCTCCTGTACAATCTCCGAACTCTTGTCAGAGTACTTATCGAAGTTGAACCCAAGCTCCTCGGACTTGTAGGATACATTACTTTTCCCTGACAGATCGGACACCAGCACACGGCGGGTATTTCCCACAACCTCCGGCCGGATATGCTCATAGGTCTGCTCATTTTTCATTACGGCACTTACATGAATACCGCCTTTATGAGCAAATGCACTCTTTCCAACATAAGGCTGCTTATTGTCCGGGATGAGATTGCCCAGTTCGCTCACAAACTTTGAAAGGGTGGTGAGCTGGGACAGATTCTCATCGGGTACGCAGTAATAGTTCATTTTGAGCTGCAGATTTGGAATCACCGAACAGAGATTGGTATTTCCGCACCGCTCCCCGTAACCGTTGATCGTTCCCTGAATATGGACGGCGCCTCCCCGGACTGCGGCCAATGCGTTGGCAACTGCCAGTTCGGAGTCGTTATGGGCATGGATCCCCAGAGGAGCGGAGGTCTGCTTTCTCACTTCCGAGATAATCTCCGATATTTCGTGCGTGAGTGTTCCACCATTGGTGTCGCAGAGTACCAGGACATCAGCGCCAGCTTTCTCTGCTGTCTGCAGGGCTTTGATTGCGTACTCCGGATTGTCCTTATAGCCGTCAAAGAAGTGCTCTGCGTCGTAAATGACCTCTTTGTTGTGGCTTTTCAGATAGCGGATCGATCCGGCTATCAGCTCAAGATTCTCCTCCGGCCGGATCTTGAGCGCCTCGGTTACATGGAGGAGCCACGATTTACCGAAAATGGCAACGGCCGGCGTCTCCGCCTCGATGAGTGCCTGGAGATTCGGGTCGTTTTCGGGGCGGTTCCCGTAGCGGCAGGTGCTTCCAAAGGCCACAATTTTAGAATGCGAAAACTTGTGGGTTTTGGCCTTGTCAAAGAAAGCCATGTCTTTGGGGTTGGAACCGGGCCACCCGCCCTCAATGTAGTCAATGCCGAACTCATCCAGTCTTTTAGCAATCCGGAACTTATCTTCTGCAGAAAAAGAGACTTTCTCTCCCTGGGTTCCGTCACGAAGGGTTGTGTCGAATATTTGAATATGTTTTGGCATTGACATGTTTATATTGCTGATTGGTTTGTAAGTAATCTATACGGAAGGGTTATTTGACATCAATCCATTCCATCATTGAGCGAAGCTCTTTTCCTACTTTTTCAATCTTGTGATCGCCGAGAGAGTTTCTCATCTCTGTGAGATTGGGAAGTTCGTCGCGATTCTCTTTCATCCACTCTCTGGCAAAAGCACCGCTTTGTACTTCCTCCAGAATGCTCTTCATCCGCTTCTTGGTATCGGTGTCGATCACCCGTGTACCACGCGAAAGCCCGCCATATTCTGCTGTATCACTGACGGAGTAGTACATTCGCTCGATTCCGCCTTCGTACATGAGGTCCACAATCAGTTTCAGCTCATGGAGGCACTCGAAGTAGGCGATTTCAGGCTGATAGCCCGCTTCTACAAGAATTTCAAAACCCGCCTTCACCAGCTCGGATGCGCCGCCGCACAATACAGCCTGCTCACCGAAAAGATCCGTTTCTGTCTCTTCTTTGAATGTGGTTTCCAGAACTCCTGCACGGGTTCCGCCGATCGCCTTGGCATAGGCAAGAGCGACATCCTTGGCTGAACCGGTTGCATCCTGATGGACTGCAATCAGGCAGGGGACTCCCGATCCCTCCGTGTAGACGCGGCGCACCAGGTGGCCAGGGCCTTTGGGTGCAACCATAAAGACATCCACATCTTCAGGCGGTACGATTTCGTTAAAGTGAATATTAAATCCGTGAGCAAACATCAGCGCATTGCCAGCTTTCAGATTCGGGGCGATACTCTCTTTAAAAACTGTTCCCTGAAACTGGTCAGGAATCAGAACCATGACGATATCCCCTCTGGCTGCGGCTTCGGCAGTCTCGAGCACTTCAAGCCCTTCGTTTTTTGCCTCTTCCCACGATGAACTCTCTTTTCTGAGGCCCACTACCACATCTACACCACTATCTTTCAGGTTCAGTGCATGAGCATGGCCCTGGCTGCCATACCCAATGACGGCAACCGTTTTCCCATTTAGCAGTTCGAGATTGGCATCACCGTTATAATATGTTTTTACTTTCATTATGTATCTATTGGTTTTTAAATGAGTGACCTGCCGTGTTCAAAAGGGAACCGGTCAGGGTAAATTTTAATAGGTCAGTTTATGTTTGAAATTCTGATTCAGATGATATCTTTTGAATGAAGCGGGGTCAGTTGACGGTTGCTGCTCCCTGGAATTCCCGTTTCAATGCGATGCTTCCTGTTCTGGACATCT
>CALKWT010000271.1 GCA_938003885.1 uncultured Balneolaceae bacterium | reverse complement strand
AGTGCGGGGTCGTTGTCCAGCTGCTCAATTTTTTCTTCAAGTTCTGCCGTAAGATGACGGTACTCTTCTGTTTTTTTGATCAGTTCCTGCTTCTGTTGCCCAAGCTGATATCTGGTAAGCAAACTGTGTGTATCAAAAAAAAGAAACCATACGAGAACAAAGCCGGCAGCCAGCCCGACAAGCCAGCGGCGGTTTAATTGAAAAAGGCTGAAGTTTTTTTTGGCCATATGAGAAACAAAGTTTTTACGAAATTACTTTAAAAAAAGCGCATATACAAAAGCTTTGGCCGCACTACATCCCATAAGTTATCATTAATTTGATAACATCACCTGCAGTATTGTTGATGTCCCGACAAATGCTGGAAAGAGAGTTGAGATCGTCTGGAGGAGATTGAAGGGCTCTGGAGCAGTGAATTTGGCACGGGAGGTAGTGGAGGCCGATTTCGAGCCTCTTACTGAAGATCGGCTTCATTTTCACTGTTTTGGTGGCCTGAACTTGCACGGATCTTCACAAAACCTGTTCCTGAAGGTGCAAGGCTGTTTGGGCCGTTGCGTCTACAAAAAAAAATAACCCCTGCCGGGTATCAGCCGACAAAGGTTAATCAAGAGAGAGTCTTATAAAATGTTGCCCAAAGAGCGTGAATCGGGAGGGACTCGAACCCTCGACCCGCGGCTTAAAAGGCCGCTGCTCTACCAACTGAGCTACCGATTCTTGTCTATTTTATCAAAGACTGAAAAGATAAAAGCTTTTGTACCTCAAAATCAAACATTATGCTAAAATTCATCAGAAAGATTTTTTTAGAATCCGATAAGTGGCATTTCGTCTCTGAACAGTGTAGAATGAGGGATAATAATTCTGGTGCTTCCTCTTACTTTCAATATCTTTATGAAGGAACCTGAGAACCATTTAAAAACAGATGAATTATGGCATCTATCTTCACAAAAATAATCAAAGGCGAGCTTCCATCCTACAAAATTGCCGAAAATGAGTCTCACCTGGCGTTTCTCGATATTCATCCTGCGGCACGAGGACATACCCTTGTCATTCCGAAAGTTGAGATCGATTATCTGTTTGATCTTCCCGATACGCTGCTGACAGATACCGTGCTTTTTGCCAAAGAGGTCGCAGTAGCGATCGATAAAGCGTTGAATCCCCTTCGGACGGGGCTTATTGTGGAAGGACTTGAGGTGCCTCATGCGCATATCCATCTGATCCCCGTTTATGAGAGAACCCAGGATTTTTCACTTGGGAAAAAGGTTGATCTGTCGGGGGATGAAATGGCAGAAATTGCCAGGCTAATCTCTGAAAAGTTTTAATCTGAACTATGAAAATTTTGATCTTAAACGGGCCCAATCTAAATCGTCTGGGCAAGCGGGAACCTGAAATCTATGGGACTCAGACCCTGGCCGATATCGAGGCGCTCATCCGCAAAACCTATCCGAACCTGACGATCACCTTTTTCCAAAGCAATTATGAAGGAGATCTGGTGGAATACATACAGCGTGCAACGGAAGGGGAGTTTGATGCAGTGGTTGCAAACTGGGCGGCCTATACCCACACGTCGGTAGCAATTTATGATGCGCTGCAGCAGCTGACCATTCCCAAAGTGGAAGTTCATCTCTCCAACATTCACAGCCGGGAAGAGTTTCGTGAACGATCCCTGACCGGGCGGGCAATGAATGGAATTATCACTGGCTTTGGCGCCGACAGTTACCTTCTGGGGATTGAGGCGGCCAGTAAATTGATACATAAGAAAAGAGAGAGTGAATAAGCTCCGCGAACTTTTTAGCGATACGGTGATTTACGGGCTCAGCAGTGTGCTGGCCCGGTTTTTTAATTATCTTTTAGTTCCTTTTCACACCGGGGTATTCGCCTCCTCTGCCTATGGTGTGGTAAGCCTGGTCTACAGTGCAATTGCTTTTCTGAATGTCCTATTTACATTTGGCATGGAATCCGCCTACTTCCGTTATGCGGAGGATCGGAAAACGTCTTCTTCGGTCTATAAAACGATTCAGATAGCCCTTCTGGGCTTTGCTTCGGCTCTGGTTCTAATGCTCTGGCTTGGCAAGCCACTTTTCATGCCGCTCATGAGTCTGGCGGAAAGCCATGCAGAAATCTACCTGCTGATGCTGGGTATTCTCTGGTTCGACACTCTCTCCATCGTGCCATTTGCGGAGTTGAGGCTCGCCCGGCGGGCGTGGCTCTATGCCACCCTTCGAATCGTTCATGTTATCGTCAATGTGGCTCTCAATTTCTACCTGATTCTCTCTGCGGGTTTTGGAATCGAGGCTGTTTTTCTGGCAAATCTTGTGGCAACGGTTCTGGTCTCGCTTCTGGTCTGGTGGGTCACGCGGGATAGCTGGAGCGGTGAGTATGATGGAGGTGTATTAAAAACCTGTCTGCAATTCGGGTGGCCATTCGTCTTTTCGGGATTTGGCCATGTAACCAATGAAATGCTGGACCGGTTTTTTCTTAACAGCATGGATGAGAGCACAATTTTCAACCTCTATGGAGCCAGCCTCACGCCCGAAGATATTGTCGGTATTTATAGTGCCTGTTATAAATTGGCGGTATTTATGCTGTTGCTGGTTCAGATGTTTCGGATGGCGTGGCAACCGTTTTTTATGCGCCATTACAAAGACAGAAACTCTTCAAAGCTGTTCGGGCAGGCTTTTATCTGGTTCAACGGCTTCTCAGGGATCGTATTTCTGCTTGTAGCTCTGTTCCGCGAGCAGATCGTTCGGATCCATGTTCCTATTCTGAACCGCCCGATCATCGACAGTGACTACTGGGCGGGGCTTGATATTGTCCCCCTGTTGCTGCTGGCTTACTGGTTCTATGGCTGGTACATTAACTTTTCTTCAGGTGTCTTTATTAAAGAAAAAACAAAAGTGCTCTATAAAATTACCTTATCGGGTGCAGCGATTACTGTGGTTTCCAATATCCTGCTGATCCCCTGGCTGGGTATGTATGGAGCAGCTGTGGCTACTCTGCTGAGCTATACCGTGATGGCGCTCCTGCTGGGGAACTATAGCAGAAGAGTGATGTACGTTCCCTATCGCCTGCCGGAGAGCTTTACGCTTGTTCTGTTTCTTGGGGGTATCGTCTTCCTGGAGTCTTTTCTAAGTAATCTTGCAGGGAATATGTATGCAAAAATAGTGCTTTTAGGGATTGGATTGGCCGCTCTGGCTATTTATCTATATAAGCTTGTGGACACGCAGATAGACAGCGACACGAGCAACCCCGGTGCGGCGTAAAGGGGAGCCTATTTAGAATCTAATGAGGTACCCTTCTCTGTTGTATGGATGATCCGTCAGAGTTGGAACCATCTTCCGAGTCATGTGGATTCAGGGTGTGCCGGGCTTGTCTTCCGCACCTACCATCCGAAGAGTGCCCCGTGTGTGCTGTTTATACCTCTTATACCTCATGGTCTTCATCCAAAATGGCGGCTTCGTTCACTTCAATCCAGTACCCATCCAGATCCTGAATATAGACTTGTCGAATGCCATCC
Organism: uncultured Balneolaceae bacterium; assembly: GCA_938003885.1. Lineage (GTDB taxonomy): Bacteria > Bacteroidota > Rhodothermia > Balneolales > Balneolaceae > Rhodohalobacter. Next base: position 6,312 of record CALKWT010000271.1, on the reverse strand, counting down.
GCCCGGGTTGTAATCTGGTCCGGTTCTCCTTTTGAATTGTGTTTTCGGATGTTGTGCTTTTTCAGGTGGTTCAGAAAAGAGTCAAAATCACGAAGCCGAAGGGCCAGATGCACGCCTACATCTGTAGAAATCTTGTGGGTATCCCCTTCAACAATGTGCAGCTCTCTGCCGTCACCCATCGATACCCAGCGTATATAACTTTTTCTAGTACGATTTGTAATCTCTTCCAGGCCCAGTACTCGTTTATAAAATTCGGTACTGGCATCGAGATCTGCTACTTTAATCGTATAGTGGTCGAAAATCAATCTTTGCATACCAGATTATATTTCTTGTTTAACGATACCCAACACCAGAAATATCCAGCTTAAAATCAGTGACAAACCACCAAAAGGTGTGATGATTCCGAGCCACGGTGTATCTGTCATCGTCAGCAAATAGAGGCTTCCTGAAAAAATAAGGATACCTGAAAACATAAACGTTCCGGCCAATCTGATCCAACGCGAGTAGGGAAAGTGCAGGGATAGCAGGCCTGTAATCAGTAATCCAAGGCTGTGGTAGAAATGGTAGGTGACTCCGGTCTGATAGACCTCATACCGCGCTGGTGTCAACATACCCTCTATGATATGGGCACCGAATGCTCCCAACCCGACGGCTAAAGCCAACAAGAGGGAACCTGTGATGAGTAGTGATTTGGCCGACATGATGATGGATTCTGTCCGTTGGTTTCAGGTTAATCTTTAAAATCAATTTTTCTGTGTGTTCCGTCACAAAATGGCTTCTGGGAAGAGCCCCCGCATCTGCACAGTGCGACTCCTTTCTGGTACTCGTTTTCATTTCGTAGTGAAGAGCTCCGGTCGGGCATCTTTCGATGACGTCTGCTATCCTCTCTCCTGTTGAATTTTCGGGCTGAATCCACCTTCGGAGTTCTGGCTTGAAAACCATAGGCAAACCCCGGACACATTCTGCTGCATGAATGCAGCGCTTGATGTCATATGTGACGGTGATCTCATCACTTTCGTAGGTGTGTATTTTGCTTTCCATCAGGTGAGGGGTGAATTTAAAGGTGGATGTTCAGGCCATGCCGGAGGTATGCAGACTGTTCTTTAGAAGGTAGTCAATGAGCAGATATTTTTAAAACGGTGAGGTTGAGCGTTCAGAATACCCCGGGTGTGGGGTAGTCTATCTAACCGGATGGGATTACAACTCCAGATCACAGATGGCTCCCGCTTCCCGGGCGATCCTGTTTGCCCGGCGGGGATGGATCCCGGCATCATATAACACATCCCTATTCTCACAAATCTGCTTGCAAAAGAGAATGTCGTTCTTCAATAATGCATTCTTGTCTGAACTGTCCAGAGTGGAGAGTGAGGTCACGGGATGTAAATTGGCTTTGGTAACAAGGTCGTTGAGCCCTTCATGGCGGGGGTATCTCCAGCCCAGCAGTTTGAGGCCGACACATTCACCATAGATCTCGGCATCTTTTGTGAACCGGGTATTGGTCACAATCCAACCACTATGCTTCATCCCCTTGTGCTCGGGCAACGTTTCCCATCTTTTTTTAATATCGAGAAATCTGGAATGTATATAGAGAGGAACCCGGATGTCACTCCTGCCATCCTCCCTATTGTGAAATTTGCACTCTGCAATAATAACTTCCTGATCTTTATGTGCAAAAACATCAATTTCATGAGAGATACAGTGTCCCTGTATGAAAATGCCGGACTGAGTTTCATACCCCATTCTTTTTAGAAGTTCGCTGATAAATCGTTCGAAAGGGTACCCTGAGGGGCCCAGCTCAAAGATCGCTTCCTTCAACTTGTATCTGCCGGCCGACTTTTCCGACAGGGTACGAAGCATTTCGAAGGCTTCACTGTAAATTTTTTGTGTTGAGATGCCATCGTAAAGGATCTCCTGGATGGCGGATGTGATCTGGTCGGTGATCGCTGTTGTGGCCCCTGCACTTTGTAAGGATTCTTGCAGTTTGGTTTCATCGTAAGGTTCAGTTTCACCAGAAAATTTAGTGACATTTATGGAACTCATATCGGACGGCTCCTTGCTATTCTAAATTGGTTTGAGACGGGGGCGGAATGGGGTTTTCAGTGGGGGTGTACCAGACAGTTGCAAATCAGATCGTAAAAATATTCATCCTTCATAAACAATGAAGGTGAATCCCACAGGCAGGATGGCTCCTGCCTGCTTTGCTAACCTCTGGCCGGGGGGTGGATCCCCCGGTGGTCCGTACAATCCTGGTTCAATCCAGGAGGTCGAGCAACACCGGATGCATGGTCTCAGCCCAGATCTTGTACCCTGTTTCATTGGGATGCAGCAGATCCGGCATAATCTCTTCCGGCAGCTTGCCATCATCGGTCAGGAAAGCACTGTTGATATCTAACCACGTTACGTTTGGCCTGTTGCTATATTCAGCCAGCCGGCTGTTGATATCGCTATTGATCTGGCGAAGAGCATCGTCGCGGGTCTCTCCCCTGGGAAAAATGGAGAGCAGTAAGATTTCTGTTTCCGGGAGCCGCTCGGTCAGTTCATCCAGAATTTTTCCGACACCTTTCGCAGTGCACCCGGCCGCCTCCTGGCGGTGGCCCGTATTGTTTGTCCCGATCATAAGTATGGTTACCTCCGGATTCAATCCCTCCACTGCCCCCTCATCCAGGCGCCACAGCACATGTTCAGTCCGGTCTCCGCTAAACCCGATATTGTGGGCTCCGTAGGGAGCGTAATACTCTTTCCATAACTCTGATCCGGCACCCTCCCATCCTTGTGTGATGGAATCTCCTACAAAGAGAAGCCGTGCGTCTTCCCGGCCCTTTTCATTCAGTTTCTCCTGATGGCGGTTTGACCACCACTCCAGGTCATTCCGGTCGTCTGGTATAAGTGCAGGAGCATTTTCACAAGGATCCACAGAGTTCTGGGCGAAAAGTGCCGGAGATGCGAAGAGGAGAATGAGCAGGGGTAGCAGAACAGTTTTCTTCATGAGATAGAGGGTTGATAAGATGTTAATTGAAACAAACTCAGACTAGCCTGTTGTAAGTTCGAATGGGTGATGATGCCACTCAACTGGCATTGCATCGTTTGAAATATAATAAAGGCAGGTCACTTATCAACAGTAAAAAAGAGCAGACAACTTGCACTCATAGAAATAGAACATTTTTCTTACTTTCCTGAAAGGGTTCGTCGGGAAGTGAAAAGCACGCATCGTACAGTAGTTGATGAGCCCCCTTCAGGAAAAGAAGCTCTCGTTTCTGGGCAATCGGCATGAAATGGCGCATAGTAATTTCTCCGGCAGAGAATGAATGATGGTAAGAAGTTATGAACAGATCAGAAGATAGTTCTATAAATCCCGGGTTTAACCTAAAGAGAGTGAAGGAGCTCTCGGTCGATGATTTTGCACATCGAATCAGAAGCGGCGATCGTGCGAGCCTCTCCCGCGCTATAACTCTGATTGAGAGCAGCAAGCCCGAATTCCGTGAGAAGGGAGAGAAAGTGATCGAAAAGCTGTTGCCTTATACAGGTGGCTCACTTCGGATTGCCATAACCGGTGTTCCCGGTGCAGGAAAGAGCACCTTCATTGAGGCTCTGGGGGAGTACCTGATTTCAGAAAAGAAAAAGAGAGTGGCTGTACTGGCCATCGATCCGAGCAGTTCTCTCTCCGGGGGAAGCATTTTAGGCGATAAGACCCGCATGCCGGCACTCTCGGTGAACAAAGATGCCTATGTGAGGCCAAGTCCGTCAGCAGGCACTCTCGGCGGGGTCGCCCGGAAAACCAGGGAGGCGATGCTGCTTTGTGAGGCGGCAGGTTATGATCTTGTTTTCATTGAGACGGTGGGGGTCGGGCAGTCGGAAACGACCGTCAAACAGATGACTGATTTCTTTCTGCTGCTCATGATAGCAGGCGCGGGAGATGAGTTGCAGGGTATTAAACGGGGCATTATGGAGATGGCGGATCTGATTGCAGTCAACAAAGCTGATGGGGATAATTTGCCCGCCGCTGAACGGGCCGCGAGTGAACTTAAAAGGGCCCTCTCTTTCATGCCGGAACATCCGGTTGTGGGAAAAGTACCGGTCCTCACCTGCTCTTCACAGAATAGAACGGGCCTGGAGGTCATCTGGGAAGAGATCATGAGATGGCAGGAGAAGTCGGAGAGGTCGGGATTTTTTGAAAAAAATAGGGAAGAACAGGTGCTTTATTGGCTTCACGAGACGATTCAGGGACTGCTACTCACCAAATTTCTGGAGAACGAAGGGATTCAGAAGAGAATCAGCGAAATTGAAAACAGAGTAGCTTCGGGAAGTGTAAATCCTTTTACCGCCGCGGCTGAGCTGGCAGGGGCCGTGCAGGTTATTCTGAATGAAAGGTAAGAGCGGAAATACACTTTGCGGGCAGACGGGTAGAGGAATCCCCGACATGCAGATGGAAGGCCGATCCGAACGGCTCTCCCCGTAAGTTACAGAGAGCCTCCTCTCTCACTATGGGATTGAAAGGAACTTATCAGCCAAAATAAAGGTAAGCTAAAGCAGGGCTCCTGAAACACTTAGGGGTAATGTGACGCCTTATTAAATGACAATGTTAATCTAATAGCGGAGCGGACATATGCAATCATCACCCTTTCAACACGCAGCAGTGGCAGTGGATATTTCAGAATCAGGAGATGTCCTGATCAGCGCCCTGGAAGGTTTTAAAGAGTTCGGAACTCAAAAAATAACTCTCATCACGGTTGAATCGTTATCTCCGGCAGATGAAAAGGATCCCGCCAATCCGTTGTATCAGGAGAGGCTGGGTGCATACAGAGAACGTTTGGAGAAGCAGGGATTTGAAGTAGAAACCGTCCTTCGGTCGGGACTCTATTTCTACCCGCCGACGGAGATTCTGGAAACTGCTGCAAGTCAGAGTGCGGATTATATTATTGTAGGCAGCAGGGGCCGGAACATGGTGAAAGAGATGTTGATGGGCGGCACGGCATCCGAAGTATTGCAGCGCTCTGAACTGCCCGTATTTTTGGTTCGTATGGAAATCCGCGAAGAGCAGGAAACAGCTGGTGAAAGAAGATTGGTGGTGCGGGGCACCGGGGAATCGGTGCTTCGCCACGTTCTGCACCCTACAGACTTCTCGGAAACAGCGGACCGGGCTTTTGAGGTGATCAGAGGCCTCGACCGGGCCGGGAAAATCGGCAAAGTCTCCCTTATTCACGTTCAGGGTCACCATGCGATTGCACTGAAAGATCCTGTCAGTCTTGGAAAACTTACAGAGAGAACCACAACCGATCTGAATAATATGAGAAACATGTTGTCAGACAATACCCGGGAGGATTGCGAATTGATTATCACCTACGGGACACCGGGCAAAGAGATCGTTAACGCCGCTAAAGAGAATCAGGTCTCCCTGACGATCATGGGCAGCCAGGGAAAAGGATTTGTTCAGGAGATATTTCTGGGAGGAGTCAGCACCCAGGTCACCCGGTTTGGACATTCCCATGTGATGGTCGTACCTGCAAAGAGGTAACATACAGGGTTATCACGGAGATTGGCCGAAAGGTTTTTTGATGACAGGTGAACTGTTTGTGTCGGCTAATTCGCATTCAGCATGAGATGGCTCTAAATTCTGCAGGACACTACGTTAATTACAAGATAACAACGCAGTTCATTGAGAAGTTTTCATCGATCTGAAACGGTATTGAGTTTCCTGTGATAGCTCATCTGTGATCTTATTAATTAGCAAATTTGGCAATATGAAAAGTGACAATTACTGGGGTGAAATTTGTGGTCAGATTGATAAAGTCTTAAAAATCGAAGAATCTGAAAGACGAAAGTTGCTAAAGAAGAACTGTAGGGACAACACCCGTTTGTTTACAGACTGTTCTAGTTACCTGTCCTTTATAGAGACAGCCGAAAAAATAGATTTTCTTGCCAGAGAAATAGAGTTGCATTCAAAACTGTTCTCCAGATTGACCCGCCCTGATGCATGTGAAGGGGAACGTTCAGAATGAATGGATCGGACGAAGTTCTCCTGGCTGTAACTGCCTGGCACGTCGCCAAATAGTCATCAGATCATTGGGATCGGGAATGTTTTTCCATGTTGGGGTTGACAATCTCCGGTGAAAGCCTTCATTTAGGGTAAAATTAATTTGATAGTTTTGCAGAGATATGGGCTCTTTGACTCATTATGTGAACTCCCGCTTCAGAAATCCGGATAACAGACGGCGAATTTACTTGGGTGCTTTTTTGGTTCTCGCTGTTGCAGGGGTCTATGCCGGCTTGAATGAGTGGTTCCCCCATTATGGTAACCATTATGGCTTATGGTCC
>CALKWT010000270.1 GCA_938003885.1 uncultured Balneolaceae bacterium | reverse complement strand
ACGGACCGGGATATTCTGGTAACCATCCATTTCAACGGGGATCCGGAGGCGCCGGAATTCTATATCGAATGTGAAGAAGAGCTCTCTTCAGAGGAGATCAAAGAGGCGAATTTTGCATTGGAGAGAGTACTGGGTACGGGCCTTGATCTACGGCCACTGTATGACCAGGCGGCATCGGATCCTGTCTTGCAGCCCAAAATGGAGGAGTATTACGGCTTGAAACGTATGGCCCGGGCGTCACTGCTGGAAGACATCATCAACCGGATTATTCAGATGCAGCTCTCCCACAAACCTACAGCAAGAAAAATGGTCTGGAATGTGAGGGATGCGTACGGTACTCACCTCACCCGCCAGGAGACGGTCTATCCGGCCTGGCCCCGCGCATTTCAGCTTGCCAAGGCAGACCCTGTGCAGATACGCAAACTGGGGCCAACCCTCAGAAAAGGAGAATATCTGACAGAACTTGCTCAGGAGATTGTAGCTGGCAATATCGATCTGAATCACCTGGATCGTCACGCCTCGCTTAAAAAATTCTATCAGGTAATTTCAACCATTCGCGGTATCGGGCCAACCACGGCACAGGATCTGATGCTCTTCAGAAACCGGACCGATGCATTTTTTCCACCCATTATTAAGAAAGGAGAAGAAACGGGACTTCGCCGCTGGATCCTGATGAGTTATGGTAAAGATCCGGCTGCGCCTGATGAACATGTATTTGAGGAGGTGATTCGCTCCTGGAAAGGTTTTGAAGCCGCAGCTACAGAGTTTCTCTTTGCCGATTGGGTGATCTCCTCCAAGAAAAAGAGGCAAAACAGGTCTGATTGACCTTATTCTGCAGAAGATCTCTTTGCAGGGTTGAAGTCGGGAACATGAATCCCGCACTCCGTTTTCTGAAGATTTTTCCACCTGCCTGCTCTTTCATCTTCACCTTCTTCGACCGGAGAGGTACACGGGAAGCAACCGATACTAGGAAAACCTTCATCGTGCAGGGGATTGTATGGTAAATCATGTTTGTTGATGTACCACCAGATCTCCTCCTGATCCCAATCTGCAAGCGGGTTGATTTTGTAAACCTGATTCGTTGCATCCCATTCGATTTTCCGTATCGACTCCCGATATTCAGATTGTGAACGGCGCAACCCTGTAATCCACCCCTTTTTGTTACTCAGGTATTTTTTTAAAGGAAGAACTTTCCGGATATGGCAGCATTTGTCCGGTTCAATTTGCCATAGATTCTCACCAAATCTGTTCTTCTGGCCAGACAAGGTGAGGATGGGAGATACACGCTCCACCTTAAGGCGAAGCTTTCTTTCGAGGGTCTTCCAGAGCTTGTAGGTCTGATCAAACAGGAGACCGGTATCGAGAGTAAAAACCTGAACCGGCAATCCGAGCTCCGACAAGTAGTGCATCAACACCACCCCCGACGATCCGAAGCCGGTTCCCATGACAACCCTGGTGCCAAATTCCTCATAACTCCACTTTAAAATCACGTCCGGGGACGCATGTTCAAACTCTGAATTCAGTACGCTGAGATCCTTCTGTTCTGTATGAGCAGTGATCCATTCATTACGTTGTCTGTTGGACATTCTTAAATCTGCATTCATTTTCAGGCAACACGTTCAAACAGTCAGGCCGGCCCGCCAGTTCGATAGATCCTGTTTCCTTCTATCAAACTCGATACGTTACAGTACAATTTCTGCGTGTTTTAACAACACCCCGTCTGTGTATGATCCTCAGTTTTGTTTAAACCACCTTAGGTTATTAAAAAAAGTGGTTTAAAAAAACTTTGATCATAAAATCGATCTTCTAAAAGTGAAGGAGCACAATCTGTATTTATTCTCAGGAAAAGCGCTTTTCGTACACTGTTCCAATTCGAAATGAGAAAAGAGATGATAATTTAATACAAATTTTAAGGCGAAATTGTTCTTAAAACCGGACTCGGTATTAGCGAGTCCGGTTGAAATATCCCATAGGTAAGATCAGGTAAGACGTGTAATTCCTGGAAGTGCAACGACTCCAGAGTTGGGTATCTCACCCCAGGCGATGGAGTCAGGGATCAGAACTTCGTCTGAATTGATCGCTTCTTCCCAGGTTACCCTTTGTCCGGTGTAGGCTGCCATTCTGCCCATAATAGCCACCATCGAACTCTTGGCCATATTGTAACCATCATTTATAACCTGGCCAGTACGAATGGCCGCAAAGAGCTCATCATGCTGGGTTTGGTACATGTTATTCCACTCGCCGTCATATTCCCATGTCCGTCGCCCATCGATGCGGTGCGCCCCGCGATTCACATCTGCGATACCCACGCCGTTCGATCCGTAGATCTCTGCTTTGTAGCTGTTTTCACAGTTTGCCTGCTGGCGTGCCATATGAAAGCCTTTCACACCGCTGTCATATTCATAAGTCAGTGCAAAATGGTCAAAGATATAACCGTACTGATCTTCCGTTCTGACCTGACGACCCCCCGTTGCCATTACACTGGCAGGTGTGTCTTCTCCTAAAGCCCAGGACATAAAATCGAGGCTGTGTACCGCCTGTTCCACCAGATGGTCTCCTGAAAGCCAGGTGTGATAGAGCCAGTTTCGCAATACAAACTCTTCGTCTGTCCAACCTGCCTCCCGCTCTTCAAATCGCTGGGCACCTGTATTATAGGTAGTATATACTGCTCTGATATCTCCTACTGCACCATCCAGGACCCGATCGAAGAAAGCTCGTTTGGGCTCATGATATCTCCAGCAGAACCCTGACACAATATTCAGATTTTTACGGGTAGCGATATCCACGGCATCAATCACCTTGTGATATCCTCTGGCATCCACGGCTACCGGTTTTTCGCAGAAGATATGAACACCTTTATCGACAGCAGCTTCGATATGAACAGGCCTGAAGGCCGGCGGAGAAGCCAGCAGCACGACATCCAAATCCTCATTCATAAGCTTCTGATAGGAGTCGAATCCAACAAACTTTCTCTCCTGGGGGACATTAATTTTATCGGAGTGAACCTGCCTGAGGGACTCGAGTGAACTTTCAATCTGATCATCGAATATATCGGCCATCGCTACCAGCTCTACATTCGGATCTGCATTCATAGCCTGGTTCGCGGCCCCGGTTCCCCGTCCACCGCATCCTACCAGCCCAATTCTGATTTTCTGGTTGGGCGCCAGGCCACCGGCCGCCTTAAGAATCCTTTCCTGTGCTTTAGCCGCACTTCCTGGCAGCACACTCCCTGCCAGTGCTAACGATGTAAGTTTAAAAAAATCTCTTCGGTTATGTTTAGTCATGATTTCATCTATTTTGGGTAACTATTCAAAAATGTGTTCTAGTTTAAGAGATGTCGAAAATCGCCTGACGTCCGGCCCGACACACCTGTCCATGTTACAAAACGTCACTATCTTCTAAACTCCTTTTCAATATTCTTTATTTTCTTCCTCTGTTCAGACAGCCAGAGTACTTTCTAACGGAGCCATTATCATAGCAAAATTACACGGCTTCTGGAAAGGCTTCCATTAAAAAGTAACGTAAAGATTTTTTTTGTAATAAAACATTAAAAAAGGCTTGCTTACGATGCGATCCAAACGAATCCAGCTCCTTTTTCTACGGCTCACCTAAATCTGTTGAAGGGGTTCTGGTAGAAAACCAAACATTGAATAGCCAACCCGATGATTGATCGGTTATAACCGGGTGATCATATATATTCAATAATTAATATTAATAAGGTACCTTACTGTATTTAGTCAAAAATAGATATGTGAAGCAGGTTAAAAGTTTATACATTTAAATAGTATGGATTGTACTCCTGTTTCGAAACTACAAGTTTCGATATCACATATAAAGTTTTTCATCTCCAGCCCGGCAACCGAGTCCGGGGTGCATCAGGTGAGAAGGAATGGTTTTTTGGTGGAGAGGAAGCTTAAGGCCAGAGCATGGAACAGCCGTGATATTTGAGAAAAGGTGGTTAGAACATTTTCTATCCGAGCGGGAAGCAGGAGCCACAAATGTCTTGCAAAAGAGGTGTATAAATTACTAAATCATGATTGAGACTCACTGTAAATAAAGGTGAATCAGAAGTCCGGCAACGAGCAACATCTACCCTGTTATTTAGTGGCTTGCAATAAAAGTTCCGGCTTCACTATAGTAAATTTTGGTACCGTATGATAAGAGTAGTTATAGTGGATGATCATTCGCTGATCCGTATCGGGCTTAAAAGCCGGATTGATCCGATCATAGATATGCAAGTCGTTGGTGAGGCATCCACTGCGGCAGAGCTTCTGAAGAATCTGAGTCAGTGGAATCCAAGTGTGGTCATTCTGGACATCACTCTGCCCGATAAAAATGGCCTCGACGTTCTGAAACAGCTGAAGGAGGATTTTCCGCATATTGAAGTTATCATCTTAAGTATGCATCCTGAAGAGCGTTATGCTCTAAGAGCTTACAAGGCTGGCGCAGCCGGGTACCTCTCTAAAGGGATCGAGAACCTTTCTGAAAATCTTGTCAAAGCGATCCGGATGGTGGTCACCCACAAGACAAAGTATGTCAGTAAGCACTTTGCTCCTGAGCTTGCGAAGTATATGTATGATTCTGAAAGAGGAGAAACAAAGAAACACCAGAAATTATCTGACAGAGAGTTTCAGGTATTTTGTATGATTGCATCAGGAAAAAGCACAGCAGAAATCGCAGAAAGTCTTTCTATTACGGTGCAAACGGTCTATAGCTACCGAAACCGGGCGAGGGAAAAGTTATCTCTTCAGTCTGATGTCGATTTTACCCGGTACGCCATTCAAAACAATTTAATCGATTAAAACTCAAGAGATAGATTGCAGGAGTAAGCAATCCCCTGTACAAACGAACTCCTGCCCTCTGTTTCAGGTATGAGACGAGAGGGTAAGGGAGCAGCCTACCTGGAGCAACTGACCAGAACACCCAGCTGGCACCCTTCTGACATTTACTTTTCCTTCTCCCGCAGCTTTTTGATGGCATAACCTCCCCCGGCAGCAGCAAGTAAGGCAAGGCCGCCGTCTATAGGGGTTTTCTTAGGTTTCATTGGCAGCTCCGGTGGTGGATAAGGCTGCGCCGTGGTCTCTGCCGGGTAGATCGCAACCAGTCCGCCGGCCAGCAGCCCGGCAAGGGCTGCGGTGCGGATCATCTGATTCATTCTTGAAAAACAGAACCGCTTCTTTGTTTGCATGGTTTCGGGCCTTAAGCCATTCTTTTGTCTCATGGTGGTCTCTTTCTCTTTTTATTTTACCAGAATCATCTGTTTTGAAAATACTTGATTTTGCGCTCTTAGACGGTAAAAATAGATCCCGCTGTTGAGGCCGGATGCATCGAAATTCACCGTATGGGCACCGGCAGATTTGGTACCCTCCACCAGTGTTGCCACCCGCCTGCCGAGCGTATCAAACACGTCGAGCTGCACATCACTCTCTGCAGCCAGGTTGTAACGGATGATGGTGGACGGGTTGAACGGATTCGGATAGTTTTGCTGCAATGAGGTTTCCGTAGGCAATTCACCTTGGTTGTGCTCTGTGCCATTGGGTGCAGATGCTGTAATCAGGAACCGGTCCCTTCCGGAAGATTTGGCCATCCGGGGTGCGGCTGCACAGGGTACGAGGCCGCTCTCTGGAGTTGCCTTAAACTGATCATTATCTGCTTGTCCGTCGGTGGTAAAGGTATACTCAAAAGAGGAGGTAATCGGCATCTTTTGGCCGGTATGGAGATCTTCAAAGTAGAGTTCAGAGCCGGCCGGAATGTCCAGATCGGTAGCGGTCAGGGTATAGGTACCCCCATGTGTCGTTGTCAGGTGAACCGGAATACTCAGTCCGTTGTCACTGCCGGGGAACGGATAGTGCCCGATATCCACCAACGTACCATCTGATTTACGTGCCGCCAAAAGCGCATATTTCTCAGCCATTGGGTCCAGTTTCAGCGCATCATTTGCGAACAACCCTTCAGATCCGTTATCGGTAAACCGAACCCACATAGATCCGGAGACTTCCCCGCCATTTACTTCAAGGCGCACAAAGTTTTTTCGTTCGCTTTGCTGTTTCCCGTAGAACTGCCCGCCTTCCGTTTTGATAGCATCGGTA
>CALKWT010000269.1 GCA_938003885.1 uncultured Balneolaceae bacterium | reverse complement strand
CGGCAAAGCCGTAGAAGAAATAAAATCCGTCAACGACAAAAAGAAGAAAAAGAAGGTGAAGGAGTTTGACTGGATTGATGGGGGGAGGATAAGGTGATGGCAGAACTTGTGACCGAAACTAATTAAGTTAAAATGGAGACAATATGAGTAATGTAATTATTAAAAGAGCTGTTGAAAACATAAGAAGAGGCACAAGTGTATATACTCCAATTATTGAATTAGTAGTGAATTCTATTCAAGCCATTGAAGAAAAGGGGAATGTTGATGAAGGTGAAATAAATGTTGTGATCAAACGGTCAGGACAGACAAAAACGGATAGCGCCGAAAGAGACATAACTGGATTTACAATAGAGGATAATGGAATTGGATTCACCCCTAAAAATCGAGAATCATTTGATACCCTCTACACCGACAAAAAAATAAAAGAAGGTGGAAAAGGTTTCGGTCGTTTTACCTGTTTGAAATATTTCGAGGATGTACATGTAAGCAGTACGTTTGCGGAAGGAGATTCTTTTCTTCAGCGTACTTTTAAAATGGGGAAGAAAACAGAAATAATTGTTGATGAGGAGATAACGGAGTCAGAGTCGGCTGAAACTGGTACCAAGATATCACTAAAAGGGCTTAAAACACCGATCCCGGAGAGAACAGTGAATACGATATCGAGGGTACTTGTAGAAAAATTACTTCCCTTTTTTATTAAAGACGATAAAAAGTGTCCAAAGGTTTATCTCGCGGATGAGTCAGGAGAAAAAGTATTAGAAGGTAGAGAAATTCAAATAGCAGCAAACACTCCTTTTTACGGTTATGTTATTTGTGAATTAACCAGGAAAGTGAAGGAATGGTTAGAAGAGGTCAAAGATTTTAAACCATTACCGGATAGGATGGGCTATTTCAGGAGGCACAGCAATTTAAATCTATATATAGAGGTGTTGAGTTGGGAAAAAGTATTGAAGGATTCAACTATGAGAAATAAGATATTCTTCCACAAATTGGGATTAGAGTGAGTTTGATTCATGCCTGCAAATGTATATTCAGGTTTAAAAGATAGTTAAAGAATAATGTCCAAAATCAAACAATCCATAGAAAGCCTTCTTCAAAAACACCGCATTCTTTTGTGGTATGATGCCGAGGAGGCGTTCACGGAAGAGTATAAAGCGTTGGAACTCTCCAATGCCAAAAAGCTCACCGTAAACGGCAATGAGTGGCAGACCAAAGTTCAGGTGCTCCATGAGGAGCCCAGCCAAAAATTCTTGCTCTATCTCCCCAAAGAAAAACCAGCCGATGAAGAAAACTGGCTGCTGGACATAGAACTTGCCCACCATGTGTACCACACCGATCAGGAGGCACTGTATCTTCAGGAAGTGGGTCTGGGATACCACTATAAAGAATGGATCAGCGGCCATATCGAGTTTTTCAAGAACAAAGAACGGGTGGCCGCCTTTAAGGAGATTGCGCAGGAAGAAGACGGGGATCGGGTACTTTCCTTAAAACTGCTGCAGGTGGTATTTAAGGCAGACATGCTCTCCCTGGATCAGTTTTTGAGAAGTTTTGCATCCTCATTCATGGCCGGGGATGAAGAATCCGTTGAACGGGAACTGGAACGGTTCAACCTGAAGGAGATTTTTTGGCAGGAGGTATCGCGCAAGTTCGGGTACAGCCACGATAAACCGACCATTTACGATTTTCTGCTGGAAGCATTTCAAAAGAACTTTACTCCCCTTTCAAACCAGGCCATCGTTAACAGGGAAACGGGGGTGATGCTTTCCAATTGGAAAGATACGCTCTCTTTCCAGGAAGATTTTAAAGCGATATCCCAACGTATTCAGTCCGATCTGCAAATCGAAGAACTGCTCAACGATGTAAGTATCGACGAGGTGTTGAAAGACGATCTGTTTGAACTCATTGACCAGCGAATACTATCTGAACTCATTCGCGGTATCCTGGATGGCAGTACCGACAGAAAACGGATCGAGTCGGTCTTTAAAACACGGGAGAGTCAATACTGGTTCGATCGGTATCAGAATTTTTACCGTGCCCTGAAGGTTGGTTTCAACCTGTTAGAGACTGTTCAGAACACCGATTCCTTTGAAATCGAATCTTTTGAACAGGGTATCGAGCAGTACACCAAACAGTGGTATCAAGTGGATCAATATTACCGGCTGTTTATTGAGTACTATAAAGCAACCAACCAGAATAATGTACTTAATCCCTTGTATAAGGCGGTGAATAAAGCCTACAGCAACAACTGGCTGCTGAAGCAGGGCGAGGCATGGCAAAAGGTTTTAGACGACAAAAAGGAATGGAAAATCACACATCGCTCCCAAACCCGTTTTTATAATCACCAGGTAAAACCTTTTATAGATAAAAATATCCGTCTGTTTGTCATTATCTCGGATGCCCTGCGCTATGAGTGCGGGGAAGCATTTCACCGGTACATGCTCAAGGAAAATCGCTTTGAAAGCGATCTGGATTATCAAATCGCTCCGCTTCCCTCTTATACTCAATTAGGCATGGCTGCACTTCTTCCAAACAAAAAGCTGTCATTTGGAAAAGGGGATGAGATCCTTGCAGACGGAAAGAGTACGAAGGGAACACCTGCCAGGGCAAATATTCTGGCGGATAAGGTAGATGGCAGAGCCACAGCCGTTTTAGCCAAAGACCTG
This sequence comes from uncultured Balneolaceae bacterium, assembly GCA_938003885.1. Lineage (GTDB taxonomy): Bacteria > Bacteroidota > Rhodothermia > Balneolales > Balneolaceae > Rhodohalobacter. The sequence goes on along the minus strand of CALKWT010000269.1, from coordinate 3,422 downwards.
ATGAAACTGGCTTCGAAAAGTGAAGAGGCCCGATCATTGGTTACAAATCACGATCTGATTTACGTCTATCACAACCGTATTGACAATTTGGGAGACGATAAAAGCTCCGAATAGAAAGTAATTGAGGGTGCCCGCGACGAGATTCAATTTTTGATTGAACCCATTCGAAAAGTTACCAATATGGGAGGATACAACATGATTGTAACGGCCGACCATGGGTTTATCTATCAAAACGATCCGCTTGAAGAGAGCGATTTTGCCGATGCAGAAGTTGAAGGCGAGATAATTAAAGCAAACCGAAGATTTGTGCTTGGGAGAAACCTGACGCATAAGAAGAATGTCACCAAATACACCTGTGAGGATGTGGGACTGGAAGGGGATTTGGAAATTCTTATACCTAAAAGCATTAACCGGCTTCGTGTTCACGGAGCAGGCTCCCGATTTGTTCACGGCGGATCAACCCTGCAGGAGATAACGGTTCCTGTCATTCGCGTGAAGAAAAAACGGGAAGACACTGTTAAGCGGGTTGGGGTTGATGTACTGAACAAGCAGAGTAATAAGATTACGACCAACATTCAAAGGGTAAACTTCTATCAGTTAGAACCTGTGGGAGAACAGGTATTGGGCAGAACGCTGAAGATGCAGTTTAAATCAGATGACGGAGAAACCCTAAGTGATGTGTATTCCTATACCTTTAATTCCGGCTCCGGAAATGCCAAAGAACGTGAGGTTGAACATCGCTTCCAGCTTTCAAGTAAAGCCAGTGAGAAGTTCAAAAATCAGACGATCTACCTTACTTTGGAGGAACAGGTAGAAGGCAGCAATAAATGGGTAGAATACCAGAAATACCCATATACGGTAAATATTTCATTTACTAACGATTTCGACGATTTTTAGATATGAAAGAACTCGACCAAAAGATCAACGAACATTTTGCAGGAAAAGTCGTTCGGAAAGACCTGACCAATCTCATCAAGGGGAATGCCAGTATTCCCACCTATGTGTTGGAATATCTGTTGGGTCAATACGCAGCTACCGACGATGAAGAGACCATCAAAGAGGGGGTTGAAACAGTCAAATCGATTATCACACAGCATTTTGTTCACAGGGATGAAGCCCAGGTAATTAAGTCAACCGTTCGGGAACGAGGGTCACACCGTATTATTGACAAAGCAGCGGTAAAACTCAATGACAAGAAAGATATATATGAAGCTTCATTCGGAAATCTTGGATTGAATAAAGTCCCGATCAATGATCAGTTCGTGAAGAAGCATCCCAAACTGCTAACCGGCGGAGTCTGGTGTATTGCCACACTGGGATACCAGCCTTCCGAAGAGCGGGATGCCGTTCCCTGGATTATTGAAAAGCTCAAGCCGATCCAGATCTCAGCTATTGACTTGGATGAGTACAAGCAGATCAGAACCAAATTCAGCAAAGAGGAATGGGTGAACCTGTTGATGCAATCACTGGGTTTAAATCCGGAAGAGTTTTCAGATCGATCTAAACTGCTTCAATTAACCCGGCTGGTTCCCTTTGCAGAGAAGAATTACAACCTGATTGAATTGGGTCCAAAAGGGACGGGTAAATCTCACTTGTATTCAGAACTCTCCCCTCATGGTATTTTGATCTCCGGAGGAGAGGTGTCCAAAGCCAAACTGTTTGTGGATAACAGCACGGGTGAAATCGGTTTGGTTGGGTATTGGGATGTAGTAGCCTACGATGAATTTGCAGGGAAATCGAAGCGAACCGACCGCGGATTGGTCGATATTCTGAAAAACTACATGGCGAACAAGAATTTCAGCCGCGGAACGCAGGTTTACCAGGCTGAGGCTTCGATGGTGTACGTGGGAAACACCGATCATTCGGTTCCCTACATGCTGAAGCACAGCGACCTTTTTGATGCGCTTCCAAAGGATTATTACGACTCTGCATTCCTGGATCGTATTCATTGTTATCTGCCGGGGTGGGAAGTACAAAAGCTCCGCAATGAAATGTTTACAGAAGACTATGGTTTCATTGTGGATTACCTTGCTGAAGTGATGAAGGAGCTACGGAAAGAAGACTATATGAAATCCTACCAGCAGTACTTCGAACTGTCCGACAGCATCACTACACGGGACAAGACAGCCATTGAAAAGACCTTCTCGGGCTTGATCAAGGTGATCTATCCCCATGGAGAGTTTAGCGCATCTGATGCCAAAGAGCTGCTCGATTTTGCTATTGAGGGCAGGAAGCGTGTGAAGGATCAGCTTCGGAAGATGGATGAGACTTTTAACGATGAAATTGTAAAGTTTGAATACACAACTCCGGACGGAAAAGTTCACAAAATTGAGACTCTGGAGATCATGGAGTACGGAGATGAAAAACTTTCCATTCCAGCGGGCGGAGTTCAGGAAGAGGAGACAATCTCCGCCGAGGAAGAATCCTTCTCAAAAGATAAACAGCCTCAAACCGGTCAGTATATCATACGGGAAAACCAGACAGGTATTAGTTATGAGAAGTTGTTTAAGCCCTATTTAACGGGTGCAACGGAAATTACTGTTAAAGATCCCTATATCCGTCTTCCATACCAGATGAAGAACTTTATGGAGCTTGCACGGCTCATTGCTGGGATCAAAGAGACAGGTGAGGTTGTGAAACTGCATTTGGTTACACACAACAATGAAGAATACATCATGGAATCCAAGCAGCACTTTCAGGATATGATCGATTCGCTGTCTCCAATCGATATTGAATTCACCTATGAATTCGATGAAAACCTTCACGACAGATCCATCTCCGCCGATAACGGCTGGAAAATCCTTTTAGGCAGAGGCTTGGATATTTTCCAAAAAACCAACGGCTGGTATGATATTGCCGATCACTACCAGGAAGTGAGAAAGTGCAAGGGGTGTGAGATTACGTATTTGAGGGAATGAGGCATGGTTTGTTGGGGTAAATGTAAATGTATCTATTCAAAAACCATATCAAACTCATTGCAAAGTCGTAGTGTAAGCATGACTTTCGCACCATTTTCGGCTAACTCTTTCGCGGTAGTATATCCGATAACACCTGAACCACCGGTAATAATGGCTACTTTTCCTTCAAGTTTCTTCATAATAGTCCTCTTTTTTTTTAATATTGATTCTTTAACACGTTAGATACATTCTTGATTGTTCTGTTCTTTTTAGAAGTTAACACTGTCGGTTTACTACTAAACACGAATCTCTGGCAGATGATCCTCAATTTTTTGACGTTGCGGTTCCAGCCATGGAGGCAATACCAGTTTCTCACCAAGTTTATCCGCTGCCTCATCGACCGCATAGCCAGGTCCATCCGTTGCGATTTCAAAAAGGACGCCCCCCGGAGATCTGAAATAGATAGAATGAAACCAGAAACGATCGATATATTCACTTGGATACATTCTCATCTTAAGGATCTTC
>CALKWT010000268.1 GCA_938003885.1 uncultured Balneolaceae bacterium | reverse complement strand
TGTAGTCACAGTGGCGTGACTCAGAATTCCTGGTCAAGATACAGGCATCCCCGTTTGCATTCAACTCATTCAGCCAATCGGTTCCGTCCCCCTTTATCAGGCGATCTGTTTGACCGGTTCGGTGGCTGGCTCCTCTCTATAGAGGTTTGTAGTGAATATTTTTTTCGGCGTCCGACAGACAGAGACTCATCTGCAGGTTCCTTTTTTAACCTGATCGAACAGATAGAGATAGAGAAGCGTGCGCCATCTTTTTTACGGGCGTCTTTAGAATTGTGTCTGTCCGGATGCCATCTGTCCGGATGCCATTGTGTTTCGTCTTCATTTGAAGCCCGCAATGGTACGCATTATATCTTGTCATTCCAAAGAGGTGGAAACCTGAACATCCGGAAGGTTCTCTTTAATGCTTATCTCATAACCTGTTACGGGAACAAATTTTACAGAAGACGTGTTCCAGAGAGGGAGTAGCAAACTGACGGCCTCGGACCTGCGAACGCTTCTGTAGGCCTTCGTACTTCTGATTCAAGGGATCCAGAAAGTGCTCCGGGTGTCTCCTGCATCGAATCCTGCAGGAGCTGTCAGCAATCCATCCGGGCCGGTCTGCAACTTCCTCCAACGGATGCCCTCTCCGCTCTGAAGAGCTCCTGCTGCAGGGTGCAGGGACGGGAAGAGCCTGAGCCGGGGATCCATCAGCTCAACTCAACTTCGCTCTATGAAAACAATTCCTCCGTTAGCCACCAAATTACTGATCTACCTGCTTCTCGGTATTACATTTGTTTTTGTGCTGATTGTACTCCAGCAGCTGCTGGTCCCCGTCTTCTTTGCGGTTCTGTTCGCCTATCTGCTCTACCCGGCAGCCAAGTGGCTGGAACGAAAAGGGGTGCCGAGGATCCTGACCAATCTGATTCTGATCGTCTCTACCGTGCTGGTGTTAGGCGGCGCCATCTACGGTGCAACGATCCTTTTTACCAATTATCTGGATAATCTGGCAGAAGCCCGGGAACAGATCGAAAACAATGTCAATGGCCTGATGGAGAATATTGAACGGTTTACCGGGTATGAATTTGGAAGCCTGGAAGAGCAGATCAGCGGAATGGAGGGGGCCGGCCAGTATATCATTACCTTCTTTACTGCAACGACCAATACGGTGGTCGCTATCGGCCTGATTCCGGTCTATACCTTTTTGCTGCTGCTCTACAGGAACAAGTTTAAATCGTTTTTGAACAAAGTGATCCCGCCGGATAAAAGAGCGGTCGCAAATAACATTCTGGACCGCTCGACAGTCGTCGTGCCGCAATACCTGAAGGGGCTGATCGTCGTAGTCTCGCTTCTGGTTGTGATCAACAGCCTGGCGTTCTGGGCCATCGGTATTGAGTATGCCCTGGTGATCGGGCTGGTCGCTGCCCTGTGGAACCTGATTCCCTACCTGGGAACCATTATCGGGTTCGCTTTTGCCCTGCTGATGGTGCTCGCCACGCAATCTTCGGGACTGGCATTCGGCGTCTTCCTGCTCTTTTTCCCGATTCAGTTTACCGAAAATAATATCCTGACGCCCAATATTACCGGCTCCTATGTGCAGCTCAATCCCATGGTCATCATCCTCTCCCTGATCGCAGCCGCGATGATGTGGGGACTGGCGGGAATGCTCCTTGTGATTCCCTATCTGGCCATGATTAAGATTGTCTGCGAAAATGTCGAGAATCTTCAGCCGATCGCCTATCTCCTCGGAACCCGCGGTACCGAGGAGTACCTGCCGAGCGTGGAGAAGATTAAAAAGTGGTTTGCAAAATGAGGATTCTTCCCCCGACGCGCCGGGGGCTGGCCCTTACACTTTCTCCTTCTCGGCCCTCTTGCGGTCATGCGGATCGAGATAGAGCTTCCTGATCCGCAGGCTTTTGGGAGTTACTTCAAGAAGTTCATCGCTGTCGATAAACTCGATGCACTGCTCCAGGGTCATCTTTATGGCCTGTGAAATTTTGACGGAATCACCGGTTTGGGTCGCACGGTGGTTGGTGAGATTCTTCTTCTTCACCACATTTACAACCATGTCGTCGGAACGGTTGTTGATGCCGACCACCTGCCCCTGATAGACCGGGTCGCCCGGCTCACAGATAAATTGCCCCCGGTCCTGCAGCCCTTCCAGAGCGTAGGCGGTCACGTCTCCCTGTTCGAGAGCGATAAGGGCGCCACGTGTTCTTCCCGGAATATCACCTGCATAAGCGTCGTAGGAGTCAAACTGCTGGTGCATAATGCCTGTACCGCGGGTCTCGGTCATCATCTCGCCACGGAAACCGATCAACCCCCGTGCGGGCACCCGGAACTCAATCCGGTTGTTCTCCCCTTCCTGCACCATGGAGGTCATGATTCCCTTCCGCTTCTGCAGGTTGTCGATCACCCGGTTGCTGTAGTCTGTATGGACATCCACCACCACCTCTTCGAACGGCTCATGCACCGCGCCATCCACATTCTTAAACAACACCTCCGGCCGTGAGACGGAAAATTCATACCCTTCCCGTCTCATGGTTTCAATGAGAATGGCAAGCTGAAGCTCGCCCCGGCCTGCAACCCGGAAAACATCGGGGTTATCGGTCGATTCTACACGGATCGAAACGTTGGTCCGGATCTCCTTTTGAAGACGATCCTTGATCATGTTGGAGGTTACATACTCCCCTTCCCGGCCGGCAAACGGAGAGTTATTCACCCGGAAATACATCGCCATGGTGGGCTGATCGATATCGGCATAGGGCAGCGGTGTCGGATCGGACAAGTGTGTCAGGGTATCACCGATCTCAACGGCGTCATATCCGGCCAGTGCAAAGATATCTCCTGCGGCGGCCGACTCTACCGGTTCTCGTTTCAGGCCGTGAAAGGTAAAGAGCTTCGTCGCCCGCGCCTTCGATTTCTGTTTGCCGTGCTGATCCACCAGGAGGATCTCCTGATTGGTCTTGATGATGCCCTGCTCCACCCGTCCGATAGCAATCCGGCCCAGGTAGTCGTTCCAGTCTACACTGCTTACCAGCATCTTGAACGGGGCATCGGTCACCTGATCGGGCGAGGGGACGTGATCGATGATCAGGTCAAAGAGCGGGTCAAAGTTGTCATTGTCGTCATCCAGTTCAGTTTTTACCACCCCCTGAATCCCGATGGAGTAGAGAACGGGGAAGTCGAGCTGCTCATCGGTAGCGTCCAGCGAGACAAACAGGTCAAAGACTTCATTCAGTACCGCATCCGGCCGGGCATCCTTTCTGTCGATCTTATTGATCAGGACAATCGGGCGATACCCCAGGCTGAGGGATTTCCGAAGCACAAATTTGGTCTGCGGCAGCGGCCCCTCGGCTGCATCCACCAGCAAAATCACACCGTTCACCATCTTGAGCACACGCTCCACTTCCCCCCCGAAATCCGCGTGGCCGGGGGTGTCGATGATGTTGATCTTGGTCTCTTTCCAGAAGACGGCGGTATTCTTGGAGTTGATCGTAA
>CALKWT010000267.1 GCA_938003885.1 uncultured Balneolaceae bacterium | reverse complement strand
GACCACCGAGATCTACACTCTTTCCCTACACGACGCTCTTCCGATCTGTTGCGCTTGCAGGCAACCGGCTGCAATAGAAGAGTAAATATTGATCAGTAAAAGCAGGCCAAAAACGGATGAAATGTTGATTTTTCTCATGAGGTGTGATGTTTGTTAAACAGATAACGATGTGTAGGGTTGAACTTTAAAATAATCCGGGTGCTTCCACTTCTCTAATAGAGAACGACACCCTTGAAATCTACTCCGACGGAGAGTGATTGCAATCAAGTGATCATTATTTGAAGCGGTTTGCACTTCCACAGTGAACAACAACAGCTATTCTGGTTCCGTGGCCCGCTCACCAGAGCAGGTGATTCCACAAACGGCAGCTTTACTTCTTTCATTCCAACTGGGCCCGGTTAAAGACGGACCCGGGCTCCGGCTGATCCCCTGCAAGAATGGCTAAGGTATTCTCTACGGTAGAGACACACATATGGCGGTAAGTTGCCGTGGTCAGACTTCCGGTATGGGGGGTGATCAGGGCATTGGGATGGGCCGGAATCGGATTGTTCAATCCGGGCGGTTCTTCAGACAGCACATCCGCAGCAAATCCTCTGAGAGCTCCACTTTCAAGTGCCTCATAGAGATCCTCTTCACGGATCAAGCCGCCACGTGCTGTATTGATCAGATAAGCCCCTGGCTTCATCAGGCTCAACTCTTCTGCCCCTATCAACCCTGTTGTCGCTTCCATAAGAGGGACATGCAGGGTGACGATATCGGCCTCCTGCAAAAGCTCTCTGAATCCGACAGAATGGTACTGGCTTTCAACAGGAAACTTATCCCAGAAAATGACTTTCATTCCAAAAGCATCTGCAAGCCTGGCGACTCTTTGGCCGATGTTCCCCATCCCGACAATTCCGAGAGTTTTGTCGCGAATTTCATCGCCGCTGTAGTGATTCCTCCATTCCCAGCGCCCGCTTCTCACGCGTTCAGCTGATTTCCAAACATTTCTAACCAGCATCAGCATCAGAGTCAGGGTGTGTTCGGCAATCGTGTCAGAGTTGGCAGCAGGTGCATTCACAACACGGATGTTGCGACGCGTAGCCTCTTCAACGTCCACATTATCGAGTCCCACCCCGCATCGTGTAATGACTTCCAAGTCAGGACAGGCTTGCATCAATTCTTTCGTGACCTGCCCTTTGCCACGGGTGACGATGCCGTGGACCGGCTGTCTGCCCGCCACCTCCATCACAGTATGAGTGCTTCCAGCACATTCGTCTGACTGCGAAGACGGTCATCCGCCTCTTTGGCAATAGTTTCAAGCAGAAGTACATTTTTTTTCATAAAAGGAATAGCCTGGGATCAGCTGATTTATTTTAGGAAGGTTTCTTTTTACCGTGATAGAGTGTTGCATGTTCACTTTTGAATCCCCTGTAATCCTCCCGCCGGGATTCATAGAGTCCCTCACCATAGAGCTCATCACTGAATATTTTCTCATCAATGTCTGCCTCGGGATCGGAAGAGAGTTCCACAAGATTTCCTGACGGATCGCGTACGAACATCTGCATGGCCCCGTCCGGCAGCCTTCTGACTTTCCCCCAGGGACGGATGTCAATAACCCCGAGCTCTTTCATACGATAAAATATCGCATTGAAATCATCCACCTGCATACAGATATGTCCCCGGAAAGAAGGGGTGTCTTCCCATTCGGAGAGATGAAGCTGCTGATGTTCATTGATATCAAAAAACATCACAGGGTAATCAAAATTAAAAGCGGGAAGCGGGGTCAGGCCGAGCTCTTTCTCATAAAATTCCGTGGCCTTTTCAAGATGGTCTACAATGAGGGTGACGTGGTTGATCCGGACTGCTTTTGCCATGGTTTTGTCTTTTAAGTGATTTGTGTTGGAATGTTATTTCAGTTCTTCGCTTTCATGCTTTTCATCTAAAGAGCCTCTGAACAGGCGGACAGGATGATCAGGATCTGCTCAGGCCATTACAGATCTTTCTGATTAAATTCCCGGATAAAGTCCCAGTTCGGGGTAAGCCCCAATCCCGGCCGGCGGGGCGCCTCTATCATACCATCTTTCGCCTCGATCTTCTCCTCCACCAGGTCATACATCATCGGATTGCCGCCAAGTGAGAATTCGATAATGGTGGCCGAGGGAGAGGCAAATGCGATATTCACCCCCGCCATAAAGGAGAAAGCGGATCCCCAACAGTGAGGAGCCAGCTCCAACTGCCAGGCTTGTGCAAGGTGGCCTACCCGCATCGCTTCGGAAATACCTCCGATAATCGCTGCATCGGGTTGTACGACATCGATTGCCCGAAGGGAAATAAGATCCCGGACATCAAAACTGGTAAACTCGCTCTCACCAGCTGCAATCGGGATGCTTGTTGCCGCCCTGACTTCTGCCGTTCCCTGCGGATTATCCGGACTTATGGGCTCTTCAAACCAATAGAGATTTTCATCTTCAACGGCCCGGCAAAACTGTTTCGCTTCGGGTACACTGTAGGTTCCGTGGGCATCGGCCATCAGTTTTATTTCAGGCCCTATGGCTTCCCGGGCTGCTTTCACACGCTCCGCACTCGCGGCAACGGTGCCGTCCATGACACCAACCCGCATTTTCACGCCATTAAACCCTTTTTCAATATATCCGAGAAGTTGCTCACCTATCTGATCGGCATTTGCCCAGCCACCGCTCGCATAGGCCGGCATCTCATCCCGGCAAGCCCCCCCCAGAAGCTCCATCACCGGAACTCCCAAAGCTTTACCTTTCAGATCCCAGAGAGCCGTATCGATACCGCTAATGGCCGATATGGTTACACCCCGTCGTCCAAGCACAGGAAATTTTCGCCCCCGGGCCAGAGCGTAATGATCCCTGGTCCCGTTGTAGAGATGCTCCCATATACGGGTAATATTGCGTGCATCTTTTCCAATCAGAGCTGGCTTAAGCTCATGCTTCACACAACTCACAATGGATGCACAAACTCCTGCTGAACCAACCGCTGCCTTGGCTTCACCGAATCCTTTTCTTCCATCCTCGGTGGTTACGACCACAAGGGTCATATCAAAGTGAGTCAGCAGTCCGTAATCGGAGACATGTTGCTTTTCTTCTGGAATCGGACAGCGTAGCCAGAAAGCCTCTACATCGCTTATAATCATAATGAATCAGTATAAATGGATCTAAAATTTTGATACGGTTAGTGTACTGTCGCCCGTCATTATTTAATGAGAGGGAGCAGATAATCGGCAGAGGATTTCGTCAGCATGGCATAGAACTCCTCGGAAACGGATGTGCTTCCGTGATCTTCCAGAAACTTTTTATGCTCCGTTGTCAGGCCTTCGGGATTCTCATCAATGGAGTTGGGATACGGGTTGGCAGGAGTCCGGTCGATAGGGGAAGAAAATTCAACCGAGAGAACCTCATTGTATCCGATCTCCCTGACCGTTTCCACAATTTTTTTCCAGTCGAGTGTGCCCATGCCGGGCGCCATTCTGTTGTTATCGGCCACATGAAAACCATGCAGACGTCCTTTCGCCCTGCGGATGGCAGCAAACATATCATCTTCTTCGATATTCATATGGAAGGTATCCAGACAAACACCGCAGTTGGGCCCGGTCGCCTCAGCCAGGGCAAGAGCCTGATCTCCACGATTGACAAAGTAGGTTTCAAATCGGTTGATCGGCTCGATTCCAATCAAAACATTCTTTGATTCTGCATACTCATAGATCTCTTTCATGGAGGTGACCGCCCATTCCCACTCCTGTTCAGGCCGGCCGTCAGGCACCAGCTTGCCGACAGTCCCCGGCACAACGGAAACCATCCGCCCGTCCAGCTCACTCACCATTTTAATCACATCCTTCACATACTGAATCGAATTCGCACGCTGATCCTCATCCTTAGCCAGCAAGTTTCTATCTCCCATCATCAACGTAACCGATCCCCAGCAACTCAGGCCGTGCTCATCAAGTAGCTTTTTGATCGCCTTTGTATCGTAATCATAAGGATTGCCGGCGATTTCAAGCTTCTTGTATCCAAGTTTTGCTATCCGGCGAATGGTGGCTTCGATCGGTTCCGAACGCATCCAGTTGTGTATTGCTAATTCCATAGTTTGACTTTTGAATGTTTACCAGGTTAACTGAGGCGGCCAGTGCGCACGCACTCTGCCTCCTTAATTGTCTGTGAACTAAATTCCCTAAAGTTGTCCTGTGATCTAAACCCTATAATATGAGAAATTTAATACTTTCAGGAAACCTTGTCAGGTATTATGCTAATCTTGAAACGGATGCTCTTCCAGGAGCTCTTCCGCTGTATAGAAATCGACTCGTCCGGCGGTTTCTTCCCTGATTCTGGCAACCTCCTCCTCCGAGATGACTTCCGATTCATTTCCAAATGAGTTTCGAACATAACTCAATACAGCCGCAAGCTCCTCATCATCCAGGAGTCCCCGGAATGGTGTCATTGGTACAAGTCCCGGATATTCCTCCCCGAGAACCTCAATGGGACCCATCATTCCGTGAAGTGTGAGCTTGATGAGGCGCTCTTTATCTTCGTTTACCCACCGGGTACCTGCCAGCGGTGGAAATCCGGCCGCTTTCAAACCCTGTCCGTCAGGGCCATGGCATGTTCCGCAGTAACCATCCTGACGATAGAGCTCCCTGCCTCTCAGGAATTGATCCAGATCTGCACCGGTCAGGTTCACATCCACGGCTTCTACCTCCTCCCTGGCACCGGCAGTTTCTCCCAACAGGTGGGCCATCGCCGCCTGATACGTCTGGCTCATCCAGTCGTCCAGCGGGTGATTGGCCTCTACATTCACTACGGTCATTCCTTCATTCACATCCAGCCATGAGGCAGCTACGATCGCTTCAAGCCTCACGCGCCCATGCTCATCGGCAGCTGCTTCGGTAAGTAGCCCGACTTGATCCTCAACCTGATGGCCGCTGTACCTGAGTACACGTACTGCTGCAGCCCGTGCCCGATGATCTTCTGCTTTGAGCAACTGACGCAACAAAGGTTCTTCTATTCTGTTCAACCCCCAGCTTACCCAGAGGGCTTCAAGCAGATGGTGCTCATATCGCTCATCTTCTTTCTCCAGATTTTCCACCCAGGAGCGCATATAATCGAGAACCTCCTCTTCAT
>CALKWT010000266.1 GCA_938003885.1 uncultured Balneolaceae bacterium | reverse complement strand
AGATGATCCAGGGAGATTGCACCATTCTGAACATGACCCCGCTCTTCTGCGGCTCCGAACGCATCGTTGTAAAGAGATTGGCCCAGGTTTCCCGTGCGATAGGGTTGCAGCTCCTCCATGGTTGCGCTCTCGGAGGGATTTTTTAATCCTTGCTCAAACTCATATGCGTAGGCAACCAGAATAAAGAAATTGGCTGTAGCACCCATCGCCCTCGGAATATCTGCCATCAGGTGAATCGAATCGGAGGGTTGATCTATAGAGACACTGGAGAGAGAGGCGTACTCTCCGTTCTCTGCTACAAATTCTGAAAAGCCACGCAATGAGGTCACTTTTGGGGCATACTCTATGCCTTCAAAGAATGCGGTTCTGTTATCCAGAAATACCTGGAATGCATTCCAATTCAATCCTACGATCAGGCCGAAAAGGAGAACGGCTACCAGTAAAAAAGTACCAATAAATTTAAGCAGTCTCATATTTTATCAATTGGATAGGAACTGGCCATATTGCATCAGCCTGTCATAAAACTCCCGGTGATCTCTCATGTAGACCAACATCAGATATTCTTGTACTGACGGTGTGAAGAGGGCGTCAAAGTAGAGGTCATCCGGCTGCTGGTCCCTGACCAGAATGTATTTATAGTCGTATTGGCCTTCCTTAATCACTGCACGTGTTTGCCAGAGGCCGGTCTCTTCCGACAGATACAATCTATTCTCATTTCGGATGCTCCAGTTTGTAAAGTCTCCAACCAGGTAGATCTCGTCACTTTCCTCTTCAATATCGGCCTCCAGTGTGAATGTCACATCCACATAGGGGGTATCCGGGTTTCGCAGCGGCGATCCGTAACTTCCCGGAGAGGCCTTGTCACCTGCCCTGTTAAACGCTTCAGTATCTGCTGTAAGAATCGCTTGCATAGGTGCAGATACCGGATCAAATGAACGTATCTGATGGTTTGAGATAGATAAAGGGGTAAGATTCAGTTTCATGAACTCATAGTCACCGATAAAAGCATCCCGCGGAGGTGTCTCCACATAGACCAGATGCTCGTCTGAAAAATCAGTCAGAGGTTGGTTGACTCCTTTTCCAATAAAGCGATTCTGTATAAAGTGAAAATGAAGATCAAAGGAGGGCTGCGTGATAAAATCGGGCAGATGATACTTGCCAACCGGCCTATGTAAATCCCTTATTCCGCTTCTGATCCGCTCAGTCGATCCGGTTAGCGATCCTTCATTTTCGTAAACATAAAAGGGGAGGGAGAAGAGTAGCATCCCACTCTCCTGATCGGTGATCCGTAAAAGATAGTTCCCGCTTCTGGTAAAGCGAAATTGTTCGTCGGGGAAGGAGTAGCTGTAACTTCGGTAGGATGGCCGGAAGGCGGCAGAGCCACGGCCGAATGGGAGATAAATGCGCTGCAGACCATCTATATAGAAGTCCGTTGAAAGCGGGGAGGGGGTCCAGTCTTTCGTGTGATGAACAAATTCGGCGAATAGAGTCCGGGATTCAAACCCAATCAAATCGAAGGAGAGTTCAAGCTGCTCATCGCTTGAAAGCTCAATAGCCGGCAGGGATCCTGGAACACCTTTTCTTTCCAGCAGGATCGAGTGAACGTCCCGGCTGTTCACCATTTGAACGGGGGTATTGAAGTGCCCTGCTGGCCCGTTCTGCCCGGTAGTGCGGGCGTTATTATTCACCGTGGAGATGGAGCACCCATACAGAAGAAACAGGAATCCAGCCAGTATCAGGCTGAGATTTGCGGGAATATGCCACTTCCGATTAGTAATAATAGTCCCCCTCAAATACAAACAGTGCCGCTCCTTCAAGGCGAATGTGGTGGTACAATTCCCTCTCTGCACAAAAACTGAAATAAACCTTTAGTTCTCCTCCCCGGGTGTGGATAGTATATAGAAACTCTCCTTCACCGGCCTGCTGCAGATGGTGCCAGCTTAACGCAGAAGCAATCGCCCCGGTGCCGCATGCCGGGGTCAGGTCTTCCACACCTCTTTCGTAGGTTTGAAGCTTCAGCTGTTCTGCATCTATACCGGAAATAAAATTAACATTGGTTCCCAGAGGCTGAAAATCGGGGTGATTCCTGAGTTGTCGCCCACGAGTTACAAGATTCTGTTCCTGCTCCAGCTCGTCTGCCTGCACCTGACACACGATGTGTTCTGTATTGGTATAGACGTTCAGCCAGGCTTCCTCTCCTGCAGTCTGTTTCGAGACTACGGTCTCTAATGGGAATTCAATCGTTACATGGTGAGGGCCTGCCTTCGCATGATAGATACGGTTGTGTACCCGGAACGGAAAGCGGGCCGGTGACCCAAGCCTGACCGCATAGGCAGCGAAACAGCGCGCACCGTTGCCGCACATGCCGGCATCACTTCCATCCGGATTTTTATAGAGCATCTCCAGAACGCTACCTCCCGAAATATCAGATTGCAGGGCGATCAACCCGTCTGCGCCCACTCCGGTCCGTCGGTTGCAGATCCTGGGGGCAAGTTCAGTGAGTTGCTGATCGGAGAGCGCGGCTTTGCGATTATCAAAAATCACAAAATCATTACCCGTTCCGTGCAATTTTGAAAAGTGTAAGCTGGGTCGGTTCATCACAGTCAGATATCAGAGAAGGCAGGCAGATGTCTCCACGCGTCCTGTTTCGGTATGTAAGGTTCTTCACCCCTCATCAAGGCAAAAAAACGAAAGGAGAGGGCTGTCATAACCAGCTTAAACTGAATATTCTGATAGAGCAATTGCTTGAGGTGCTGAAGATGTTCAATCATCTCTTCGAGCCTGGCTTGCTTCATAGAATCAGAAAATCGCCGGATTACAGCAATCTGGCTGATGTTGGTGATGAGCTTCTGTTCAGCCGTTTCTCTGTAGACAAGGATATCCCTGAGCAGCTGTTCCAACGTGTTGCACAGTCCGATCTGACTTTCCCGGTTCAGCCGCTTTTGCCAGGTGGTAATCAGGTCTGTCAGAGACCTGGCATCCTGGGTGTAGGAAAACCGAAGAAAATCGACCAGCTCTTCCCGCGTCTGCCGGAGTTCGTCAATATCGTAAAAACGGGCCAGTGAATAACTGCCGTCACTTATCCGTGCCAGATACGCTGCATCTTCCCGGGAAATTCCATCGTACCTGGTCAGTCCCTCTTCAATATCGCCAGAAGAGAGAGCTTGTAACCGGATCTCCTGGCAGCGGGAGATGATGGTCGGAAGAAGCTGTTCGGGTCTTGATGAGGTAAGAATAAACATCACATTTTCAGAGGGTTCCTCCAGGAGCTTTAAAAATGCATTCACAGCCTCTTTTCGCATTGTCTCGATATCCGACAAGATGACGACTGTTTTTCTGCCTTCGTTCGGTTTGTAAATAGTTGCCGGACGAATTTCCTGGTTGTAATAGTCGATAGGATAGAAGGCCTGGAGGTTTTTAGAGGATCCGGGTTCGGTGATGACTGGACGGAGAGAAAAATCGATGATTTCGTAGGGATCTTTGTGAAGTAGTCCGATTCGTGCCTGAATTTCACTCTGGGAGGTATTTTTTGGAATTGGAAAAAATACATGAATGTCAGGGTGGTTAAACCAACTCGATTTTTTCGAAAAAGCACTACCCTTCAAATCTGTGAAGTGGTCGATTCCGTTGATCACTTCTGCAAAGGCGAGTGCAAATGCCATCTTTCCGGAGCCCTTGGGGCCTGTAAACAGATAAGCATGCCCCGTACGCTTCGAAGCGATGATTCTACTGATCTGTTCTCGGGCATTCTGTTGTCCTACCAGTCGGCGGTTTCCGAAATGAATCTCTTTTTCCATAGGTGAAAAGTATGAATTAATCCTCCCAAATATAATCAAACAGTAAAAAACCTGTGGTAATCGTCACACCGCAATAACCAATCAGGGCTGTCAGATTATTAAGCGCTTCACTGTCGGAGCCGTCAATCAAAGCAGTGACCGTAGTATTGGTCAATATAAGGAGCAACGGAACGACCAGAGGGATACAGAGTACTGCAAAAAGCGCTCCTTTCCTGTCTGCCTGGGCTATCATAGCCGAGATAAGGGTGGTGACCGAAGCCAGGCCAGCAGCCCCTAACAAGATGACAGCGAGGAAGTAGGGGAAACTCTCGATAGAGAGATTCATCATGAGCATATAGAAGAAGAAGGTGAAAAGATGGAGAATGAGCAGGAAGAGAAAATTGTAAAGCAGTTTCCCGGTATACACTGCAGCGGGAGCCGCGTGTAACTTCAGAAGAATCCATGTTTTTCTTTCCGTCTCCTGTACAAATGTCCGTACCATTCCGGACATCGCAGCAAAGAGAATGATAATCCAGATTAATCCGCTTTTGGGTACAGGATCGAGCTGACCGGCTCGCAAGGTAAACAAAATCAACAGGAGCGATGAACCTGTAAATGCGAGCAGGGTATTCAGTGCATACCTGGTCCGCAGTTCCTGTCTGATCTCTTTTTTAAAAACGGCAAAAGCTGGTTTCAGCATGTTTTGTATTTTAGAGGGTTAGCTTCTCAAAATACGAAATTATAAAATGGTCAGAAACATCGGCTGCAACGGTAGAAATGCGATTAAGTATTTAACCAAATTGATTGCTAACTTAGGGCGAACCCGGTTTACAGGCCAGAATTTTGATAAACAGATAATACTAAACTGTTATTTATGAATTTGTACTCATTACTTGATGAAAATACTATTCTCACCGACGCAGACGTAAGTAACAAAGAAGAGTTGCTCAACGCCTTGATAGATGCCCTTGGCAGCCAGGTGGATGAACAACAGCTTGAGGATATCCGAAAATCTGTATTTCAACGGGAAAGAATCATGTCAACAGGTGTGGGTAAAAATCTTGCCATTCCACATGGGAAAGTTAGCTCCATAGAGAAGAATTATGCCAGTTTTGCAATTCTGAACAACCCGGTGGAGTTCGGGTCTGTTGATCAGCAGCCTGTGAAACTGGCTTTCCTTCTGGTGGGTCCTGAAAATAACAACAGTATGCATATTAAACTGCTAAGCAGAATTTCAAGACTCATGAATAGTACAGTTTTTCGTCAAAAATTAGAAAAATGTACGACCCCTGAGGAGGTCTATAATGCGTTTTACAATGAAGAAAGACGGTATTTCGGCGGTTGAACTGTTCAAGGCGCTGTCTGAACTGCTGAAGAGTTACGTTCTTTGTTTATTACTGTTCCTGGTTGCAGGTGCCGGATTGCCTACGGCTGTGGCCCAGAGCAGTGATACGCTTCTGCAAATTATTGAACAGAGCCGCGCATCCGATGCGATCTGGAGTATCCAGGTAAGGGATCTGGATGGGAATCTTCTGGAGGATCTGAATGGGAACTATATAATGCGGCCGGCCTCTAATTTCAAACTCATCTCATCGGCTGCTTTCCTCCACTATCTGGGGCCAGATTACCGGTTTAAAACACGGCTTTACGGGAATGGAATGCAACGTAACGACACCTGGGAAGGGGACCTCATTGTCATCGGTTCGGGGGACCCCACCATCGATGGCACATTTTACAGCGGAAATGCGATGTATGTCTTTGAAAGATGGGCGGAGGCTCTTCAGGAGAAGGGGATTAAAAAAATTTCCGGGAATCTGCTCGGCCTGGATGGATACTTTGATGACGTGCCCTATCCGAAAGGGTGGGAGTGGGATGACCTAACCTACTATTACGCACCTGAAATTAACGCTCTCTCTTTTAACAGAAATGTGGTCGATCTGGAAGTGCGTGCGACCGGCCGGCCAGGTACACTTCCCGAGATCAGGTGGTTTCCTTATAACACCTCATTTGTTGAGTTCATCAATGAGCAGCAGACGAGTCCGCCAGGCACCTCTTTTAAAGAGTCCTACCGTCGTATACTCGGAACCAACACCATTCTTTTGCGAAGCACACTACCCCAGGGATATTATGAAACAGAACCTCTTACGATAACCGCCCCCTCCTCCTACTTTCTGGATACGTTCCGAAAACACCTTTCAACTATGGGGATCGAAGTTCAGGGTCATGTTTCTGTGAACAGCGAGATGTATGGAGTGCCCGACGACCAGCTCTTTCTTATTCATGAACATGTATCGGTACCCCTCTCTGAGATCATTAAAGAGATCAATCGGGAAAGCAATAACTTCTACAGTGAGATGTTGCTCAAAGCGATGGCAGCGGAGACATTTTCAACTCAGGGTACCACAGAACTGGGCCTGGAGAAGCTGTTGGATTATATGGAATACATGAAATTTGATACCTCATCCATCAGTATCCGGGACGCTTCAGGCATGGCGCCGGCCACCTTGGTGAAGACCAGTGATCTGAATCAATTTCTGGTTGGCCTGAGCAGGGAGAAATATTTTCCTTATCTCTTCGAATCTCTTGCGGTTAGTGGTCATAACGGTACGTTGGGCCACCGGTTCAGGAGCAGTCCTGTAAA
>CALKWT010000265.1 GCA_938003885.1 uncultured Balneolaceae bacterium | reverse complement strand
GTCAAAAGTAAGAGTTTTTCCACTTTAGACCGGACGAATTTTAGGGAAGCTGACACAGCAAAAATAAGGGAATGGATTTGGATATAAACCTGTGAGAAAAAATGAAGTATAAAAAGATGAAGTTGAAACTCTTCAGAGTTCCCATGTTGCGATACAGGCCTGAGGTTCATGAACTGTACCGACTTGAAAGGATAGGAAAAGAGTACCGCGTACGGGATTCGAACCCGTGCTACCGCCGTGAAAGGGCGGCGTCCTAGACCCCTAGACGAACGCGGCATGAGAGTTTAGATGAATAATGGAGGGAGCCTGATGGGAATTGAACCCACGACCTCCAGGGCCACAACCTGGCGCTCTAACCAACTGAGCTACAAGCTCCATTAAAAAATCCGCAAGTACCGCGTACGGGATTCGAACCCGTGTTACCGCCGTGAAAGGGCGACGTCCTAAACCCCTAGACGAACGCGGCAGAATAAATTTGAAAAATTTTATTATCAGAGAGGCGACAGGCGGATTCGAACCGCCGTACGAGGTTTTGCAGACCTCTGCCTAACCACTCGGCCATGTCGCCATATGGCATTTATTGAACGTCAATCAACAGATTTTCGAGAATCGAAATCGCTGATTTACGATTCGAATTGACTGTACGCCCGTCAGGACTCGAACCTGAAACCTATTGCTTAGAAGGCAATTGCTCTATCCGGTTGAGCTACGGGCGCAAAACTGGAGTGTTAATAGCAGTTGTGATGAATTGTCCATCCGGGTCAACGGCTGTAAACCGCAGATGGACAATATAAGAGCAGGAGGGTTGGGGGCTATTAGAGCCCACCCCGACACCTATGCCGGGATGTGATGATCTTCCGTGCGGAATCATCTACATCAACCATATGTCGGGGAGACAGGATTTGAACCTGCGACCCTTCGCTCCCAAAGCGAATGCGCTACCGGCCTGCGCCACTCCCCGTAAGGTTTATATCAGTACGTCAATAAACAACAATATTCGACAAATGGTGCCCGTTTGAGCACCAGCAGATCGAAAGAATTACAAGATATAGGTTTTAGGATCTGAAAGCAATGAGATTTTTAGATTTTTTATTAATAATCTTCTGCTGAGAACTTTTTTGCGTGGGTTTTACCGTTTATAGTGCAAGAATCGCACATACGGTTCAATCCTTGGCAGGAGAAGTACTTAAATAGGCCATCTCTCGCTGCTGAGTAGAGTTCTTCTTATGAAATCCGGGTGCTCACTCCACTATTCCCGCTTGCTCCCTGGCGAATTCCATCTTAAGGAAGGTGCCCGTATAGCTCTCCTTCACAGTTGCAATCTCTTCCGGCGTCCCTTCTGCGATGATCTCGCCTCCCCCTGCACCCCCTTCAGGCCCCAGATCAACGATCCAGTCTGCTGCTTTGATCAGTTCCAGATTATGTTCAATCACAATCACTGTATTACCCCGGTCTACCAGCTTTTGCAATACATCCACTAACATTTTAACATCCTGGAAATGAAGGCCGGTCGTCGGTTCATCCAAAATATAGAGTGTATCCCCGGTTCCAATTTTAGAAAGCTCTCTGGAAAGTTTAATACGCTGTGCTTCTCCGCCACTCAACGTAGTGCTGGACTGGCCCAGGGTAAGGTAACCCAGGCCCACAGAGTTGAGTGTACTCAATATTCGCTTGATGGAAGGCACACTGTCAAAAAATTCTACTGCTTCAGATATCGGCATCTTGAGCACATCAGAGATATTTTTCCCCTTATAGTGAATTTCAAGAGTCTCCCGGTTGTACCGCTTTCCATTACATGTTTCGCAGTTCACATAGACGTCGGGAAGGAAGTTCATTTCAATTTTGCGCAAACCGTCCCCGTTGCAGGTTTCGCACCGGCCTCCTTTTACATTAAATGAGAAGCGTCCCTGATCGTAACCCCGGATTCTCGACTCCGGAAGTTCGGCGAAAAGATTTCGAATGTGATCGAAAACCTTGGTATAAGTGCCCGGATTGGAGCGTGGAGTCCTCCCGATAGGGCTTTGATCAATGGAGATAATTTTATCAACATTTTTCAGCCCTTCAATCTCTTTATAGGGGAGCGGGACACTCTTCGAGTTGTAGAACTCATTGGCGAGAATTGGAGCAAGGGTCTGATTAATCAATGAACTCTTGCCGCTGCCACTCACTCCGGTGACGCAGATGAAGGATCCCAGGGGGATTGTAAAATCTATGTTCTTCAGATTGTTGCCGGATGCATTGCGGATCGTCAGCTTCTTGCCGTTGCCTTTGCGCCGGCTGCCTGGTGTGGGGATCTTCTCTTCATCATTCAGAAAGCGGGCCGTCATGGAATCCGGATCCAGTTCGTCAGGCTTTCCCTTCGTTACAACATATCCCCCTTCCGTGCCTGCACCCGGGCCCAGATCTATCACATAGTCAGCGTGCTCAATTGTTTCCCGGTCATGCTCGACCACGATCACACTGTTCCCCAGATCCCGCAGCGTTTCAAGAGAACGGATCAGCTTGATATTATCCCGCTGATGCAGGCCGATACTGGGTTCATCCAGAATATAAAGAACCCCGACCAGTTGGGTGCCAATTTGAGTTGCCAGCCGGATACGCTGCGCCTCCCCGCCACTTAGCGTCTGAGCTTCCCGGTTGAGATCGAGATAGTCAAGCCCCACATTCAGCAAAAAGTCCAGCCTGTCAATAATCTCTTTTAAAACCTGCTGTCCGATTTTTCTTTGCCGCTCTGACAGGTTGAAGTTTGCAACCGTATGACGGAGGGTGCGGATATCCTGATTTACCAGATCCTGAATTGTATAGCCATCGATCTTGTAAGAGAGTGCTTCCGGATTCAGGCGACCGCCATTGCATTCAGGACAGGTGATTTTACTCAGAAAAGCTTTGGCTTTATCTCTTTGTTTGCCCGATTTACTCTCCTCGTACTGTTCCCGGATGATGGTACGGAGGCCGGAGAAGGCGTGTTTATATGTGACGTTGCTATTTTTGAAGTCATAGCTCACATTGAATTTCCTCTCCCCACCTCCCTCAAATAATAGATCAATGGCTTCCTCCGGAAATTCAGAAATGGGAGTGTCGAAATCGACATGAACGCTATCCAATACAGCCTTTAACTGCTTGAAGATGAAAATGTCACGGGGTTCACCCAGAAAACGGATCGCACCCTCCCGGATGCTCTGCTCAGTATTCTGGATCACCAGCCGGCGGTTGACATCATAAGTGTAACCCAGACCGTTGCAATGCTTGCATGCTCCGTAAGGGGAGTTAAAGGAGAAGAGATTTGGTGCGGGGTCTTCATACGAGAGTCCACTCTCGGGATCGTATAAATTTCTGGAATAAACTTTGTCCTGAAGCTGTTCTCCGTTCTGAACAGCCAGTATAAGGTTTCCATCTGCCATTTCCAGGGCGAGGTGTACACTTTCTGAAATGCGGTTCCGACTTTTTTGGGAGATGATAAATCGGTCGACCACCACCTCGATATTATGGGTTTTGTAACGGTCCAGCTTTACTTCCCCTTCCAGGTCGATCAGTTCACCATCCACTCTCGCTTTGATATAACCTTGCTTTTGCAGCTGCTCGAACAGTTCGCGGTAGTGTCCTTTCCG
The DNA here is from genome assembly GCA_938003885.1 of uncultured Balneolaceae bacterium. GTDB lineage: Bacteria > Bacteroidota > Rhodothermia > Balneolales > Balneolaceae > Rhodohalobacter. The sequence continues at coordinate 7,326 of CALKWT010000265.1, read as the reverse complement.
ACCCCTCACAACCGGTGCCAGGCAGTACGCCTTGGTTCCCTCCGGCAGGCTCATTACAGACTCCACAATCTGATCAGAAGTCTGTTTGGCCATCCTATTACCCGAAATATAGGAGTAGGGTGTGGCCGTTCTGGCATAGAGAAGGCGAAGAAAGTCGTAGATTTCAGTGACGGTACCTACGGTGGATCTCGGATTTCGGTTGGTGGTTTTCTGATCGATAGAGATGACTGGGGAGAGTCCATCAATAAAATCGACTTCAGGACGCTCCATCATTCCAATGAATTGACGGGCGTAGGCCGACAGGGATTCGATAAAACGTCTCTGGCCTTCCGCATAGATGGTATCAAAGGCCAGCGAAGATTTCCCGGATCCGCTCAGGCCGGTAAAGACCACAAGCTTCTCTCTTGGAATATTCAGGTCTATATTTTTTAGATTGTGTTCACGGGCGCCGCGAATAATAATCTGATTCTGCAAGGTTGGTCGGTTGTTTCAGTCTTGAATTTGTTAACCTCTTAAAATACGAATTATTTATTGGAACATTAAGGATCCAATGTCAATAAAATAACCTGCATCTTGCAATAGAGTGGATCGTACGAGCTGGAGGGCGTCTGATTGCTCGTGGCAGAACGATATCGTTTGCGAATACGTTTCGAGGGACTCTGCGGGTAGTTGGTCAGTTGGGGTCAACGCACAAGAGGTAGGAGGGCTCCTGTTGTATGGGAGGTATAGACCTGCTTTATTTCCGAAACAGGATTGGACGTACAGGAGTTTTCCATACAAACTCACTCTGATACCACAGCGATAGAATGTACTCCTGAATGTAGACTGCTAAAAGATGATAAAATAAATGGATAACCGCTGCCTGGTATAATTCTCTCTTTTTATATATTTAGGATGGGATGGTACGAATCAGCAGGGCTGGGTTCATCCGTAACCTACTCATATATACCTTTAACCAAAACAGATTAAATCATGTATAATTTCTCAAAGAAAAACATAGAATTCAGGAAGCTGACCTCTCTGTTGCTTCTCTTTTTTCTGTTGAATGCGGCCCTAACAGGGTGTGATTCAGCAGAGCGGGAGCAAGAACTGTCTGATCATCAGGTATCGAATGGAGATGTCGTATCGGAAATCCATGCATTTATGAATGTAAATGTCATTCCGATGACCAGCGAAGAGGTGTTGGAAAATCAGACCGTTGTGACAGAAAACGGGATCATCCGGGCCATTGGAAAGTGGGATGAAGTAGAGATTCCTGAAGGAGCTGTAGAGATTGACGGGTCTGGAAAGTACTTAATGCCGGGCCTGGCTGAAATGCACGGACACATTCCGGGGGACAGTAATAGCCAATATGCTGAAGATGTGCTGTTTCTCTATATCTCTAACGGGGTGACGTTTGTGCGGAATATGGCCGGACATCCCTCTCATCTTGAATTGAGAGAGCGGATCGAAAGAAATGAATTGACAGGGCCCACGATACTGGCTGCGACTCCGTGGCTGAATACAGATATCGTACCCTCTGTGGAGAATGCAGAAGAGGTTGTTCAACGATTTAAAGAAGAGGGCTACGATCACATGAAAATGGGGGGTGTTCCACGCGATATCTACATCGCCATTGCAGAAGCATCGCGTGAGACGGATCTACCATTTGCCGGACACATCCCTCTGGAAGTGGGCCTGGTAACTGCGATTGAAGAGGGACAAACATCTATCGATCACTACGATCGGTATGTTGAATTTCTTGTAGCTGATGACGCGGGATGGAATGGGGAAAATCCCGGTTTCTTCGGAAGTGCGGTCAGCGGAATGATTGATGAGGAGAAGCTTTCTAAAGCTGTTGAGATGACTGTAGAAGCGGGAACCTGGAATGTACCCACCTTAAGTCTTGTGGAGCATCTGGCATCGCCTGAACCGGCTGAAGAGATGGGGGATTGGCCAGAGATGAGGTATATGCCGAATGATGTGGTAGAGGGTTGGATTCGATCCAAAAACAACTTTAAAACCAGGGATGATTTCCAGCCTGAAGCCACAGACAAACTGGTTGAGATCCGGCAGCGGCTGACTCGCGAACTTTTTCACAATGGAGCGCCTATTGTGCTTGGGTCCGATGCTCCGCAGTTTTTTAATGTACCCGGATTCTCCATTCACCATGAAATGCAGATGATGGTCAATGCTGGCCTCACTCCGTACGAAGTCCTGTTAACAGGAACGGTGAATGCGGCTGAATATGCAGGCACTCCGGAAGAGTTTGGAACCGTGCAAGAAAATCGCAGAGCAGATCTTATTCTTTTAGAGGCAAATCCCCTTACAGACATCTCCAATGTAAAAAAGAGGGCAGGAGTGATGGTTCGGGGTGTCTGGTGGCCTGAAAGTGAAATACAGTCAGAGCTGGATGCGATAGCTGACAGGGTTAACTGACACTTTTCTGTCGCCCTTTTTACATTGGAAAGCCTCTCGCGAAACCGCAGGAGGCTTTTTTTATTGTAGTGTTACCCTTTAATAATCAAGGAGTCCCGAGGCGAACTTAGCATAGAGGCGACTAGCTACCATATCTATTAATAGATGTGTATATTTAAGGTCTTTCAAAAATCAGAATGTTTTAATAGCAAACATGAGCACAATTACTAAATTCGCGAATCAAATCGAAACACCGGCGGTATTTGAGAATGAGGAGTGGCATCCGCTGACATGGAATAAAAAAGAGATTACCCAACTACCTCTGTATCCTGATACCAGAGAGTTGCAAAAGTCTTATAACGAGCTGAGCAAGCTGCCTCCGCTTATCACCTCCTGGGAAATTGAGGCGCTGAAAGCTAAGCTAGCAGATGTAGCTGCAGGGGATGCTTTTTTACTGCAGGGTGGCGATTGTGCCGAGACCTTTAAAGACTGCACATCCCCCAAACTGGTGAATATGCTCAAGGTGATGCTGCAGATGAGTTTTATTATGATTCACGAAATGGGCATTCCGGTAGTCCGGCTGGGAAGGATTGCGGGGCAGTATGCGAAACCCCGGTCGAGTGATCATGAGATTGTAAATGGGGAGAAGATGCTCAACTACAGAGGGGATCTGATCAATAGTTTTATTCCAGATGTGGAAGCACGAAAACCGGATCCCTCACGTCTGGTGGAGGCCTATCATAAGGCCGCCCTCTCACTGAACTTTTTGAGAGCACTTTCAGACGAAGGGTTCGCTGATCTTCAGCACCCGGAGCAGTGGGAACTCGACTTTATGAAAAACAATGAGTTTTACAAAGAGTACGAGGAGATGGTTGGTTCTATTAACAGAACGATCAAGTTTATGGAGACCATCACTTCAGACAAGTTGAATACGACTCATAAAGTTGATTTTTATACCTCCCATGAAGCCTTGAATCTTTTTTATGATTCTGCACAGACACGCAGAGTCCCCAGGAAGAGTGGTTGGTTTAACCTGAGTGCACACCTGGTTTGGCTTGGAAACAGAACCCAGCAGATCGATGGGGCTCATATAGAGTATCTGAGAGGAATCCGTAATCCGATCGGAATCAAGGTTGGGCCACCTTTTGACCTGGATAACTTGCTTGAATTGCTGGATATCCTGAACCCGTCCCATGAGGCTGGCAAGATAGTTCTGATAACGAGAATGGGACACAACCAGATCGCCAGACATCTTCCTGATTATATTCGGGAAATCAAGAAAAATGGCCATCCAGTCGTATGGAGCAGTGATCCGATGCACGGAAATACCTACTCAACCGGAAACAACTATAAAACCAGAAACTTCCAGGATATCTTGCAAGAGATCAACACTACGTTTGAGGTCCACAGAGCAGAGGGAAGTCAACTGGGAGGTGTTCATCTGGAGCTCACAGGGGACAACGTTACCGAGTGTGTGGGTGGAGCCAACGGCCTGAGTGAAGCAGGGCTCTCCACGAACTACGAAACCTACTGTGACCCACGTCTCAACTACGAGCAGAGCCTCGAGATGGCATTTCTTGTAGCCAAGCAGTGGAATAAAAACCACAAATAGTAAGATCTCTGATCATAAATTGCCTGAGCCGGCTGATTGAGTTCTCTCAACTGCCGGCTTTTTTATTTGCAAGACGGGGAGAGGATCTTGAGATTTTAATTCCAGGGGATATCATTTGAGGTTGCATCAATACTGCGGCAATATGGAATGAGAATGGTGCTATGCAGGTTCATCAGGAGCACTCCTGTCTTATTTAAGGTGTCTCAATTGAATGGCTATCCATCCGCGATCCTAAATTGCAGGTGCCGTTATATAACGAGTGTAATCACTTGAATGGTGGGTCAAATTTCATTCTGCATATGGTATACAGAAGAGTCTGCTTCTTTCGCATCAATTCAGGTTGAAGTGATGAGTGATGCCTCTTGCCAAGTAATCAAAACCACTCTACAGGTCTCTTCCAACAGATTCTTTTGAAGACTCACCAGAGACATTGAGACACTATTTCAGGGGTGCCAAGTCACTCTGTCGATTCAATTATGTCAATCGGTCGGAAGATTCCGAAGAGATGAAATTAATTCAGGAGATGGTTCCACTTTTGACAGAGAAAAGGAACAATCTATAGGTTGGCAAGTATCTTGTAGTAATATAAAGTGAAATGACAAAATGAACCTTTAACAGGAGATAACGTTATGACACTTTTAAAATATAATTATCCGGAAAGAGATCTTTTTAGCAGACGATTCTCAGATATCATGGATGAATTCTTCAATGATGCGGTGAGAACAAGGAGAAACAGCTTTACACCCAGTATTGATATATCAGAAAATGATAATGAGTTCGTTATAGAAGTGGAAGTGCCTGGTGTGGATAAAGAAAATATCCAGATCAATATGGAAAACAACCTATTGACCATCAGCGGTGAACGTAAGTTTGAAGAAAAGAAAGAGAATAAGCAGTATCACCGTTTGGAAACACACTATGGCCGTTTTTCCCGATCGTTGAGTCTGCCAGACAACGCAGATTCAGAGAGTGTAAAGGCGTCTTACGAGAATGGGATTTTGACGATCACCATCGATAAAAGTGAGAAGAGCCTGAAAAAGCAGATTGAGATTAAGTAAGAGCTGTTCTTCTTAGTCCCCTAAAGAGAGCAGGTTAGTTAGCGCCGGGGTCTTTTTGACAAAGGGTCCCGGCATTTTTTTTAGATGTACATACAATATAAAGAGCCTGCTTCGTTACCTTCAGTAAAGCTATTTCACCGTAATATTCAGATAAAATCAACTAACATAAAATGGATAAGACAAAGATAGTCATCGCTGTTTTTTTTGCAGCTCTCTCGTTTTTTGCAGGTCTCTATTTTGCCGGCGGGGAGGCAGATCTTTTTCAAAGCACAGGCACAATGCCCGAACTGGTTACAACGAGTGATGTGGTTCCCTCAGACCAGAGGCCGATCAATACGTTAAGAGACCTGAACAACGCACTTGTGGACATCGCAGAAACCACCAACCAGACGGTTGTTACCATCACCACTTCCCGGACCGTGCGAATGCAGCAGCGAAGTCCGTTCAGTTTCTTTTTTAACGACCCAAGATTCGATATGGAGAGGGAGTTCCAACGCTCCGGGCTAGGATCGGGAGTGATCGTGTCGACTGATGGATATATCATTACGAATAATCATGTGATCGATAGTGCGGATGAGATTCGTGTTCGGCTTTATGGGGGGGATGAACTCGATGCAGAGATCATAGGAACCGATCCAGAAACGGACATTGCTGTTCTGAAAATAGACCGGAACAATCTGCCGGCAATCAAGATGGGAGACAGCGACCAGATCCGTATAGGAGAGATGGTATTGGCAATAGGAAGTCCTCTGAGTCAGGATTTTGCCCACACGGTATCCCAGGGTATTGTAAGTGCGAGCGGCCGTTCCTCGTTGAACCTGAATTTATATGAGAACTACATCCAGACGGATGCGGCTATTAACCCCGGAAATTCGGGGGGTGCTCTGGTTAACCTCGATGGCGAACTGATCGGAATCAATACAGCTATCGCAAGCAGGACAGGTGGATATCAGGGGATCGGATTTGCCATACCCGTAAATATGGCCCGTTCGGTAATGGAATCATTGATTGTGGATGGTGAGGTTCGCAGAGGGTTCCTGGGTATTGGTCTCGGCGGTGAAGTCGACCGGACCATGGCAAGGGCATTGAATCTCGACAGGGCACGTGGTGTAATTGTTGGTGATGTAACTGAGGATGGCCCTGCTGATCAGGCAGGAATTCAGGAAGGAGATGTGATCATCAGCCTGAATGGTGAAGAGGTAATCGGTTGGCGCGATCTCCAGCTTGGTATTGCCAGTAAAGATCCGGGAGAAGAGATCACAATCGAATTAATCCGAAATGGTGAACGGATGACGTTTGATGTAACCCTGGTTGAGAGGGAGAGTGATGAGGTTGCCTCAGCATCACCCGATGCGGTCGATGAAATGCGTGAAAACCTCGGCTTCTCAACGGAGAATCTGACTGATAACATCCGACGTCAGTTAAATCTATCGGATTCTGTTCAGGGAGTTGTAGTTTCTGATATTTCACAAGGCAGCAATGCATACCGTCAGGGACTGCGTCAGGGGGATGTGATCATGCAGGTAGCAGGTAACACCGTTTCCAATACCAACGAATTTTATCGGGTGATAAGAAACTTGACAAATGAGGGAACAGAAGCCGTGTTACTGGGTGTAAACAGGCAGGGCAGAAATGTCTTTATAGCTATAGAGCTATAATTCATAGGTTAAGGTTAAGGTGATAGCCCCTGTCGATAGAAAGACAGGGGTTTTTTTATTTGGGTGCTCATCCACTGTAAAAAATTCACACTCGCTGTGTCAAAAGGGGTTTAATCTGACAATATCGCAATCTTTCTTCGGTGTGGCACTGCTTTTGCTTTAGTACCGGTAAAAGGAAAGGTATGGAATACAAGGATTACTACAAGATATTGGGAGTTGCACGCGATGCTTCCCAGGAAGAGATTCGTAAAAAATACCGGAAACTGGCAGCTAAATACCATCCGGACCGCAATCCGGATGATGATACTGCCGAGGCAAAATTCAAAGAGGTGGGTGAGGCGTATGAAGTTCTGAAGGATGCCGAAAAACGAAAATTATACGATAAGGTTGGAGCAAACTGGAAGAAATATCAACAAGCCGGAGCCAGTGCAGATGACTTCAACTGGGGCCAATATGCAAGACAAGGAGCCCATCAACATGTGAACATCAATATGGAGGATCTCTTTGGAGGCCAGGCACGTTCCAGTGGCGGCAGCCCATTTTCCAGTTTCTTTGAAACGTTATTCGGAGGTGGCGGGGATACGTTTGGAAACTGGCAGGC
>CALKWT010000264.1 GCA_938003885.1 uncultured Balneolaceae bacterium | reverse complement strand
CATATTTTGTATCCACTAGGATCAGTCCCTGTTTTGCAGCTACACGGGTTCCTCTTTGAAAAAGCTCCATCGCCTTTTCACGGATGAGGGCCCACTGTTCCGGAGTAACGATTTTCTTATCCAGAATCTCCTCTTCGGAGATATCTTCATCGTGTCCTTCTGTCGCTTTTGTTGCAGGAGTCAGGATCGGTTCTGGAAATTTTTGATGCTCCCTCATTCCTCCGGGCAACGAAACACCGCAAAGCTCCCGCTTCCCGAGCTTATACTCCCTCCAGGCATGGCCCGTGAGGTACCCCCGCATGACGATTTCAATGGGAATCGGGTCACACTTCTTTGCGATGGTTACATTCGGATGGGGGACCTCCAATACATGGGAGGGAAGGATATCCTCGGTTTTTTCAAATGCAAATGCAGAGAGACGATTCAGAATCTGCCCTTTAAAGGGTATCGCCTGCTTCATGATGTGATCAAATGCCGAAATCCGGTCAGTTACAACAATACCAAGGGTATCGGCATTCAGATGGTAGACATCCCGTACCTTCCCGCGATAGGGTTCCCCGGCAACATCCGACTCCGACCTTGTAATGCAGTGTTCCAGTGCCCACTCTTTTGTCATCTTTACTGCTGCTCTTTTTTACGGGTAGAGTTTCGTGGAATCAGAACCGGATCAATCATATGCTGAACCTTATCTTCATATCCATGTTTGATGATATCTGCAAGTCGTTTGGTTGCTTCCACTCCAACCCGGTACATCTTCTGATCAATGGTTGTGAGATCCAGATATTTGGCAAATTTGATATTGTCATATCCCATCAGAGCAACATCTTCCGGAACTCTGATCCCGAGTTTGGTAAGAGCGTGTTGTGCACCGATGGCCTGGGTGTCGTTCGCACAAAAAATGGCATCTGGGAACTCGCCCATTCTGTCATATTCATAAATCGCCTCATATCCTGCCTCTTCCGTATAACCTGCGTGCTTGGTACTCTCTCCTGTTATAAAGAGGTGTCTGTGCAAAGGCATCTTGAACTCCCGGATGGCATCTATAAATCCTTCTTCACGGGCAATGGAGGAGTTAAAATTCAGGCTGGGCTTGACCATCCCCAGCTTCTGATACCCCTGCTTAATAAGATGTTCTCCTGCCATAAAACCACCCCTGCGGTTGTTCAGTTCAAAATAATCGTAGGCAGGGTGGGAGCTTCCGATCAGTACCATCGGAACTTCTGCAGCCTCCAGTTGTTTATGCACAGACTCTGAAATATCAATGCCGATGGTTATGACCGCATCTGCAGTGCCTCTGTTGAAGAAGTTTTCAATTCCTTCCTGGGGATTCTTAGAGCCGGTGTTATAGATGACAATATCCAGATCCAGATCCTGAATTTCATCTTTCACGCCTTTCAGTACTTCGTTGAAATAGGGAGTGGTAAAGGAAGGGACAGCAATGGCAAGCATCTGTGGCTCACGACTTGCAAGCTTCCGGGCACTCACCTGAGGCCTGAAGTTCAGTTCAGTAATTGCTTCGTTTACCTTGTCTTTGGTTTTTTGAGAAACATTAGGCGAGTTATTTAAAACCCGTGACACAGTAGAAATGGCAACACCAGCTTTTTGAGCTACTTCGTAGATGGTGATCTTTTTATTTTTTGGTCTCATACTTTTCTCTTTAATTATTGCGAAAATCAACAAAAATTTTATTTAATAAAGTGTTTCTCAGCTTTTGTTGAAAATAAGGAAAATTGCACTAAACAGTTGTGGCATAATATTAATTTTCGGGAAAGATTGCAGGATCCCCATCTATTGTTTATTCTGAATAAGGATACGGAATTAACATGACAAACTTATTTCGATTGCCATACACATATATCCGTCCGCTTTATGAAAAAACGGATTTCCATAGAAAGGTAATTTCAGAAGTAAGAGATGCCCATCTCCGGGAGTCGTACAACAGATGCAGAGGGATCACCAGCCGTTATGCAAAAACGTTCTATATGGCTACCCGTTTTTTACCTTATGAAAAGCAGAGAAGTATATTCGCCATCTACGGATTTTGCAGATATCTGGACAACCTGGTGGATGATGCTGTAGATCTGATTGAAAAAAGAGTCGTTCCCCGGGAGGAAATCTTAGTTAAATTTCATGAAACTGAATCCGAAATCATTGCACTCTATAATGGAGAGAAGTGTGTTCACCCAATTTTGTCGGCTTTTTCCGATACAGTGAAAAGGTGGAGCATCCCCCGCAATTTACCACTGGAGCTGCTGAATGGAATAAAGAGGGATCTCTTTAAGAGTAGATACAACGACTTTGAGGAGCTCTATGACTACTCCTACAGTGTGGCCTCGGTCGTCGGGCTGATGTCTTGCAGGGTGTTTGAATATCATGACCATGCTGCGCTGAACCATGCGGTGGAACTGGGCATTGCCATGCAGTTGACCAACATTCTGAGGGATGTGGGTGAAGATCTGAATCGGAACCGGATCTATCTTCCGAAGAGTGAGCTTGAACAGTTTGGAATTACGGAGAATAAACTGTTTGAAAGGAGGTGTGATGAAACTTTTAAGAACTTTATGAGGTTGCAGATTAAAAGGGCATGGTACTATTTTAAAAGTGCCGAAAGTGGGATCCCGATGCTTTCAAAAGATAGCAGACTGCCCGTTCTGCTGGCGAAAGAGAATTATAGCCGGATCTTGAATAAAATTGAGGATAACGACTACCAGGTATTCTCTACAAGAGCCTACCTGAACACTGCAGAGAAGCTGGCCATCCTGCCAAAGGTGGTTTTACAGCTCTGATCGGTACACCTTCTGATCTATTCATAGCAAAAGGAACCGCCGATCCATCGATGAGTATGGCCCGGCTCTGGCTCAGTACGGTGAGCTCAGAAACGTCCGCCAGTCAGAATGACAACGATTTTCAATGCATTGAATGGAGACAACATGGAGCGACGACACATATCCTGGAGAAGCCCAAGTATGGGTAAAGAGATGGAGCTTCTGATCATAGGGCATGGCGGAACACCGGTTCTCATCTTTCCGTCTGCCCATGGAAACTTTCGCGAATGGGATAATCACGGGGCATTTGCCGTTCTGGAGGAACAGGCAGAAAAAGGGTATAACCAGTTTTTCTGTGCAGATACCTTTTCAGAATGCTTTTTAAAACGGGATATTGATCCTGTCAGCCGGATGAAAAGGTTTAACAGCTACCAGGCTTACGTAACGGATGAGCTGCTGCCTTTTATCAGACGGGAAAACGATCATCTCTACAGGATCACTGCCGGGGCTGCACTGGGGGCTTATGCAGCAGTCTTGTTCGCGCTGAAGCACCCGGACAGTTTTAACAAGGTAATCGGGCTGTGTGGATATTATGATATCCGGGTTCATATGGAGCATATGATCGACGATCACATATATTTTAATAATCCGGCTGAATTTGTACCAAATATTTCAGATGATAAACTGTTGAAGTCTATAAAGAATCTGAATATCCGACTGATCAATTACCGTAACAGTGACACACAAGTCGCAACAGAAGCATTTAGTGATCTGCTCAGAAGAAAGTATATTGAACATCAGCTATTTACATGGAATAAAGAAACCGATGACATGTGGAAATTTTTGCCCGCCATGCTGAAAGAAAATTTGTATTGATTGGTGTATGACAGAAATTAAAAAAGTAGCGATTGTCAACCGGGGTGAAATTGCATTGCGTATCATCAGAACTTGTAAAGAGAGGGGGATCCGCACAGTAGCTCTGTTCTCGGAGGCGGATGCTGCCGCACCTCATGTTCTGCACGCAGATGAATCGATTCTGATCGGCGGTGCCTCTCCGGCCGAAAGTTACCTGAATATACCTGCAGTTATCGAAGCCGTCCGGCAAAGCGGTGCGGATACCGTCCATCCCGGCTACGGCTTCCTGAGCGAGAATCCGGGTTTTGCAAAAGCGTGTGAAGAGGAGGGGATCCGATTTGCAGGGCCCTCTCCTGAAGTGATCGCTCTGATGGGTGATAAAACCAGGGCACGTCAACTGGTGACCTCCGCAGGAGTAGCCTGTCCGCCCGGCAGCGATAAGGAAGCAGGTGGACTGGAAGAGGCTTCAGATACTGCCTCTTCCATAGGATACCCTGTTCTGATTAAAGCTGCGGCGGGAGGCGGAGGCAAAGGGATGAGAATTATCCGCCATCCGGATGAGCTGGAACAGGGGCTTAAAAGTGCAAGGAGTGAAGCCAAAGGGGCCTTTGGAGATGACCGGATTTTTATTGAAAAGTATTTGGAGGAGCCGCGCCATATTGAAATTCAAATCCTGGCCGATTCGTACGGCAATGTAGTTCATCTCTTTGAAAGAGAGTGCTCAGTTCAGCGAAGGTACCAGAAGGTGATTGAAGAAGCACCCTCACCGCTGGTCGATGAGGAGCTCCGCAAGAGCATGGCCGAAACGGCCATATTGATTGCAAAGTTGTGCCGTTATGAAGGTGCGGGAACGGTCGAATTTCTGGTAGACAAGCAGAAAAATTTCTACTTTCTTGAGATGAACACCCGGCTGCAGGTTGAGCATCCGGTTACAGAGCTTATTACAGGCTTGGATCTTGTGGCGCTGCAGCTCGATATTGCAGCTGGCAAGAAGCTCCCTTTTTCGCAAACCGACCTGAAAATCAACGGTCATGCCATAGAGTGCCGGATCTATGCAGAAGACCCGGATAATAATTTTCTTCCCGATACCGGCCTGCTGAACAGACACCGGGTACCTGGAGGGCCGGGTGTACGAATGGATGCAGGGATCGAAGAGAGGCAATCTGTAACGATTCATTATGACCCGATGATCTCTAAACTCTCGGTACACGCTGCCACCAGAGAACAGGCCATTGCAAAAATGATCCGGGCGCTGGACGAGTATGAAATTTCAGGTGTACGAACCACAATTCCTTTCTGTAAGTTCACCATGAATGAGCGCTCGTTTGCGGATGGCAGTTACCATACAGGCTTTGTGAAGGAGATCTTCGAAAACCGGCAAAAAGCGATCCCTCCTGAGTTGAGGCCTATGGC
>CALKWT010000263.1 GCA_938003885.1 uncultured Balneolaceae bacterium | reverse complement strand
CAAATAGGTAGTTTCGATAGATTTTTACTATGTTCAATCCTGATTGAATCAGGCTGATTAACCTCTGAAAATTTTACAAATTGCAACCCATGGTGTCAAAAAAAGTAACTGTCCGGAACAGAACGGGACTACATGCCAGACCCGCTTCTGTATTAGTTCAGGCGGCTTCTGAATATAACTCAACTTTTTACATTAAAATGTATGGTTACAAGGTGAATGGGAAAAGTATTCTGGGTGTGATGACCCTGGCAGCAGAATACGGTGCAGAAATGGAGCTGATCTTTGAAGGGCCGGATGAAGAGGCCGCACTCTCGCGCATCGCGGACTTGTTTGAAAATGGCTTTAATATGGACGAAGAGGAATGAAGAATACCAGTCCGATAGTTTTACGAGGAAAGCCGGCTGCTCCTGGTATCGGGATGGGTACAGTCTGTATTCTTCAGAGTGAAACGGAGGCGATTCTTCCGTCGAAAATCGCTTCCAGAGAAATACCTGAGCAAATTGATAAATTTAATAGGGCCTTAAAAACACTGAGAGAACAATATCTCACGATCACAGAGCTTCCCGGGAACAAAGAGGTCCATCACATCATTCAGGCACAGATTCAAACCCTCGATGATCCGGAGCTCCATGCAGGTATTATTCGTAAAATTGAAGAGATACAGTTGACCGCTGAATATGCGATCTTCAGCGAGTTTAATAACTATATCCAGCTTCTGGGGGCTGCCTCTGCTGACTGGGCAGAAGAGCGGGTTATCGATCTGATCTCCATACGGGATGATCTGATAGAAATAACGCGGGACCGCAAAAAAAATCTGAATGTGAAGGAGGGGGATATCATCTTTGCCGAGGATATCGCTCCAGCCATGATGGTTACATTGAGTCACCTGAATATTGGGGGGATCGTTTTAAAAAAGGGGGGATTTACCTCTCACGCCGTCATCTTATCCCAGTCGCTCGGTATACCGTGTGTGATCAATGTAACCTGGGACAGGTTCCAGCTGCAGGCGGATGCGGACGCTGTTGTAGATGGTAATGAAGGACAGGTCATTGTATACCCGGATGCAGATCAGAAAAAGGATTTTAACTCCCGGAAGGAGCGAGAGAGAGAGCAGACCCATGAAATGCTCACCTGGGCAAAGAAGCCGGGCCTCACACGCTGCGGGCACCCCTTTACCTTGCGGGCCAATGTCGAATTCCTGGATGAATTACCCCGGATTGAACAAAACGGTGCTTGCGGAATCGGACTGCTTCGCACTGAAACCGTTCTGTTTGAAACGAAAAATTTCGATGTAGAGAAGCAGGTAGAGTTCTACAGTCAGGTCGTCAAGGCCGCCGGAAAGAATCCGGTGACCATCAGGCTGTTTGATGCCGGCGGGGATAAAATCCTGGAGTCGTCTGACAGTGAGGCAAATCCCTTTTTAGGGTGGCGTGGCGTCAGAATGTTGCTGGATCAGAAAGATATTCTTGAAAAACAGCTGGAGGCGATCTACCGTACCTCTGCCGGGACTGAAAACCAGATTGAAATACTTATACCCATGGTCTCCCATGCAGAGGAAGTGTTGAGGGTGAAAGAGATCTCCAGGGAGGTGATTGGCAGGCTGAATAAGGAGGGTGTCGATTTCAACGAACATCTGCCAATCGGGGTGATGGTAGAGGTCCCAAGTGTGGCTTTGATGGCAGATCACTTTGCTGAGATTGCAGATTTTTTCAGTATCGGAACCAATGACCTGACTCAATATACTCTTGCTGTTGACAGGGGAAATGAGAAGATTTCAGACCTTTTTGACAATCATCATCCCGCACTTTGGAGACTGATTAAGATGACACTGGATGCAGCACGCGCCCGTAATATTCCGGTCTCAGTATGCGGGGAGATGGCTGGGGGCGCGGATACAGCAGCTTGCCTGATCGGCATGGGTTTCAGCGAATTAAGTATGAACCCCGGAAGTATTCCGCTTGTGAAAAAAACCCTTTCCAGATACACATACAAAAACCTCCGGAAGCTTGCAGAGAACATCCTGCAAGCTTCAACAACGAATGAGATAAAGCACTATTTCCGTGCGTGGAACCAACATTCCAGATAACTGCCACAGGAACTTTGGTGATCAAAGAGTATCCAAATAGGCATCTGAGTATACCCCCGCAGGAAATTGAAAAAGATCTTTTGCGTCAGATATCAGACTGTTGTATTCTGAAAGTCACGAACCGAACCTTCAGGTATCAATAGATCCCTGACAGGGCTGGCCATTATGTATGTACTCTGAACGGGGGGTAATAGAGAACCGAATTTCGGAACCATGAAACGATTTGATCTTAAGAAATTCAGAAGCTATCTGAAGACTTCCTATCTGGGGAGGGAGTGTATCTATCTCGATCAAATCCCCTCTACCAGCAGTTACATGAAGAGGATTTCGGCAGAGGATCTGACGGAAGGGACGCTCTGTATTACAGACAATCAAACTGCCGGGCGTGGACAATACAGACGACAGTGGAATTCTGCTCCTTTTGAAAATCTGACTTTTACGATCTGTTTCAAGCCGGAAAAAGCAGACAGGCTTCCGCTTCTTACGATGGCCTGCGCAAATGCTGTTCTTGAATCCCTGGAAAAATATATGCCGCAAGAATTCCTTCATTTGAAATGGCCAAATGATCTGATCGCATGTGATAAAAAAATCGGGGGAGTGCTGACAGAAGCTACATTTCTGGGACAGCATCCCGAAAAAGTACTGGTGGGCATTGCGCTGAATGTATTTGAAAAAGATTTTAAACCAGGTATCCGGGACAGGGCCATCTCCCTGGCACAGATCACAGATAAACCTCTGATCCGGGAGAAAATTTTGGCCGAACTGTTGGCCTCCATAGAGGAGGAGTATCAGCTCTGGAGCAACCGCTCTATTTTACTGCAGCGACGGATCAACAACAGGCTCGAAGGATACGGCCAGTGGGTTCGGATCGCCCTGGACGGTAAGCTGCAGGAGGAAACCTATAAATTTATTGGACTTGGAACCTCAGGTGAGTTATTATTATTGAATGAGGATTTAGACGTAATTACCTTTCGACATGAACAAATACGAATCATCCCGGGTGAGAGAGCTGTTTCTGAAGCAGCTCCAAAAACTGAAAAGTGATAATCTGCATATTATAGCGGGGATCAGCGGCGGACCCGATTCAATGGCGATGCTCTACTGTCTCTACAAAGAGGGAATAGAGACCACGGCTGTGCATGTGAACTATGGCCTGCGGGGATCTGACTCCAACAAGGATCAGTCTCTGGTGGAAGAGATCTCCTCGATGTGGGGAATGGATTGCATCTCTGTAAATTTGCATGACCTGAAAGAGCAACCCGGTAACTTTCAGAACAGAGCCCGTGATGAGAGATACCGTATCTTCCGGGACCTGCTGCGTGAACTGGACGGGACCGTCATCGCAACGGCCCATCATCAGAACGATCAGATCGAAACGATCTTCCAGAAGATCCTGAGAGGTTCAGGAATGAGCGCATGGAAGGGCATGGAGGGACTCGATGGTATCTATTTCCGCCCGTTGATTGAAGTCTCCCGGGAGAGTATTTTGCAATTTGTGAATGATCTGAACATCCCTTACCGGATCGACCGTACCAATGAAGAGTCGACCTATGCACGAAATTTCATCCGGAACAACTGGTTTCCACAGCTGGAGAATCTCTTTCCGGGCTGGCAAGAAAATGTTTTGTCCCTGCAGGATCGTGCGCGAGAGTATGAGCTGCTTCTGAAGGAAAAAGCTGAGAAGATCCGGACAGGGGAGAGCACCTTCGATCGGGAGCTTTTTCTGGAGACAGATCCACTGCTTCAACCGGCTATTATAAAGTATCTCTTTGAGTCACACTTTCCCGATCACACCCTCTCAAAGGGAACCCTTCAGAACATGACAGAGCTGTCCGGGCTTCAGACTGGTGCGGGGATGTCCCTGGGACCCGGATTTTCACTCTATAGAGACCGTGACCAGTTTTACTTCAAAACGGAGGAGGGGATACATTCCGGCCAGGATTCTGTAAGAATGATTTCGGAGTCCGAGGCACTGGAGGGGATGGAATCGGAGGATCTGAGCATCCGTGTTGGGGCGTTCGACCATCAATTTTCCGATAAGCGCCTTCAGGTCGACCTCTCCGCACTCCGTTTTCCGCTCACCCTGAGGCCATGGGAAGATGGAGATCGCTTTCAGCCATTCGGGATGGATGGCACCCAGCTTGTCTCAGATCATCTCACCAACCGAAGGGTTGCATCGGGGAAGAAAAGGGAGGCAAGGGTGATCGAATCTGCGGACAATACGATTATTGCCGTCCTGTTCCCGGATCGAAAGAGGGGGGAGCAGCCGGGCACAATCTCTGAAATGGTGCGCTGTTCAGATACGACTGAGAAAGCCTTAGTGATTGAAACTATTTAAACTATATATAAATGAGTCTCTATCAGCCTGAAAAAGTTCACCTGAATGGTCACACGTTCCGGATCTTTCTGACGAGAGAAGAAATTGAACAGCGAGTGAAACAGCTTGGCGATGAACTGAGTCATAAATTCAGGGACAAAAAGCCAATTATTATCGGTGTTTTAAATGGAGCCTATATCTTTCTGGCCGATTTAATGAGGCATATGTCGATACCGTGTGAGGTCGACTTTCTGAAACTGAGCAGTTATGGGGATGAGAAGGTGACATCAGGGGAAGTGAAGGAGCTGAAAGAGATCGATGCACAGGTTAAAAACCGGCATATCATCTTTGTAGAAGATATTATCGATACCGGCCTCTCCATGAATTATCTCCTGGAGAAAGTATCAGCCTATCAACCAGCTTCGGTGACTGTGGTTACTTTGCTTCATAAGCATGAGGCTACCCATCATAAGGTGCAAATAGATTATGCAGGGTTCAGGATACCGAATCTCTTTGTGGTTGGTTATGGGCTCGATTACGCTCAACTGGGCAGGAATTTGGCTCAGATCTATATTCTGGAAGAGTGAAGCGGAGTTTTTGAAGGCGGCCTGAGTCAGAGAAATCATCTCCGACACTGAGATTGATAAGCACTCTGCACCAAATCGCCGGGCATTTTAATTCGGGTAATAATATTTTTCAAATAGGGCTTGCATTGAGTATCAAAAGGTTTCTATATTTGAAGTCTTCAAACGTTGAGAATTTGACTGGAGGGATGGCTGAGAGGTCGAAAGCGCTCCCCTGCTAAGGGAGTATACCCCTAAAGGGGTATCGAGGGTTCGAATCCCTCTTCCTCCGCAAAGAAGCTGTTTCTGGTATAAATAATCCGGAAACAGCTTTTTTTGTTTTTGCTCTATTTGCCGGTAAATACGAATAATAGACCTGTTTTAGTTTACGGTATATGTTCTACAACATAACTGCTTACCGCAGGTTATCTATCGATTCCGGTCAAAAGAGTAACTTGATCCAGCACAACGTAAAACGTATCCCGGGCGGCCTGAAGATGAATCAGGAGCAGACAGGCGCCGAACAAAACTATACAGGCATATGATGATAGAACTAATCCCTTCCACTTATTTACCTCTCTTTATCTATTTCTCAAGAATCATGGATGTGAGCCTCGGAACGCTGCGCATTATGTTCGTTTCAAAAGGAATGAAAGCGAAAGCGACAATCTGCGGTTTTTTCGAAGTCCTGATCTGGGTCATTGTTGTGGCGCAAATATTTCAGAATCTGGATAACTGGCTCTTCTACCTGGCTTTTGCTGCTGGCTTTGCAACCGGAACGTTTGTCGGAATCTTTATTGAGGAGAAAATGCAGGTGGGTACTCAGATCTTCAGGATTATTGTGCCAGAAGAGAGTTCTGAACTGCTTGATAAACTGAGAGAGGCTGAGTTTCGTGTTACGGATATTGAGGGAGAAGGAAAATTCGGGCAGGTCAAGATTCTTTTTACTGTGGCGCAGCGGAAACGATGGAATGAACTCTCCCAACTGCTTGACAGGTACGCACCCGACGCTTTCTATTCGGTAGAGGATGTCCGGAGAATGTCTTCTAACGGAGATGGCGGTAACCGGACCAAAAGTTCTTTCGGGAGCCGTTTGTTAACCTTGAAGAAGGGAATTTAAGCGGGTTACAGGCTTGAAATTTTCGGTAGATACGATGAAAGATGTTGCAGTGCGGTACATCTGATCCGCAGAATTCGGGTGATAGATCTCCCTGTAGTAGGGTATGAAATTCAAAGAGAGAGGGACCCGGACTCCATTGGCAACGCTAGAGATGGGAGGCAATCACTTTCAATTTCTCGGTTGTGAGTGGTTTTTCTACGATCGAAAGAACCTGATCATAGTGGAGGGCTTCTTTTCGATCTTCGGGGGTGATGGAAGCTGAGAATATATAGACTTTGATTTGCTGCGATCCGGGGAGTTTTTCAAGCTGTGCCAAAAATTCAAAACCACTCATGTCGGTCAGATTGATATCCAGAAAGATCACTTCAGGGACCCTCTCGTTTTGGGCAAGCAACAGTTGGATTTCATCAAGAGCCGAGCTGCCATCGGACAGAATGTGAATGTTTTCAGCAATTCCCGAAATTTCAATAACCCTCTTGGATAACAGGCCAAAAATCCTGTCATCATCGATGATCCAGAAATTTTTGACTTTCTGTTCTACGATCTCTTCCACAGACGTAAGTAATAGATTTCAGAAATGCTCATCCTGCTCTGCAAGCTCATATCAGTGTGAGTTGTATGTCCTAAATTTAAGTGAGATTCCACCTTTTCTCCAGTTTGTCCTGGCGTAGATGAACAGCAGTGGAGGTTCTTCGATTGATGTCTGTATGGTGACGATCTTCCTGGATTCAAGCCAGTGTACCCGCCGGTAAAGTCGTAACCTAGCCAATTACTTTAAGGAAATAAAGAGAGAATCTCAACATCCATTTCCGGGTCTTCTGCGAAAGAAATTTGCAATTGGGCACCGGACCGACGCGCACTCAGGCTCTGATGATGTACTCATTAGTTCACCGAAAGAGGAAGAACTGAAATCGGTTTGGTTTCAATCATCTGTTACGATATTTTTACCTCTTTACATCGATGCAATTTGATGATGCTTCACAATTTATTAAGGATTTCAATCTAACTTTGCAGATGAAAAATAATTCACCAACGAATGATAAAAGCAGCAGGGAAGGGGCATCTGCAAGTAGCCTGGAGGATGATCAGCTGATCAGGCAGGCGAAAACGGGTGACCAGAAGGCTTACAAAGCCCTCACAGAGAAGTATCAAAAACCGCTCTATTTCCACATTCTGAAAATGGTGAAAAACAATGAGCAAGTGGAAGATCTGGTTCAGGAAGCTTTCATAAAGGCGTTTAAGAACCTGGACTCCTATAACACCGACTACGCTTTTTCAACCTGGCTCTATCGTATCACAACCAATCATACCATTGACTTCCTGCGGAAGCGACGCATAGAGGCCACCTCGCTCAACAACCCTGTTAAAACCAAAGATGGGGAGATAGAGATCGAAATTGAAGGGAGGGAAGAGACGGATCGTGCAATCATCAGGAAAGAGCGTCGCCAGATTATTCATCAGGCAATCGACAATCTACCTGAAAAGTACAGGGTGATCATCCGGATGCGCCATCTGGAAGAGCTGAGCTATCAGGAGATCTCCGATGAACTGGATCTGCCGCTCGGTACAGTCAAAGCACACATTTTCCGAGCACGCGAAATGCTCTACAAAGCCCTGATAGACAAGAAGGATCGGTTCTGATTGGTTTTAAAGGAACTCTTCATACAGTTGAATAAGGCTTTCTAAGGAATATCCGGTAGTGGTGACTGGCAACCGTTCAGATTGCCCGGATGGGTTTACCCTCTCTTCCAAATAGAGTAGCTGCCACAGACTACAAACATGCGGGTACTCCTGGCGGCGGGAGTGCAAGCCCATATCTTTTTATACAGGTCGATTATCTGAGCGTCAGATGCAGTTTGGGGTTGTACCGATACAACTACCAGGTGATCGCCGACCGCGTGTGCCAGCTGCTGGACCACCAACCGCTAGAGGTCGAGGGATGGGA
>CALKWT010000262.1 GCA_938003885.1 uncultured Balneolaceae bacterium | reverse complement strand
CCGGTATAATCTACTCTGCCCTGACGCCGTGGCCGGTTGTGGGCCCGTATAACCCTGACGGCACCTACCGTCAGCTCGAGGGAAGCCACAACGATCTGGGAGGTGCAACCACCACCACCAACCATCCGCTGGCTGTGCGCGACTTTATTGATGAGGAGATCAAAAACAACCGGCTCTTCGGTAACCTGTTTGGTACTTATAATGTGATGGAGAACATGCAGTTCAAAACTCTCCTGGGTTACGATATCGACAGTTATCAGCGATCGTTCTACCAGGGCACCCAGTTCTATTACCGTGGCGGTGCGCCCCGGCCATATGCCGAGTCGACATCCGCACTTGGTGTCAACTGGCTCTGGGAAAATACGCTGACCTATCAAACCACATTTGGGGCCGATCACCGGCTCGACGCCATTGTCGGGTTTACCGCTCAAAAGCAGAATGATGAGCGCAACATGGTGATCGCACAGAACTTCCCTGACGATCAGGTGAAAACGGTGAATGGCGGACAGATTACCGGCGGAGACCAGCTTATTGAGGAGTGGTCGCTGGTAAGTTATCTGGCCCGTGCGAATTATGTATTCAGAGACCGTTACCTGTTAACGGCAACGATCCGGTCTGACCGCTCGTCACGGTTTGGGGCAAACAACCAGACCGGTATCTTCCCCTCTGCTTCGCTTGGATGGCAAATGACCAATGAGTCATTTATGCAGGAACAGAACCTGTTCAATGAACTGAAGCCGCGAGTAAGTTACGGGGTGACCGGTAACTTCCTGATCCCGAACTACGGTTCCATCGGCCTGATTACCGGCTCAAACTACGTCTTTGGCGATCAGGTTGTTTCGGGCGTGGCTCCGTCTACACTCGGGAATGCCGACCTGACCTGGGAGACCACCCGTCAGTTCAATGCGGGTCTCGATTTTGCGATGATGGAGGACCGTATTTACGGATCGTTAGATTACTACATCAGTCGCACGGAAGATCTGCTGCTTGAGGTGAACATTCCGGCAGTCACCGGATTTACCCGGGCCCTGACCAATATAGGTGAGGTGGAGAATAAAGGATTTGAAATCCAGTTGACGTCACGAAACCTGGTTGGTGCTTTCCAGTGGTCAACTGATTTCAACTTCTCGGCCAACCGAAACAAAGTACTGGCCCTCGGACCTGAAGGAGATCCGATCCTGGTTCCGGGTGCTGCAGGCGTACGTCATATCACACGAATTGGCGATCCGATCGGCAGTTACTACGGGTACGAGGTAGTTGGCATTTTCCAAAACCAGTCTGAGATTGACAACGCTCCGACCGATATGCTGGGCAACCCCTCACCGGGCGACTTCCAGTTCCGTGATGTGAATGGAGACGGAGTCATTGATGCCAATGATCGTACGATCCTGGGTAGTTATCATCCCGATTTTACCTGGGGAATGACCAACCGGTTTAACTGGAAAAATATCGATTTCAGCTTTTTCCTGCAGGGCGTTGAAGGCCGCGAGGTTCTGAACCTGACCACCCGCCACATGAGAAACGGTGAAGCCAACTTTGGGTCCTATGCCATTGTGAACAACCGATGGAGATCGGCTGAAGAGCCCGGCAACGGTATCGATCCGAAAGCTGATCGGGTCTCTGACGGGAATAACAACCGGGAGTCCTCCTATCAGGTTGAAGACGGTTCTTACATTAAGCTGAGAAATATTACAATGGGATATACCCTGCCGGTCGATCTGATCGGCAACTTTGCCAGAAATGTGAGGATCTACGGATCGGTAACCAACGTTGCGATCTGGACCGATTATATCGGATTCAACCCGGAAGTGAACCTGTCGCAGAGCAGTGGACTCACACCGGGTGAAGATTACGGAGCCTATCCGCTCTCAAGATCCTTCCAGTTTGGTATAGACATCTCCTTTTAATCAATAAAGAAACTATGGTGAAGAAAATGAAACAGTTCAAAAAACTATTGCTGGTTATTCCTGCATTCTTGTTGATAGTTTCGTGTGGAGATGATTTCACAATCCTTGCTCCGCAATCGGAACGGAATGTTGAAAATTTCTACCAAACCGATACAGATTTCAGGACAGCCATTAACGGCGCCTATGCCGGGCTGGCTTCGAACAGTCTGTATGGCAGAAATTTTATGCTGCTGCACGAAATGCGTTCAGACAATACGTCGAATGCAGGGGGGGCAACCGGACTGGCTGAGTCCCTGGAGCGTATCACACGATTCAATGAACTGCCGGGGGCTACAGAGCTTGAAAACACCTGGGCCAGTGGCTACAGCGTTATTGCGCGTACCAATACCATTCTGAACCGAATCGGCAACGCAGACCTCGATAATCCCGCCCTGGGTGAACGAATCCGGGGGGAAGCGCTCTTCATCCGTGCGCTGGTCTATTACAACATGGCCATTACATTTGGGAACATCCCGATGCAGCTGGATGAAGTCACCAGTCCGCAGGTTGAGATCAATCAGGTGTCGGCAGAGGTAATCTATAATCAGATCGCATCCGACCTGGAAGTAGCCGAAGGGTTGCTGCCGGCCTCTTATACCGGAAATGATATTGGACGCGTCACAAGTGGTGCAGCGGCTACGCTGCTCGGGCTGGTTCATCTCACGGCAGGGAACTCCGGGCAAGCTGAAGCGGCTCTGCGGCGGGTAGTGAATTCAGGCCAATATGATCTGGTGACAAACTATGCCAATATTTGGGGGCCGGCCAACAAGAACAGTGTCGAGTCGATCTTCGAAATCCAGTATAAGTCGGGCGGACAGGGCACCGGCAGTGGCTTTACCGAATACTACTCGCCTGATCTCTCCATCTCCGGAGGTGTGGGTGGTGGCAACGTGCCACAGGGTGTGACGGCCGACCTTCTTGCAAACTTTGATGAAGAGAACGATGAGCGGTATGACGGTTCCTTTGGCCTGGCCGTAGATGAGACCATCTACCTGAGCAAGTACGATGCACCACAGTCCATCGCATTCGACTCGGATGCCAACTTCATGGTATTTCGTTATGCCGATGCGCTACTGATGCTGGCAGAGGCGATCGGGGACACCCCCGAAGCGTACGGTCTGATCAATGAGGTACGCCAGCGGGCCGGGTTAACCGAACCGTTCGAGACTCTTGCCGGATCGTTTGAAGAGAAACTCTTGGAGGAGCGCCGCAGAGAATTTGTAGGTGAGAACAAACGCTGGCCTGACCTTCTCCGCTATGGTGTGGCACCGCAAGTGATGTCACAATTCCTGGCCAATGAAGGGTTTACCCCGGCCGACATCCGCCTGCTCTATCCCATTCCGCAGCGCGAACTTGATTCTGCTCCTGGACAGTTGACGCAAAACCCATTATAGTATAGTACAGATGACCCTGCCCCGGGACAGTTGGTATGGCTGTCCAGGGGCATTTAAACCCAATTTCAAAACAACCAAATGGAGACTTATATGAAATATCTGATTTTAAGTGCCTGTATTCTTTTTGCATCCGCATCGGCTCTGCAGGCACAGATTAACACCTCGGACGATACCCCCCTTCGCGTGATCGCTATTTTTGCACACCCCGATGATGCCGATTCCAAAATGGGCGCAACCGCTGCAATGATGGCTGAAATGGGCCATGAGGTGAAATTTTTATCCCTGACCAACGGGAATGCAGGCCACCAGGAAAAAGGCGGTGGGGCTCTGGCAAGAATCCGTCGTGCTGAAGCTGAAGAAGCAGGGCGCCGCCTCGGGCTGGTGGAGTATGAGGTTTTTGACAATCACGATTCAGAACTGATCCCTGACCTCCATATCCGCCTGGATGTGATTCGGGCGATACGGGAGTGGAATGCCGATGTGACCACCG
>CALKWT010000261.1 GCA_938003885.1 uncultured Balneolaceae bacterium | reverse complement strand
GTCAACGCCTCGATCCTATTGATATCATAGATCTCAAAAACAAAAAAGGCCTCTGTATTCATTAGAACATAGAGGCCTTCGTCTTTTTCGTACCCGAGAGAGGACTTGAACCTCCACGTCCGCGAGGACATACGCACCTGAAGCGCACGCGTCTACCAATTCCGCCACTCGGGCTCATGATGTCATTTTCATGAAGAGCCAAATATAACAACCTTTTTACTCAGGATGCAACAGCTATTTTCAAATAATTAGGTTGACTCCTATCCCGATTGTTGTTTCCTTTAACTTTAACAGGAATAGACACCTGCTTTTCGGGTGGTGTTAGCGGGGAGTTCCGGATGGTTGCTGATGTACGAGCCATTCCGGCCGCTGAGCTGTATGACCGCCTCTGCCTGGCCGGGTATGATTCGATCGAAGGGTTTACAAGATTTTTTCTCAACAGACGGAAGACGAAGGGGCAGGATGACCTGAATGCGGGATGAGGGTCACTTTTTAGACTCCTGATTAGAGATGAGCCTGGATTTGTGAGAAATCCAATCATGATATCGTAAAAACTCTGTTGCAGAAATTTTCCAAGAGTATTTAACAGAAAGACCAGGCTCCAAATCACTTTATCAGCAGTTACTTCATTGTCCCACAGAGACGCATTTTAGATTTGGTGGGTATTCAATTTTAACAGAACCTATCCTATACGAGCAACAGGTAGGGGTACTTATTGGGGGGTCTCCGGAATGGGTGACGTCTATAAACGTAATCAGAAGCTTGTTGAACAGATCCGTTCAGGGGATCAGTATGCCTTTGAGCAGATGTTTCACTCCTACTACTCCAAACTGTGCGTCTTTTCAAACAGCTATGTCAAATCGCTGGATATGTCGAGGGATGTCGTTCAGGAGGTCTTTATAAGAATCTGGGACAATCGTGAAGACTTCACGATTAATCAGTCACTCAAAGCCTATCTCTACCAGGCAGTGCGGAACCACTCGCTCAATCACATCGATAAGCAGAATCACAGACGCCGCCTGCAAAGAAGCCTTAAAAAACATCGTGAAACGTTACACAACGAGCCGGATTCAGAGCTGAATACCGAAGGGCTCACTCAGAAAGTGTGGAAGCTTGTGGAACAGCTTCCCGAACGCCGGAGAACCATCTTTATCCTCTACAGAAAGCACGGGCTCTCCTATGCCGAAATTGGCGAGGTGATGGAGATCTCCCGAAAAACCGTTGAGAACCAGATGGGAAAATCCCTTCAATTTATCCGCGAACAGTTGAATCTGTGATCCCGGCCGGCAGGGCAAATACCCGGAACGAAAGTTTTTTTATAACACAGTGGGGGGAGGGCAGATCCGAACCGTCTTAGCACCGACAAACAGAAAGCACAATGACAGAACGAAATGACATATGGCCTGTAATTGTCCGATATCTGGACAATACGATGGACTCTGAAGATTCAAAGAGGCTGGAAGCCTGGCTGGACCATAACAATGAGAACCGAAGGACCCTGCACGCGGTCAGCCAGATCTGGAAAGCTTCAGAGGATAAATCGCAGGACGCCCTGATTGACGAGTTAAACCTGGAGCAGGATTGGAACAGGGTATTCCGCCAGATCAACCGTCCTGATGAAAAGCAGACAGCAGCCCGCACAACCAGATAGCGCAAGTTTCCAAGGCGTCAAACACTTTTTTCAAACCTGGTGAAAGCTGCAGCCCTGATATTGATTGCCATGACTTCAGGGTATCTCACCTTGCAGTATGCAACGATATCTGAGCCGATTTCTGATGAACCTGTATTTAATGAGATCCGCACCGATGCCGGCGAACGTGCACGGGTGCAAC
The DNA here is from genome assembly GCA_938003885.1 of uncultured Balneolaceae bacterium. Lineage (GTDB taxonomy): Bacteria > Bacteroidota > Rhodothermia > Balneolales > Balneolaceae > Rhodohalobacter. The sequence goes on along the minus strand of CALKWT010000261.1, from coordinate 2,227 downwards.
TTGCCGACGGATCGAAGGTCACGCTCAATGCAGCCAGCAAGATTGTCGTGCCAACTTCATTTCGTTCTGATTCACGTGAAGTAGAGCTCTTCGGACAGGCATTTTTTGACGTTGAGAGTGACCGTAACCGTCCCTTTTCCATCCGTACACGAAGCGGGGTTGTGGAAGTTGTAGGCACCGCATTCGACCTGCGATCCTATGAGGATGAAGATCTGATCAAAGTGGTGGTGAGAGAAGGAACCGTAGAGATCAGTCATGCCGATACCCCGGATCAAAAACTGGTCGTAAACGAGGGTTATAAAGGAACCATCTCTATATCCAAAACCCACCTGAAGCTGGAGTGGGCAGGGGATATGGAGAGCTATTTTGCCTGGATGGAAGGTCGCCTGGTATTCAAAGAAGAGTCGTTAAAGGATGTATTTGCACAGATCGAACGGTGGTATGACGTTCAGATTGAAATTCCGGAACCGGATCTGCCGATTCTGGAGAAAAAGTTCTCGGCTGATTTAAAAACCAGATCGGTCAGAGAAGTCATGAGTGTGATCCAAATGGCCATGGGAATTGAGTTCGTCATCGATGATGATCGAATCTTCGTCTATTCCGAAAGCTGAATGTCGTTGCAACAGGATCATAAAGGCAACAATCATAACAACTAAAACTTATACGTATGAAAACCCTTACGTTGATAAAAGGCCTGCCCATACTGGTGGTGATGGTGATCATCTCATCCTCGCTGCCCACCCGGGCGGCCTCTCAAAATCAGCCTTCAGAAGCGTCGCTGCCTGACCTGGCAACGTACTATTCTGTGAAGGATTTTAGTGAACAAATTCCGGAGCTGAGCTCTTCGATCTCTCTCGATCTTAAAAATGTATCGGTGATGGAAGCGCTATTTCAGATTGCCCGAAAAGCAAACCTGGAAGTAGCTTTTGATGCAGATTTCTTTGATAGCGATGTTACAATCACCCTGCAACAGAACAGCATTACTGTAGGAGAGGCTCTCGAAGCGGTTTTGAAGGGCACCGGCTACGAATCGATGATCACCATGAACCATCAGATTCTCCTTCGGGAAGTCGTTCCCGAAATCGTTGAAGAACCGGTTCAACAGGTCACGGTCAACGGCCGGGTCACCGATGCAGACAGCGGTGAGTCTTTGATGGGCGTGACCGTTTTTGTCATGGGTACGCAAACCGGTACCACAACGAATGCCGACGGACGCTTTACCCTTGCGGTGCCCGAAGGGGGAGAAGTGCTTGCTTTTTCCTACGTCGGATATGTACGGCGTGAGATTCCGATTGACGGCAGAACGGAGTTCAATATTGAGTTGAGCTCGGATATTGCCCTACTCGACGATGTTGTGGTTGTTGGTTACGGTGTGCAGCGCAGAACCGAGGTGACCGGAGCGGTGACCTCCATCCGGGCAGAAACGATTCAAAACAACCCGGTCGCAAGCTTTGAGAATGCACTGCAAGGCCGCCTTGCCGGAGTTGAAGTGGCAGAGTCGACCGGTGAGCCGGGTGCCGCTCCTCAAATTATTATTCGCGGAACCGGATCGATCTCGGCCGGAAATGAGCCGCTCTATGTGATCGACGGCGTTCCGCTTTCACAGAATTTCAATTTACAGCAAAATGTCAGCTCCCAAAACCCCAGCTTTACGGCTACACGCGTGAATCCGCTGGCCACGATCAATCCGAACGATATCGAGTCGATTGAAGTGCTGAAGGATGCATCGGCCGCGGCGATTTACGGTTCGAGAGGGTCGAATGGAGTGATCCTGATCACCACAAAGCGAGGCCGTGCAAACACCCTTCCGCAGATCAACCTCCGCTCATACGTGGGTGTCAGCTCGGCATTCAACATGCCCGAACTGATGAATGCGGAAGAGATCATCGATTACACCAAAGATTCCAGAAACAACACCTACCTGCGCCAGCAGGATCCGACCAATCCCAATAGCCCATTCTATAACCCGCTCTACGATCCGAATACCAATGCGGGACGGGAAGCTTCCGGGGCAACCGCGAACCATCTGATTCCCGAAGCCTACGTGAACTGGGACGGGACAGATACCGACTGGCTTGACCTGGTGCTGGAATCATCGGTTGTACAGAACCACGACATGTCGATAAGCGGGGGTGGTGAAACATTCACCTACTTCCTGGGCGGTGGTTTTATGGATCAGGACGGTATTATCGACGGATCCGGATTTAACCGCTATTCAGTGAATTCA
>CALKWT010000260.1 GCA_938003885.1 uncultured Balneolaceae bacterium | reverse complement strand
AATCAGTTCTTTTAATTGTAGAATCAGAGTGATATCCTGCTCTCTGTAGGTGCGGTTCCCACCCTTGTTTTTACGGGGATTGAGGTCTGAGAAGATGGTCTCCCAATACCGCAAGACGTGAGGCTCAACACCTGTCAACTTACTGACTTCTCCTATAGAGTAATACAATTTCTTCATAGCTGTTAAATCTATTATTATCTTTATTGAAAGAAAACTACTTATGCCCAACTGCTTAAACGACCAGAAATCTTGACGATCAGCGCCGGATCTCTTAACGAACCCAAAATACAATATTCTCATTTCATAAGTGTGATTATTCCGCTTTTGAATGAAGAGAAGTCGCTTACAGAGCTTGCAAGCCGTATTGCTGAGGCTTTGGCCGGGAAAAAGTATGAAGTGATTTTTGTAGATGATGGGTCGACAGACGATTCCTGGAAGGTGATTGAAAAGCTTCATCAGAAATATCCGGATGTCAAAGGGATTCGATTCCGGAAGAACAGAGGAAAGAGTGACGCCCTGCAGGCCGGATTTTCCCATGCCCGGGGGAGGTATGTCGTTACAATGGACGCCGATCTGCAGGACGATCCATTTGAGATACCTGAGATGATCAGCCAGCTGGAAAACGGTGCCGACCTGGTGAGTGGCTGGAAAAAAAACAGAAAGGATCCGCTCTCAAAAACGATTCCCTCCCGATTTTTTAACGCCGTTACTCGTTTTGTAACAGGCATCAAGCTACATGACTTTAACTGTGGACTGAAAGCCTACCGTCGCGAGGTAACTGACAGTATCCACCTCTATGGTGAGATGCATCGATACGTACCTCTTCTGGCCAAGTGGGAAGGCTTTGACAGGATCGAAGAGAAAGTGGTATTGCACCATCCAAGAAAATATGGGAAGACCAAATTTGGCGTCTCCAGGTTTCTGAACGGATTTTTGGATCTGATTACTCTTCTCTTTGTAAACAGATATATGCGCCGGCCGATGCACTTTTTTGGCCTGTTTGGTGTACTATTTCTCACAGTAGGCTCTGGGATTTCACTCTACTTGGCTTATATAAAAATCTTTATGGGGGCACATCTCGGTAACCGGCCGTTACTGTTTTTGGGGATTTTACTGATTATGGTAGGCGTACAATTCTTCTCAATCGGATTTCTGGGCGAGCTGATCAATAAAGATTTCATTGGGAAGGATAAACCTGAAGTCTGGAAGAAACTTGGATTATGAGTAAAATAGATTACGATCCTATTAAAGACCGGTTTGCACGCATTATTCGGCATTCATCGGTGTTCAGGAGAATTTTCTACTTTATACTGGACCTTCTCTTTCTGAGAAGCTGGTATATACGTAAAATTCTGAAAGAAGAGGGTGCTTCATTTGAGAAAGAAGGCCCCTGGAAACTGATTGATGCGGGATGTGGTTTTGGCCAATACGACCGATTTCTTCTAGATCATTTTAAGAATGTAAGAATTCATGCCATAGACGTGAAAAGAGAGTACCTCAAGGATAATGAAGCCTATTTCAGAAAAAAATTCAGCAAAGAGAGAATCGAGTTTCATGAGGCGGATCTTCTGGAACTGACCGGTAGTAAGACCTTTGATTTTGTGATCTGTATCGATGTGCTTGAACATATCGAAGAAGATGTCAAAGTGATGCAAAACTTGAGTAAATGTTTGAAGAAAGGGGGTTATTTTCTGATGCACTCTCCTTCCCACTACTCTGAAGAGGACGCCTCAGGTGAAGATTCTTTTGTTGGGGAACATGCTCGTACCGGTTATTCGAAAGAGGATATTGAGAAGAAGTTGATGGAATCAGATCTGATCCCTGTAGATACAAACTACACCTATGGGAAGTGGGGCAGGCGATCCTGGATTCTCTCGGTCAAATGGCCGATGATCTGGTTCTCCCGGGTGGGGATGGCTGCTGCTTTGCTGCTGCTGATCTACTATCCGGTTGTGCTTCCCTTCTGCTTGCTCATGAACCTTGCAGATCTCCAATCCAGAAATGAAAAAGGTTCCGGTATCTACGCTCTTGCAAGAAAAACCTGATTACGAATCAGACTCTTCCGGCGGCAAGTTGGGTTGCAGTGGCCGGATCTGAATATCGGGTATATGATAGTTACGGGGAGCTTGCAATAGATGTATAATCGTCTGAGCCAGATCCTCCGGTTTCAGCTTATTCTTTTTGGATGATGAAAATCCGGTATCGACGGAACCGGGCGAGACGCAGCTGACTTTTATACCATAGTCTCGCAGCTCAAGATGAAGCGATTCCGAAATCCCTGCCACAGCATGCTTGGTCCCGCAATAGCAACTCATTTGAGCAATTCCGTTCGTTGCCGCACCCGACCCTATGTTAATGATATGTCCGGTACCTGCCTTTTTCATCGCAGGTATCACTCGTTTAGTTGTATAAAAAATTGCGTGCACATTGAGGTCAAAAAGGTATCTCCACCGCTCTGTTTCCATCTCCTCCAAAACACCCCGATAGCCGACACCTGCATTATTGATCAGTACCCCGACCTGCTTTCCAAGACTTTTTGTTGTTGCAGCATAAGAGCGTTCTACCGATTCTTCCTTCGTCAGGTCTGTCTCAAAGTGATGAAAGTTGGGATGGCTGAAGGATTTCGGAGCGGTACGGCTCCAGGAAGCTACGACGGCTCCCTGCTGGATGAGAGCTTTAACGGTGGCAAGGCCGATACCTCTGCTCCCGCCCGTTACGACGGCTAATTTATTCTGAATCTCCATAGTGATCGGTCAGTCTGATTTCGTGGAATGGATTAGATGCAGGATATCCGGAAGTTGCCGGGTATGCAAAACATGGTTTAATCATTCTTGGCGATCACCCAGACGGCGTGAATGATTCCGGGTAGAAAGCCAAATATGGTGAAGATTATATTTAACCAGAATGCAGGTTTAATTCCAACTGTAAAAAATACACCCAGTGGTGGCAATATAACCGCGAAAATAAGTCGAAGTATACTCATCGTGTTCTATTTGAGTGATACCAGAGCTACGTTTGTAGTCCTGAAAGCAAGATAGAAATCTATTCTCTAAAATCCACTTGCACTACATAAAGCTCCCGGCTACGGAAGCAGGAGTTCTCCCGAACAGTTCATTGGTGTTGAGATCAGCCTGTTTTGTTATACCCCGGATAGCTTAAAAGAGACCGTTCCGCCGCAGGAGAGATCCGCGGAATCGTGCTTGCGCAGGCCCCATACGTTCTGTCACCGGTTGGGAGAGCTTAAATAATACTATCTCCAATTTGTTATATTAATGGAATAGGGTGATACACTAAATTACAACCATAGATCATTAAACCATGGCATTAGATCTGACGACACCGGCACTTTTGTTTCCTGCCATATCTCTGCTTCTGCTCGCCTACACCAACCGATTTTTGACCATTGCCAATCTGACTCGAAGTCTTCATGGAAAATACAAAAAGGACCCCCATTCTATCATTTACGGGCAGATTGAGAACCTGAGAGTAAGGATTCAACTCATAAAACGAATGCAGATTTGGGGTGTGGGAAGCCTGTTGTTATGCGTGGTCTGTATGTTTTTGCTCTATATAGATTATTATCTGGCAGGATCGATTGTGTTTGCGGTTAGCCTGATCATGTTGATCATATCGCTCTGGCAATCGATTCTGGAGATTCGTATTTCCACTGAAGCCCTCAGTCTGGAATTAAGTGATATGGAAACTGGCAACAGCAGGATGTAGCCATGAGACAGGAAGTGGGTTCCAGTCTGCCGTTCCGCTTTCCTCTCTTTCATTAAACCATGAAATTTAATCGTACAATGATGAGACCAGCAGAAACCTCCAAAAGTGTCATATTAAAATTCAGCAGTGACTTGAAACTCCGGCGCCGATTCCTCATCACGGACGAAGAGATCCCGGGGAACATGAGATGGGGGCGATTACTTGAAGTCCTGGACAAACTGGCCGAGGATATTGCCTTGGAGTATGTACAAAAACAGAACAAAAATGCGAAGGTGGTGACGGCAGCTGTAGATGATATCATGCTGCGGGACCCGGTCGATATTCAGCAGGATCTCTTTCTTGATGCACGGATCAATTATGTTGGCCGGACATCCATGGAAGTAGGTATCCGTGTAGGGCAAGGGGGGGAATCCCTTGCTTCCTGTTATTTTACGATGGTAGCCCGGATCGAAGAGAACGGAAAGGTTCGAAGCCTTCCGATTGAACCCCTTGAATACGTCGATGAAATTGAGAAAAGGCGGTATCAGTCAGCCATCGACCGCAGAGAAAATTATCGTAAGCAACTGGACGCCCTTCAGAGGCCGCCCTCCGAGGAGGAGTATCAGCTTTTGATGGAACTTCACCGTGCCCAGGATCAGCCGGACTTCGACGGAATTTTGGTGGGGGATCTGGTGCGTGGCAGTTGGGAGCGGATGTTTCCTGAGCAGGAGAATGTACCCGAGAAAATTTTCGGGGGCTATGTCATCCGAAGAGCCTTTGAACTGGCGATGATGCACGCAGAGGAGCTCGCTCCCGACCGGCCTGTATTTGTCCGTGTAAACAGGATCAACTTTCATCAGCCAGTACGTATTGGAGACAAACTCGATTTCACCAGCCGCATCACCTATACTGGAAAAACTTCACTCACCATTGAGATCAGCATAGAGAGGATTACCCGCGACAAAGTATCCCGGGCCCTGACCAACAAATGTATTTTTACCTTTGTCAATGTAGATGAGCAGATGAACCCGAGGCCAGTACCCCAAGTCTACCCCACAACCTACGGGGAGGATGAGAGGTACCTGAAAGCTCACCGGCGCCGGCAGGAGTATAAGCAGTGGAGGGAGAAAGTTAAAAGAAAATCCTGACTACATGATCGGGGCCTGTAGTTATCCGGAAGTTCATCAAACTTATAGCTGATCCAGAACCTTCTTCAGATCATTGCAGATATCCGCCGCATTCTCGAGTCCTACAGAGAGCCGGAATACGCCTTCCCCTGCATAGTCACGATACGACTGCTCCTGCTCAGGTGTCAACCGAAATGTAGTGGTAAGCATCTCATCTGTAGGCATGTAGTAGACCAGGGTGTGATGGTGGCCGAGTGATACTGCATATTTTGCCAGTTCCAGCTGTTCGGAGAAGAGTCGTGCAGCTTTTCTTCCATCTTCAACCTGGAAGGTGAGCATCCCTGAGAAGTTATCCATCTGTCGTTTTGCCAGCTCATATTGCGGGTGGGAGGGGATCCCCGGATAGACCACCTTTTTTACAGCGGGATGATTTTCAAGCATCTGCGCCACTTCAATCGCATTGTGTTCATGCTCCCTCATGCGAATTGAGAGTGTGGTCAGCCCGCGGATGATCATCCAGGCATTAAAAGGGCTGATCACACCACCGGTCTTTATAAGTATTTTCCTTCGGATCTCTTCAATCGCCTCAGCACCCCCCATAATAGCGCCCCCCATGGCATCCCCATGGCCATTCATATATTTTGTAAGAGAGTGAATCACATAGTCTGCTCCCAAATCGAGGGGACGGGTGGCAACAGGAGTCGCAAATGTGCTGTCTATAGCCACTTTGGTTCCATTCTGACGGGCAATTTCCGAGACTGCCGCAATATCTGTCAACCGCATAAGGGGATTGTTGGGGGATTCCAGATAGAGCAGTTTGGCCTCTTTAGAGAGTGCCTGCCTGACCTGTTTCAGATCTGTCATATTCACCCTTTCCACTTCAATATTTAGTGAGGGTATCAGATCATTGGCCATTTCAGATACCGCAGCATAGCAAACATCACTCATCACGAGGCGATCGCCCGGGTTCAGTTCATACATAAAGAGAGCGGTTGCAGCTGCCATCCCGCTTCCAAAAACGACACAACCCTCCGCATTTTCGAGATCGGCAAGCTTGGCTTCTAGCTGCTGAATCGTTGGATTGCCCCACCGAGTATAGAAAAAAGGTAACGAACCTTGCTGTCCTTCGATTGAAAAGGTGGCATCATGTTGTGCGATGAAACTTCCCGTCAACACCATATCTGGTACTACAGGTTCATAGTTCTGATTCATTTTTTCTCCAGTATGAATAGAGCGTGTGGCAAACCCTTTTTTATTGCTGTCAGACATGGTTCTCAATCGGTTGTTTAAAGTTCAATTTGGAAATTAACGATTTCTGATGAATTTCTCCCCCGGAATTCTAACCGAAACATGTTCATAAACATGGGTATTTCAAATTGAACGACAGGCCTGAACTTTCCCGGCTTCAGTCTTGTTACGCACATAGTTAACAATTTAAAACGACAACAAATTTCTCTCGAAGCACCAGATAAAGTGTCTTATCGTCAATGGGGCAACTTTTCTATTGGTGGAGTTCACTGCAGCTGTCGCTCGGCAGGTAATATAGAGCAGACGAGTACAGAGGGACTTCTCTGTAACACTGAAGCAGACAGTGCTGCATTACAGAGAGAGGGTACAGGGTCGTGTTTAATTTCAAAATGGAGATTAAAGGATGAAAAAAATACCTATTCGCGCACTTGTGGTAGAAGGTGAAGGTGAATTATTTGTAGAACAAGAATTGGAACTCGAGGAGCCCGGACGCGGCGAAGTGCTGGTGCGTATTGTTGCAGCGGGAGTTTGTCACACGGATGAGATCACTCGCCATGGAGAGATGGGAATGCCTTTCCCTGCCGTGTTAGGCCACGAAGGGGCCGGTATTGTGGAGCAGATTGGTGAGGGGGTTACAGAGGTGGCCGTTGGTGACAAAGTGATTATCGGCTGGCCCTCTTGCGGCGAGTGCCGCAACTGTCTTGATGGGCAGCCCCGATACTGTCTTCGAACCGGTGAAGCGCTTGTTTCCGGGAAGCGGTTCAAAGGGGAGCGTGCCGGTACCAGTGCATACTCGCGAAATGGCGAATCTATAAACGGCCATTTTTTTGGCCAGTCATCCTTTGCAACCCACTCCATCACGATGGCGGACGCACTGGTGAAAGCTCCGGATGACACACCGATTGAACTTTTAGGCCCTCTCGCCTGCGGATTTGGGACAGGTGCCGGCGCTGTGCTCAATGAGGCGCGGCCCCAGCTTGGTGACTCGGTGCTCATCGTTGGTGTCGGAGGAGTAGGGCTTGCAGCAATCATGGCTGCACGTAACACGGGTGTGACAAAGATTATTGCGGCGGATCTCCATGAGAGCCGCCTGGAGATGGCACGGGAGTTTGGCGCAACGCATACCATCAATTCCGGAGAGACGGATATTGTGGATGCCGTACGAAAGATCACCGGCTCAACCGTGGACTACGCGTTTGACTGCACGGGCGTCATTCCGGTAATCGAACAGCTGGCAGAGACGGTTGGCATGCTGGGTACACTCGTACTCGTTGGAGGTGCCCCTGCAGACTCACGCTTCTCGCTCGATCACCTGAGTACTCTCTGGGGCAAGCGGGTCGTTGGTGTACTGGGAGGGGGAGGCCGCTCCGGTCAGCTGATTCCTGCCCTTATTGAACTCTACAAGCAAGGCCGATTCTCTTTCGACAAGCTCGTGCGGTATTATGAGCTCACCGATATTGAACAAGCCCTTGCCGACTCAAAGTCTGGTGATGTTGTCAAGCCGATTCTGCGCATTTCTACGTGAGAATAGAGTGGGGTCGGGAAACTCTCGTGACAGACCCAACCAAACCATACATAAAAAGCCGCTGACGCCTAAAGAGTCAGCGGCTGAAAAGGAACTCCCATAGTTATTTTATGGGCGGGTAGCTGTGGCTGCTCCCGATTCGAACGCGGCCTCTTTCACTGCTTTGGCAACCCGCCTTACGACCTGTTTGTTAAATACACTCGGTACAATGTACTCCTCACTCAGGTCCTCCTCTTCAATGCAGTTGGCAATAGCATTGGCTGCTGCGAGTTTCATCTCTTCATTGATGTGGGTTGCCCTTGCATCCAGAGCCCCACGGAATATTCCGGGAAATGCGAGTACGTTATTAATTTGATTGGGGTAATCGCTTCTGCCGGTTGCAATGATCCGTGCGATGCCCAAAATCTCTTCGGGCATAATCTCAGGGACAGGATTGGCAAGTGCAAAGACGATGGGGTTTTCTGCCATTTTCTCTATCGCTTCAACAGGTATAATGCCTGGCCCGCTGACTCCGATGACCAGATCCGTATCCTTCGTCGCATCCAGCAGTGTTCCGCTCAGTTTGTTCGGATTGGTATTCCTGGCAAGCCACTTCTTGCTATCGTCCAGGTTCTCCATATGATCTCGGTTGAGAATACCGTGCCGGTCACAACAGAGTATCTCTTTTACCCCCGCTTCTATCAGGATTCGGGTGATCGCCACCCCTGCAGCACCTGCGCCGATCACCACACAGCGGAGATCACTCATTTTTTTCCCGACGACTTTAATTGCGTTGATTGTAGCGGCAAGCGTCACAACGGCTGTTCCATGCTGGTCATCATGAAATACTGGAATCTTGAGCTCTTCCCGAAGTCTGTTTTCAATCTCGAAACAGCGGGGTGCAGAGATATCTTCCAGGTTGATGCCGCCAAAACCCGGGGCCATCCATTTTACTGCAGAGATGATCTCTTCGGTGTTCTGAGTATCCAGGCAAATAGGGTAGGCGTCGATATTTGCGAACTCCTTGAACAGCATTGCCTTTCCTTCCATCACTGGCATGGCCGCTTCCGGGCCGATATTCCCTAAACCCAGTACTGCAGATCCGTCTGAAACGACAGCTACTGAATTCTGCTTGATGGTTAGAGTGTGTGCTTTATCAGGGTCTTCTGCAATGGCCTCACAAACACGGCCCACACCTGGGGTGTAAGCCATCGAAAGTGCATCCCGGGTATCGACTGGTACTTTGTTTTCAATGCGTATCTTTCCCCCCAGATGCAGCAGGAAAACCCGGTCGGACACATTTCGGACCTTGATGCCTGGGATCTTCTTAATGGCTGAAACGATCGCCTTTGCGTGTTCCGAATCACGGGCACTAACTGTGATGTCACGCACTTTGTATTTTCCTTCTACTTTTACTACATCCACTGCACCGGGGTCTCCCTTCAGTTCCGCAATACTATTTAATACTTTTGCTAGCCTGCCGGGCAGATTTTCGATGTACAGGCGCATGGTAAAACTGTAGCTGACACTCGTCTGAATTTCACTCATTGGATGATGACTTTATCATTTAAATTGTAGATAATATAAAAGTTCTCAGCAGGAAAGTAGTGAAATTGGGGATAAAAAGTATGGGTAAAAGCGCTTTTTTGCAGTACATGATGGAACTTTGCACCGATTCCCTTCTTTCCTGGGACGAGGGTGTTATCTGATAGTGTTACACGGTTTTTTTTGGCTGACAGGATAATCCACTTCTCGTATAGAGTGTAACGTTCTCTGCGAGTCTGAGAAACATAGAGTTGAACTTCTTTTACAATCGAGCAGTTCTATCAGGGCTAACCGAGTCAAGGTATCGTGGTATTGGGATAGAATTTTTTGATCTCCGTAATGATGGGCACATCGGGAGTCCCTTACCCCTCGGAGATTTTATACGCACAACGGCGCCCTCCTGCAACCATATGATCCGTTCGTTCGATAAGAACCCGCTCACCTAAAACAGATTGGAATGCTTGCAGCTCGGCACGACAGAACTTCTGGCAAACTTTTGCTGCAGAACAGATCGGACAATGGTTTTCAATAAATAAAAAATGCCCGTTTTCGGTTTTAAATTCTGCCATATACCCTTCACGCGTTCGGATATCTGCAAGAAGGGAGAGACGTTCTTTCAATGTGGAAGCTCCCCAAGTCTCTTTTGAATAACGCTCCTCCATCTTTTGCTGATGTTTATCAATGACCTGGTCTACAGCATCCTCTCCCAGTGTTTCCCGCATTATTTCTATAAGATTTGCAGTGAGGCTGGCGTGACGGTCAGGAAAGCGATTGTGTCCCTTCTCCGTGAGTGACCAGATCTGTTTGGGCCGGCCCCGCCCTTCAGCTACAGACTCCGATTCGACCATTCCTCTGCTTTCCAGTTTTAAAAGATGAAACCGGGCGCCCTCTGTTGTCACATTCATGTGATCTGCCAGGTCTGAGATAGATTTGGGCCCAAGCCTTTTTAAAATGCCCAATGCCTTTTCATTATCCGCCAGCACGGTTTTCATTTTCATCAGAGCGTTTGATTCGTTTATTATAAAAATATATCCAATTATGGGTTGAAAAATAAATTTGAATCTCTTTCTGCCGGCTTGTCCCTGTGGGGATGAAGCGAGGCGGTTCTCGAGCGGTTTGAAAATTCTTTCCTCATTTTAAGAACAATATGGAAGGCTTAAAGAAGTCTGCTGATTTACCCTTCCTCTATTGTAGTGGATATACAGGTGTTATTTGTGGCCTGTCTTCTGGAGAATTTGAACAAAGCAGTTATAACCTCCTGAAGGCCTGGAGTTTTCGGGATGAATAAACAAAGGAACTCTTTAGTTTAATGGGAATAATCCTTATATTTAATAGTGAATTATAAACTAACTAATGGAGTAAAAGAATGAGTCACGAATTAACGAAATTACCATACAGCTACGATGCACTGGAGCCTCATATTGATGCAAAAACTATGGAAATCCATCACACCAAGCATCACCAGGGCTATGTTACAAAATTGAATGATGCGATTAAGGGAACTGACCTTGAAAACAAATCTCTGGAAGAGATTTTGGGGTCTGTTTCTGAACACTCTACTGCTGTAAGAAACAATGGCGGTGGTCATTACAATCACGATCTTTTTTGGAAGGTTCTTGCACCGAATGCAGGCGGGACTCCATCAGGTGAACTGGCTGATGCGATTAATAAAGCGTTTGGTTCGTTCGATGAGTTTAAAGAGAAGTTCGCTGCGGCTGCTGCAACCCGTTTCGGTTCAGGATGGGCATGGCTGATTGTGAATAAAGAGGGTGAGCTTGAAGTGACATCTACTCCAAATCAGGATAATCCGCTGATGGATGTGGCGGATGTACAGGGAACCCCGATCCTGGGCATTGACGTATGGGAACACGCCTACTATCTTAATTACCAGAACCGACGGCCGGACTATGTATCAGCCTTCTGGAACGTTGTAAACTGGGATGCTGTAGCAGAAAACTACAAGAACGCATAAGTAGTAAACGTGCGTAGATAATTGAGTGAACGTTCAGCGGGGCCAACATTTCAAAGCTTTAAAGGGATTCAAAGAGTCTGCGGATTCTGCGATCTGAAATGGCCTTCTGCTGAACGTTTTTTTATTTAATGAAGTTACTTTTTCTATTCTCCGGGGGGACATACGTCTCTCAATAGGTTCTGAATCAGAGCATGACTCCCACATAGCAGGGGGAAAAGATCATATACAATGCAGTTGTAAATCTTCAATAACGTAAAAAGGCTGCCTGTTTATCAGAATGCCTGCTGTTCAATCAGAAATAATGGGTGGTTATGACCTTTTGCCACGGTGCAAAACCAATGCGAAATACGAGAAAATAATGAAAGTCACTATACTATTAGGAAGTGTGAGAGAAGGAAGAAAAACTCACAGAGTAGCCTATTATGTAGAGAAGAAACTGAAGGAGAAAGGAGTTGAAACCGATCTGATCGATCTGGGGGAAGAGGAATTGCCCATGTATGGTCTTGCAGATAAAAGTGAAGAAGAGAGAGAACGAATCGCTTCTGTGGGGAAGAGGCTTACATGGGGTGATGCCCTGATCTTTGTATCACCTGAGTACCAGGATAGTTTCTCAGGGGTATTGAAAAACGCTCTTGATCATTACCTTGAGGAATTTGAGAAAAAAGCTATCGGAGTTGTCACTGTTTCATCAGGTAAAATGGCGGGAATCAATGCCTCTATCCAGCTTCAGCTGGTCATTCTGGGTGTGGGTGCATACCCTATGCCTTATAAGCTTTTGATTCCGCATATAAACAACTCATTTGATGATCAGTCAGAACCACAAAATGAGTCGGTTATAAAAATGACTGAGAAGTTTCTGAATGAATTCCTCTGGTTTGCTGATGCGCTGGTAAAAAAGAAGCGAGAGGAGCAGTCATCTGATTCAGGCGATTCATCAGGGCAATAGAAAATCGGGCGGACACCATCAGCTCCAGGGCAGTCTTACACGGAAGAAAGCGGAGGAGGTACAGATCCGCTTGGTGGTGGCGGGCTTTGCAGATGCTGCTCAAGATTTGTTTGAAACAGGGGGGTACTTTTCAGAAGTTGGCAGGCAAAGGGTGAGGGAAGTTTGAAAATTGAGGTGACCCCGGGTAATAAGTAATCAAGCAGAACCTGCCGGCTCACAGCCAACAGGTTCTGTTCCGTATTCCAACAATGATATCGTGGCTGGTTTATCCAATAGGTTTAAATCAATAGATTGGTGGCATCTTATAAGGAACTTTATTCGATGTACAGCCTTGCCCTTTCGTGACGCTGGGGCCGCTCCTGGTTGCTATCGTGTGCACTCTTTCAGAAGACCATACCAAGGTGTGGACCTCTCCACCAACAGATATCGCACCTTTCGCAGACCCGATAATACACCAATCTGCGTTTGTGTTAAGCGAAAGATTAATCACCAGCTCACCACTTGATGTTCCGAAAACTCACAT
>CALKWT010000259.1 GCA_938003885.1 uncultured Balneolaceae bacterium | reverse complement strand
CCGTCGCTGAGGTGCGTGCATTCTGCTCATCACCGCAATCTTGTTTCCCTCTTCATCCAGGCAGGGCAGGCTCTGATTTGCACAGAAAACCATGTCGGGCAATCCTTTTACTCCGTCCAGCACATTCACCTCCATTCCCAGACGCTCATAGGCCTCTTTCAGGCCCTGCCACTGCCATCGTGCCCGCTCTTTGTCGATCTGCCCGATATGTCCTTTCATATGCGGATTAATCACATACTCGACATCGAACCAGGCAGGATCTACCATAAGCACTTTGGTAGGGTGCGGCATTTTCTGCAGCTCATCGAGTGTGAATTGCGGTTCTGAACTCTCTTTGTAGGTACGATTCATCCTGGTGAAATTCATTCATATTTTGCTGATGCAGCTGTAAAAGTGGAAGATCAGAGGTCCGATCGTTACATTTGGAGATCTGCTCCAGTGAGTGCAACGATTGCTCCGGTGCAGTCAAAGCTTGATGCAAGATGCCACCCATCTGCAACGTTACGCACTGTACGAATAATAAAATAACAATGTTCGATAAAAGAAAGGCATCCATTTCAGCCTTTTCAATGACCAGATAAGGAAGACGTCTCCATGTTATTAGATCCGGAACTTATCACCCGTTTAGCGCCGCTTCATCTCAAAGCCCGAACAATTGCAGAGGGATTCATTGCCGGATTGCATCGCAGCCCTTTCCACGGTTTCTCTGTAGAATTTGCAGAACACCGGCCCTACAACCAGGGAGATGATTTCAAACATATCGACTGGAAAGTGTACGGAAAAACCGAACGGTTCTATGTTAAACAGTTTGAAGCAGAAACAAATCTGAGAGCTCATGTGGTTCTCGATATCAGCCCGTCCATGCACTTTAAATATCATGCGGAGTGGACAAAATTACAATATGCGATTCATCTTGCAGCGGCCCTCGTCTATATGCTGAACCGGCAGCGGGATGCGTGCGGATTGGCTCTGTTTGATGAGGAGATCCAATTCAGCCTCCCTCCCAAATCCTCCTACGGCCATATCCAGCATATTTTCGGGAGACTGGAAGAGGAACTGGCTAAAGAATCATCTTCCAGCGAAAAGCGAAGGCGTTCGGCTTCCTCCGCTGCCCTGCACCAACTGGCTGAGCAGCTCAGGCGGCGAAGTCTTGTGATCATTTTAACCGACCTTTTTGAGAATGTAAGGCACCACGATGAACTGATCTCCTCTATGCGGCACCTGAAACATCAGAAACATGAGGTTCTGCTGTTTAACATACTTGAGAAACGAAGTGAACGGGATCTGGAAATGCCCGACGGCAAATTCCTGTTCGAAGATATGGAAACCGGTGAAGAGCTCGAAGTGATACCTGCACAGGTGCGGGAGGCCTACCGCGCGCGGATTGAAGAGTATCTGAAGAAGTTTCGAATCGCTTGCAGTGACGCCGGTGTCGATTTTGAGGAGATCGACACCGAAAGCTCATTTGATATCGCTCTCCTTGCCTGGCTCAACAAACGGAAACGCCTCTCCTGACCATCGGTCGTTTTTAGAGGAGAGCTATCATCATAAGCGGATCAGCACGGCGGACCGGCCCCGCTGCTCTCTTTCGCTCTGTACAGGTTTAAGTAACCTTGGTACGGAGCAGGACTTTATTGAGCACCCTCGGGAAAAATCTTTTCAAATAGATGGATAAAATCTCTTTACCCCCGATATATATTTCATCTCTCCCTTTTCCAAGCCTGGCTACCAATTTTTCAGCAAGTTCCGACGGATCCATCGCTTTTTCGTGGGCGTTGCCCATTTGATTGAACTTAGATCCGTCCGCAGTCAATGCGTTCTTCGAAACATCGGTCTTGATAAATCCGGGGCACACCAGAGTCACGCCCACATTGTACTCATGCATCTCCTGTCGCAGGCAATCAAACCATCCGTGCAGGGCGTGCTTCGAGGCGGCATAAGCGGAACGGTAACGAGTACCGATTTTACCCATTACGCTGGAGATCACCACAATATGGCCCGACTTCCGTTCGATCATCTCCGGAAGTACCTCCTTGGTAATTCCAGCCGTTCCAAAGAAATTGATCTCCATCACTCTCCGGACGGATTCCATGGTAGCCTCTGCGGCCAGGGCACGCTGGCTCACACCCCCATTATTGACCAGAATATCGATCCGCCCTTTGAATTCACGCGCCTCCTCTGCCGCTGCCCGGAATGTTTCCGGCTTTGTAAGGTCAAGAGGTACAATTTTTACAGCCTCCTCTCCGTTTATACAGTTACGTTTCACTCTCTCCAGCTCCTTCTCCCTTCGCGCAGATAAAATCAGGATGTTCCCTTTTTTATTAAATTCATAGGCCAGTGCCTCGCCAATCCCAGCTGATGCACCCGTAATCCAAATCACTTTATTTTCAGGTTTCATGATAGAAAAATCTTAATCGTTAATTATTTGAAACAGTGACCCCGCACAATCAGGATTCAGAATATAACGACCCTGACCATGAGATACAGCGATAAGATCTTTTGAGTTACGATTCAGTTGTATCTTCAAATAAGGTGCGGGAGCGGTGAGGCCGGAAACGGGATGCCCAACGGAGCAGAAATCACTGCCTTCATCTGTCCCGGTGCCTGTGATTTAACGCTATCTCAGTTCCTCAAAAAAAGGGGGGATAGAAGAATCGCTAAACAATCTTAAATCTATTCGTTATTTTAATAACTCATTTTCTAAAATAAAAACCGAACAAACTCTTTCTCAATATATGATACCCAAGCATACCATTCTTCTTGTTGAAGATGAGATTGAACCTGCAGAGATGCTTGCAAGTTTTCTGGAGATGAATAACTTCAACGTCCTTCTGGCGCATGATGGCCGGAAAGCTCTTGAGTTGATAGAACAGCGCGCTGGTGAAATCCATCTGGCCATACTGGACATTATGGTACCTCACGTGGATGGCAAGGAGATCTGCCGGGTTATCCGCAAACATCCGGTTTTAAATAGCATCCCCGTTATCTTTCTTACAGCCAAAGATAAAGAGAAAGATGAGATCGAAGGGCTAGAACTGGGTGCAGATGATTACATTTCAAAACCTGCCAGCCTCAAATTGGTTCATGCTCATGTAGAGTCGTTGTTACGGCGGCAGCAGCCCCATAACAGCAAGTGGATTCAGCATGGTGACCTGCTGCTCGATATCAACGGCAAGGATCTCTATCACAAGAAAAACCGTGTCGATCTCACTTCCACCGAATATTCACTCATTGAGCTCTTCTTCAAAAACCCGAAACGGGTATTCAGCCGTCAGGAGATTCTGGAGTATATTGGAGGGGAAGACAAATTTGTTTTTGACCGGACCGTGGATGTTCATATCAAGAACCTGCGGCTTAAACTGGGTGATGCTGCCGAGTTGATCAAGACCTTTCGCGGAATCGGCTATGGAATGAACCGGGATATTCTGCCTGCATGAGTATTCGCTCCAAACTGGCCTGGACTTTTATTCTTCTGCTGATCTTTGGAATTACGGCAATCAGCAGCTACTCCATTCTATTTATTCGGAACTACCTGCTGCAAGAAGGAGAGCAGCAGATTATCAATGATACGGTGTGGCTTGCGGTGACTACCCAGAACTTGAGTGCCGGGGAAAGCTTTGATACGAATCTGAATGAAGCGGCCCGGACTTCGGGGTACCGGGTTGCCGTGTATGATGAGGAGGGCAGGATCTTTGCAGAAGTACCCTACTTTGCAGAAACAGAGGCAGAAACAAGACTCACACGAAGTCAGATCAGTGAGATAACAGCCCGTGAAGAGCCTCTTTTTATCCGGGATAATGAAAGAGGGAAGCTCCTGGCCTATTATAGCTTTGCAAATGAGAACAACCCCGCAAGATTCATAAGGGTCAGCATCTACCAGGATCAGATCTATGCCCCGATCAAAACCATCCGATGGATCATCTACACAGGCATGTTTATATCCATTGTCCTGGTACTTTTTGTAAGCATCACCTTTTCAACGTACATATCGGAACCGATTCTCCAGCTGGAATCCACTGCGCGTGAAATTGCGGAAGGGAACACATCGAAAAGCCTGAATCTGGATCGGAATGATGAATTTGGCAAACTGGCCGAATCATTAAACCGAATGGCTGAGCGACTCCGGTCGGACAGTTTGGAAATGAAACGGCTCTATCAGAAACAGAATCAGTTTTTTGCAGACATCACCCATGAAATCCGGAATCCACTGCACACCATCGCAGGCTCGCTTGAGATGCTGCAATTAGACCAGCTAACCCAGGAGCAACGAATAAAATATACCTCTACCGCACTGCGCCAAACCCAACGGATCAGCCGGTTGTTCAAAGATCTGGTGACCCTTCAGCGCTTTGATTCGGACAGCCACTTCATCCAGAAAAAGAACTTCAACATCTTGCCAACACTCAAGCTCGCTGCTGAAATTCACGAACCTGATGCAAAAGGAAAGGGAATCTACCTGAAAACCAGCAGTGAACCCCTGACGGTCTATGCGGACCCGGATAAAATAGAACAAGTGATTGAAAACCTGGTCACCAATGCCATTAAGTTTACAGCTCACGGCGGGGTCACCCTTACCGCTGAGAGGCAGAACGGTTTGGCCATCGTCTCCGTAAAGGATACAGGAATTGGAATCACGGAGGAGCATCTGGAGCGGCTTTTCGACCGATTCTACCGGACAGATAAAGCCCGCTCGCGGGACAAGGGAGGAACGGGGCTCGGGCTCGCTGTCGTAAAGAGTATCCTGACCGCACACGGTTCTGACATCCATGTGGAGAGCAAGCCCGGGGAAGGAACCCATTTCTGGTTTGAACTGCCGTTAGCCTGACCAGGGAGGCACGGTATTCCATGCTATTTTGATCGAATCTAAGTTGAAACTCTTCATGCATGCTTCATAAAATTTCTGTTATTTATTGGTTTGAATAACTATTCAATAAAAAAGATTATTGACCTATGCATATTGGTATAGTTTTAATGAATCTTGGAGGCCCGACTCATGAAGATAACGTGCGGATTTTCCTGGAAAACCTGTTTAAGGATGAGGATATCATTAAAATGGGTGGCGGGAAAATGCAGCATCTTTTCGCCAAGATCATTGCCAAATACCGTGCTCCCGCCGTTGCTGAAGATTACAAGGAGATTAACGGATGCCCCCGCGGCTGCACCGGCAGCAAGCACTGTTTCAACAAACAGAACAAAGAAGTGTCGCAGTGCTGCTCACCTATTAACGGGTTGACAGAGAGACAGCGAAGAGCGGTTCGCAGATATTTCAGACAGAACCTTCCGGACACCAAAGTCTCGGTCTATACAGCTATGAGATACTGGCTGCCTTTTGCGGACCAGGTAATGGACGACATGGTGGCTGACGGAATCACCCATACTGTCCTCCTGCCACTCTACCCCCAGTTTTCATGGACCACAACTGGAAGCAGCTTCAGAGACTGGGAAAACGTGGCTAAAGCCAAATTCCCTGATGGAAAAAGACCGTGGAAAGAGTTTCATGTCAAGAATTACTACCTGAATGAGGATTATCTGAGTGCCATGAACGACCGGATCGACGAGGCACTGGAAACACTGGATGAAGAAGCCCGGGACAAGGCGCATTTCATATTTACTGCACACGGAACACCGCTCCTGGAGGTCAACTCCGGTGACCCCTACACAGCAGAGATCAAGGAGACCATGGAAGCGATCATGGCCAGACGGGAGAAGAAGAACCCATACTGGTTAAGTTATCAGTCAAAAGTTGGACCACAGAAATGGACACAACCTAATACCGAGGATCTTGTGAGACGGCATCTGCAGTACGGAATCCGCAACTTTGTTATGATCCCGGTCGCCTTCGTCACCGATCATATTGAAACTCTCTACGAGTTGGAAGTTGAACTTCTCGAAGATCTGGAGGGTGAAGGGTATAAATTTGAGACCTTAGCAGTGATGAAGGGAATTAATGAACACCCTGCATTTATTAAATCACTGGCCGATGAGGCAATGAACTGTCTTAAACATGAAATTCCCGGATTTCAGATAAATCAGGAATCTGCCCGGACGAAAACTACTGAAATTTTATAAGGATGATCTATCCAGAAATTGCAAATTTTACGATGGTCGGAATCAACCACTGGGAAGCCCCTGTGGAGATCAGAGAAAAATTCAGCCTTTCTGAAAATCAGCAACTTGCCCTGATCAACGGGGCACGGCGAGAAGGCTTTGGGAGCCTCTTTGCGATATCAACCTGTAACCGGACAGAACTGGTCTCCCTGGGTGCCACATCCAATGAGCTCGTCCGGCTGCTTACCACCTATAGCAACGGAACTCTGGAAGAGTTCCACAAATTTGGCTTTGAGCTGGAGGGCGAACGCGCCGTCAGACATCTTTTCAAAGTGGCAACCGGCCTCGACTCCCAGATTTTGGGAGACCTTCAGATCGTGAAGCAGGTCAAGGAGGGGTATGAAATGGCCTCCAGCCAGGAGATGCTGTCTGGTGAGCTGCACCGTCTGATGCAGAATGTTTTCCGCGCACACAAACGGTCCAGAAATGAGACCTCCCTGGGTAAAGGGGCAGCGACCGTGGCGTATGCGGCTGTCAGGTTTGCCACCCGTACCTTCGACAACCTTGCAGATAAAAATATCCTCCTTGTGGGTACTGGAAAGATTGGAAAAGTCACCTGTAAGAACCTGGTTAACCTGGGGGCAAAAAAAGTGACACTGGTCAACCGGACACGAGACAGAGCCGAGTTCGTCGCAGATAAGTTTGACCTTCAGGTAGATGATATGGAGAATCTGCCTTCCTTGATCGCAGAGGCCGACCTTATCATTGTGGCGACGGGGGCATCTTCTCCTGTGATCAGAATGGAGCATATGGAGCCATCTATTGACAATCCCGCGTTTAAAATTATGCTGGATCTCTCTGTACCCCGAAATATTGACCCGGAGATTGCCAAACTTGACTTCGTTGATCTTGCCAATATGGATATGCTGAGTGATGTTACCGATGAGGCTTATAAAAAGAGAGAGGAAGAGATCCCTCATGTGAAGCAGATCATTGAAGATGAGATCTCAAACTACAAGCTCTGGCTAAATGAACAGAGAGTTGTTCCCACCATCAAGGCGCTCACACGAAAGTTTGATAGCATCCGGGAGCATGAACTCGAATTCTTCCGGAACAAAATTCAGACGGATGATTTCTCAAAAATCGAGTACATGACCCGTCGGATTGTCAACAAAATTGCAGCATACAGTATTGAACACTTGCGCGATCATCACTCTTCGGAAGATGTTGCGAAGATGGTGGAAGAGATGTTCAAGCTGGAAGAAGAGAAAAAATAATCATGTCTAACGATATTTTACGCATAGGGACCAGAGACAGTGAACTGGCCACCTGGCAGGCTACAACGGTTTCCGGTGAATTGAACAAGCTCGGATTCAAAACCGAAATTATCTTTATCAAATCAGATGGTGATCTGGACCTGACCACCCCCCTTATTGAAATGGGCGGAAAAGGAATTTTCACTAAAGCTCTGGACGACGCCCTTCTGCAAAACGAGATCGACCTGGCCGTACACTCCTACAAAGATCTGCCCACGGAAAATCCGCTCCCATTGCGAGTTTCTGCCGTTCTGGAGCGGGAAGATCCCCGGGACACCCTCGTCGCTCCCAAAGGCACAGGCTTTCTGGAGAACAACGATGCAGCCGCCACGGTAGCCACCGGCAGCAACCGCCGCAAGGCGCAATGGCTCCACAAATATCCCGAACACACCATCACCAATATCCGGGGGAATGTAAATACCCGTTTGAGAAAAGTGAAAGAGAACGGATGGGACGGGGCGATCTTTGCTGCTGCAGGGTTAAAAAGAATCAATTTGACACATCACATTTCCGCCTATCTCGACTGGATGGTACCGGCTCCTGCACAGGGCGCCATGGCGGTGATGATTCGTGAGGGAGACCAGAAAATGCTGGAGATCACTTCCCTGTTAAACCATCCGGAAACGGAACGTTGCACCTCTGCAGAGCGGGACCTTCTCAATGAGATGGAAGCGGGATGCAGTGCACCTGTGGGTGCTCATGCAAC
>CALKWT010000258.1 GCA_938003885.1 uncultured Balneolaceae bacterium | reverse complement strand
CCTTTCTGGCTAACTTTTATCCCTTTTTTCCTGTATTCAAGAATGGTATCCCTGCCTTTACGTGCGGCCAGGTGTGCTACTTCTAAATCCGTCATATAATCTGTTTTTAGTTTACTCGCTTTATTCTTTTGATTTCATTTGATAATGGAATGTTCCGCGGCCCGGGACACCCCCCTTATTTTCAAAAAACTCCGACTCGTCAAAGAGGTCATCTGCCGCAGTTTTTTGAATTCTGGAAAACTCTTTTTGAATGCGGGTGTTGATTTCTATCAGCTTCTGACGTTCCTCTTTCCCGGCCCTTTTGAGCCTTTCGGGAATCTCTTCTCTTTTGCGCTGCAAATAAGCCAACCGTAGAGACTTAAGTGTAGCTTTGGCTGTACGCACAGGGTTTCTGTCTTTTTGATAGACTCCACCGGTCACTTTTGCAAGCCCTTTACTAACCGTGTGCTGCTCAACTAGTATATCAGCCAGCAGGGATGGAAACGGGCTCTCCCGGTCCATATAATGATCAACCGATATCTCCGAACCCTCGATCTGTCGTTTCATGATATCTCTGAAAAACAATTTTAACGAATCATCTTCAAAATGATCCTCGCCAATTGTGTGTCCTACAAACCTTCGCATCTGCTCCCCATAGACGAGCAGCAGACGGATCATCTCCAGTTCATATTTAGGGGGGGATCCCTTTTTTCTAACCGGCCTGCGTGTTTTCGGGACCGGAGCCCTGCTCCCATCGGCTTCTGCAGGTGAAAGAGTTGGCATCCCTTCTCCCTGCTTACGGAATCGTCTTCGCTGACGGTTTTCAGCCAGTACCCGTTCGAGTTGCTGGAACAGCTCCCTGTCCGATCCCTTCCGGTAGACCTGCGTCTTCTGATGGAGATGCTGTATATATAACTGTCTTTCGAGCTCTTCCGGAATACCGGAAATGCTTTCTATGATCTGCCTGATGACCTCTGCACGTCCGGCCGGACTCTCCATCTTTCCCTCTTTTTCCGCTTTATGAATCGAGAAGGTTATAAAATCTTCCGCATGCTCCCTTTTGAATTCGAAGAATGAGTCTCTGCCAAACTGCTTTACAAAAGAGTCGGGATCCTGCCCGGAGGGCAGTTCCATCAGCTCGACCTCCATCCCCTGTTCCAGGGCAATATCCATTCCCCGCTCCATAGCTGCCTGCCCCGCACTGTCTGCATCGTAGATCATAATTATTCTCTTGCCGTAACGCTGCAGAATCTGCAGCTGTCCCGGAGTAAGAGAAGTTCCGCTGGATGCCACGACATTTTTTATGCCGTACTGGTGCATCGTAATGACATCGGTGTATCCCTCCACCAAAATAACTTCTTTCTCTTTTCGGATCTCATTTCGGGCAAAATTAACCCCGTAAACCACTTCACTCTTGTTATAGACCGGTGTTTGCGAAGAGTTGATATATTTTGCAGCTCTCTTCTGCTCGTCCAGAATCCGGCCGGCAAACGCAATTAGTTTTCCGGAGGGATTGAAAATAGGAAACATCAGCCGCTCCCGGAAAGCATCATAGTACCCGCTGCCCCTGTTGCTCTCTTTGATCAGGTCGGCCTGAAGTAAAACCTCTTCCTTAAAGCCCTCTTTTAAAGCGGCGTTGAGCAGGGCATTCCCCCGGGGAGCATACCCCAGCCCGAACGATCTCCAGATTTTCTTCGGATAGCCGCGTTTCAGAAGGTAGTTGCGTGCCGGCTCCGCCTCTTCTTCTTCCAGCAGCCGTGTATGGAACCACAATCCCGCAAATCTGAGGACGTGATAAATTCCCTCTCTTTGCCTGGATAACTCACTCTGGCGCTCACTCTCTTCACCTGGTTCGGGAAGGGAGATGCCGTAGCGATCCGCCAGCATCCGCATCGATTCGGGAAAGCTGATACCTTCCATCTCCATAACGAAACTGAAGATGTCACCACTGGCTCCGCAGCCAAAACATTTATAGATACCCATCCCCGGCGTTACATGAAAAGAGGGGGTTCTCTCGGTATGAAACGGGCAGAGGCCTGTAAATCCATTTCCTGATTTTTTAAGTCTCACATACTCTCCGACCACCTCTACGATATCTGCGGTGGCACGGATCTCATCTTTTTTCTCATCCGTAATCATAGTAAAATGATACCAAAATTGTCTCCCGGAAAAAAATATATGTCATTCCCTACAAATAAACATAAAGCTTTGGCAATCAAACTCAATGATGGTATCTTTCATGAAATTTCAGAAACAGCAATCAGCAAATTAAAAAGATCTTTCAGATGAGTGTATTAGTTGGTAAAGATACCCGTTTAATAGTACAGGGCTTCACGGGAAGTGAAGGCACGTTTCATTCGGAACAGATGATTGAGTATGGAACCAATCTGGTTGGCGGGGTGACCCCGGGCAAAGGGGGGCAGACTCATCTCGACAGGCCCGTCTTCAATACTGTAGCTGACTCCGTTGAACAAGAGGGAGCAAATACATCTGTAATTTTTGTACCCCCGGCGTTTGCTGCGGATGCGATCATTGAAGCGGCCATTTCGGGTATCAAAGTCATCATCTGTATTACTGAAGGTATTCCTGTGCAGGATATGATCAAGGCGAAGCAGGTCTGTGTAAATCACGGGGCGACCCTTGTGGGACCCAACTGTCCGGGCGTGATTACACCGGGAGAGGCTAAAGTTGGTATTATGCCGGCGATGATCTTTACACCAGGGCCGGTAGGCCTGATATCCCGCTCAGGAACGCTGACCTACGAGGCTGTGGATCAGCTCACCAAGGAGGGATTGGGCCAGAGTACAGCGATCGGTATCGGTGGGGATCCGGTGATCGGAACAACTCACACAGACGCTGTAAAGCTATTTCAGGAGGACCCGGATACGGAAGCCATTGTGCTTATCGGTGAAATTGGCGGATCGGCCGAAGAGGAAGCAGCTGCCTACATTCGTGAGCATGTAACCAAACCTGTTGTTGCCTTTATTGCAGGCAGTACAGCACCTCCGGGCAGGCGAA